>JBJOLU010000070.1:0-14045 GCA_046052705.1 Bacteroidota bacterium | reverse complement strand
CACACGCAGATTGCCCGCCACACCGGTGCGCGAGTACTCCGCCTTGCTTACATCCACACTACGCACTACCGACGACATACTCACTCCGCCTGCACCCTGCACAACAATGCGCGAGGGCTGTGGCTCGTCTGCGCGGCAGGCCACAGATGTACCGGCGCCGGCAGCGAGGCAGAGCGTTACAGCAAGTGCAATACAACGAGCGAACTTCATATCATGGTTGGGTATAGTAGTAATACGCTACGAGCGTGGGATAGTTCGTGAGCATACCATCAAAAGAACCTTCGCTAAGAAATCGAGTGATGAACTCGTCGGCATCCAGTGTCCATACAAAGGCGCGAGTGCCGCGCGCATGCAGGGATTGCACGGTTTCTCTCATGGTACCAAGGGTCCATCTGGAGCCATAGACGCGCGATGCCGCAGTGTGTGTTTGATCCACTCCGAGCTCGCACACCGAGGGTACACTAGAGAAATTCGATTGGGCAACAAAGCGGTTGTAAACATCGGTGCTTGCTAGCCCAAACAGTACTTCCAGTGTGTCTCGAAGGCCTTTGGCATTGAGCGCACGAGCGCGAGCAAGTGCGTCTTGCTGAAGGGCAATAATCTGCTCCACCGAAGCGGCCTCTTTTACATCCAGCCACACCGTGCGCAGCTGCGTTGAGTCTGCAATCACTCGCAACGCTTCCTGCAAGGTTGGCAGGCGCTCGCCGTTCACAAGGCGGCAGAACGTTTGGATCTGTGCATAGGTATAATTTCCTATGGGCCCCACCATGTATTCACCATTCACCAAGCGGGTGTTGAAGTTTTCATCGTGATACAACACCGGCACACCGTCTTTGGTAAGGCGCACATCAATCTCCACACCGGTTGCGCCATACTTTTCTGCCACTCGAATCAGCTCCACGGAGTTTTCCGAATGCGGCAGGCGATCGCTGTTGCGTCCACCGCCGCGATGCGCCAGAATGGCAAAGTCCGTCTGCCCTTGATGCAACGGGCGCACATATTCAAGCACCAGGGAGTCGCCACGCGGGTCGGTATCCGTACCTAAGCTGCCGCGCAGAGTACTTGCGCCGGGGCGTTGCTCGCTTGCAACTGCTATTCCGCCTTCGTGTGCCGCCATGCGCATCACGCACAATCCCGTTTGCGGCGAATGGGCATTGCGCCAGTAACCGGCGGCACTAAGCGTAGAATCGCCCAAGCCACAATCAAGAATTGCGTACATGAAGTTCTTCGCGCAGAACATACTCAATGTTGCAGTAGAGCTTTTGATTACTACCGTGTCGCCAACGCGATCGTTGCCGCGAAGCACCCGGTATATACCTTCCACGCACGCACCGGCGCGACGAGTGAGCGGACGCGTGCCATCGAGCTCACGGAGCACACTAGTATCCGGCTCCACTACACGAAGCTCACTATCGCATGCGCTCAGCAGAATACTCAGCGCTGTGAACGTCAGCAGTAGAGCGGGAGAGAATTGCTTCATAGACGCACTCCCACAAAAAACTCGGGATAGAGTAAGGGATCGTTGAAGGTAGAGAACGCAAGCCAGGATTGATAGGCCGAGCGCAGATTGTTCACTTTCAAACCCAAGAGCACACGCGTGGATTTGGTAAACGGTTGTTCTACAGCCACACTGATTGCATTGCCGGCGCGGGCGTTCTTTTCGTTCGCACTAATTACTTCGCCCACGCGAGTTGTGCGTTCGGTAATGATGGTGGTTTCTGCTCGCACACTCACGTTGATATCACCCACGCTCCAACCCATAGTGATGTATGGAGTGGTTAGCCAGCCGCGGTAATCCACATCGAAGCCGTCCATAGTGGCAAAACCGTACACAAAGGTTTCCTCAAGCCCCAGGCCAAACGCGCCATAGGGTGTTTCTCTGCTCCACTGTGCCCCAAGAGTTGCAAGTGTAGTGATCACATTGGTGGCCAACCTGCCCGTGGCCGCAAAGCCCAAGGGCAAGCCCAATCGAGCGCGCATCTCTGCAAGCGGTATTTGCCGAATCTCCTCTTCGGCGATGGGCCGCGGAATGAATGTGATCGAGGCCCCTGCACATGCTTGTGTTTCTAAAGAGTTTAGTGGAGCGGGAAAGAACACATCATGCTGTTGGGCTATGGATTGCGGACTACACAACATGGCAATAAGCACCGCAAGCAATGCACCCACGGAGTGCATATCCGCCGGCGGCGCGTGCTTCTTGAAGCCGGCTATGCAAGTATGTGCATATATGTGCATTCGGTTCGGTTCGGTTCGGTTTGGTTCGGTTCGGTTTGGTTCGGTTTGGTTTGGTTTGGTTTGGTTCGCTTCAATTCGTTCGCCAATTGCTACAAACTTTCCTCGCGCGTGCATCGCGCAATCACTTCGGCATGCGCTGGATATGCTTCAAGTAATTCTGTTCGGCCGCCAAGTTCAAAGTCTGCAAAGCTGAAACCCGGCGCCACCACACATGATACCAGCACGCCTTCGCTTTGGGTCTCGGCGGCAAACCACGTATCTCGAGGAAAAAGAATGAAGCCCCGGTGTGCGCTTGCAGGCGACGCCACTTGGTGTGTATCAAGTGTGCCATCGCTATGCAGTAGATAAGCGGTTGCGGTGCCACCATGTTGCCAAAACCACAACTCATCATTGCGCAATCGGTGAAAATGCGAGCGCGAGTGTGGCGGCAAATAGAAATAGATAGCAGTAGCCGTAGATCTATCGCCCTGAGGTGTAGATATATTCAGGTCTCCGCGGTAATACTCGCGATAGAATCCGCCCTCGGGATGAGGCAGCAGCTGCAAGTGTTCGATGATGTTCATATACATCAGTTACGTATGCATGGATGTTGTATTTGAATCGTACGTGTTCGGACCTCCATTGCAAGATGAGGGTTTAATTAAAGACAAGTAGTCTTTAGATCTAAAAATCATTGCTTCTTAGAGAGGGAGATTGGCTACCTATGTAATCGATTTTTATAGACTTAGCGATTGTTATGTGGCTATTGTTCCTTAACATCGCATGAAACAGGTAAAGCCCGAGACATTGCGGTACCAGGGGAAGAGACATCAGGGGATTGAACACATAGTCTCACAACAATCAGGTGCCTATGCTAAAGCCCTCCAGATTGCAATCGATTTTAGATCGCGCCGTTGATCGAACAAAGATCTTCGGAACATCCTTCTGTGTGCAAACACCGCAGGACTTGTGGGCAGGGGCCGGCGGCGACATGAAGACCCACTCGCAGTTCTTTATTGCCAGCACCACAAAGCTTTTTGTGTCTGCAGTGATTCATCAGCTTCGCTCACAGAACAAATTGCGGCTGGACGATAGAGCTGCCACCTACCTGGAACCTGAGATTCTGCGCGGCCTAGTGGTGGTGGGCGGCACGGATTACTACAACTCCGTGAGCATCAAAAATCTCCTGGCCCATACATCGGGAATTCCCGATTACTTCGGGCAGAAGGGCGCCGACGGTACAAGCTTGCAGGATGCGTTACAGCGCAGCATCGATCAATCGTGGAGTATAGAAACCATTATCAAAAAAACGCGCGCGCTCGATGCACCCTTTGCTCCCAACACACCGAAGCGAGCTTTTTATTCGGACACGAACTATCAACTGCTTGGCCTGATCATTGAGCGCATCACCAAGCAGCCACTGGCACAGGTACTTCAAGAGCGCATTCTGGATCCGCTGCATCTGGAGAACACCTATATGTATGCCGATCCCACGGACGAGCGCCCGCAGGTGATGCGATACCGGGAGCAAGCTCTTCACATACCGCATGCCATGGCCTCGTTCACTGCCGATGGCGGCATGGTATCCACCGCCAGTGATCTCATGACCTTCCTGCGCGCATTCTTCAACGGCAAGTTCTTCCCTGTTACCTACCTCACACAGATGTATGTGTGGAATGATATTTTCTCGCCGCTGCAAGCCGGCATCGGCATTCATCGCTTTGCCCTTCCGTGGTATATGAATCCCTTCGGTTCCATACCGGAGTTTGTGGGGCATTCCGGACTATCCGGCACGGTGGCCTTCTTTGCGCCAAGCAAAAATCTCTTTATCACCGGCACGGTGAATCAGGTGGCGCACCCGGATGCGGCCTTCCGCCTGATGATCAAACTTGCACTGGAAATAAGCAAGCCGTGGTAAAGCGTTGCGTGAACCGCTTCTTCCGAGTTCCCGGTGGGTTTTATCTTTACAAGCATTTCAAGCCGCCGGCTCGGTTGTCTGCTCGGTTATCTGCTCGATTACCGGCTCGGTTGTCTGCTGCTACTGCAACTTCCGTAGTAGTCTTTTCACCAACCTATGTTGTATGCGAAGTATTTGCCTTGCCATCATCATTAGCTGTGTTGCCGTCACAGTACTTGCGCAGCCGCGTATCACCCGTGTAGACCCGCCGCATTGGTGGCCGGGTTTGGGCAGCGATACTTTGGAGCTGCTCGTAGAGGGCGAACAGCTTGCACAGTCTACCATAAGCGTTCGCGGTAAGAGCGTAACATTACTAAGCGATACGCGCTGTTCGAATTCACGCTATCATTATGTGCAACTTCTCGTCGCAGCAAATGCGCCGCCACAGAGCATTCAGCTGCTGGCTCAAGCACCAACCGGCTCTGCAGAGTTTAGTTACGAGCTGCGCGCACGAGATACAAACAAACACCGCTCTATAGGCCTGAACTCCGCCGACCTTGTATACTTGATCATGGCCGATCGCTTTGCCAACGGCGACACAACAAACGATGCTTTCCCCGCTATGCACGAGCCAGTGGTAAATCGTGCGAAGCCCTACGGACGCCATGGCGGAGACATTGCCGGTATTCGTAAACATCTGGATCACATTGCTTCGCTTGGCGTCACTGCTTTGTGGATGTGCCCTCTTCTGGAAAACGATCAGCCCGAAGCCAGCTATCACGGCTATGCCATAACGGATCACTATAGTATTGATCCTCGCTACGGCACGAACAGTGATTACTGCGCGCTTGTACAAGAAGCTCACGCGCGCAACATGAGAGTAGTGGCCGATGTGGTGTATAATCACACAGGAAGCATGCATCGTTTGGCAATTTCTCCGCCGGACAGTTCGTGGTTTAACCAATGGCCGGAATACACCCAAACCAACGGACGTGAGGTGTCACTGTACGATCCTTATGCAGCGCCGCAGGACAAGCTGCGATTTAGCAATGGCTGGTTCGACAAACACATGCCGGATGTAAACGCTCGCAACCCGCATTGCGCGCGCTACCTGGAGCAAAACACGTTATGGTGGATCGAGGAAGCCGACATCGATGCCCTACGCATTGATACCTACACGTATCCCGATCAAGACTTCATGTCGGCGCTTAATGCACGCGTGCGTCAAAGCTTCCCGGGTATCTTTTTGTTTGGCGAAACCTGGGTAGACTCTCATGCATCCCAAGCGTATTACTTGGAGAATTACAAATACAACCGCAACACACACCTTCCCGGATCGACAGACTTCCAGGTTCACTTTGCCTTGCTCGATGTGCTCACCAAAACATCCGGGTGGGACTCCGGCGTGGGCCGACTCTACCGCGTCCTCGCGGCCGACTACCTGTATCCCGATCCAATGAAAGAAGTAATCTTCCTCGACAATCACGACACACCTCGCATTCTTGGTGTATTGGATGGTAGCCTTCAGCGTTTACGATTGGGCTTGACACTCTTGCTTACGCTTCGCGGAATTCCCTGCATTACCTACGGAACAGAAGCAGGCTTCAGCGATGTAAAAGAACACGGTACTATTCGCGAAGACATGCCCGGCGGTTGGCCTGCGGATACACGGAGTATCTTCAACGCAAGCCAGCGCAGCGACAAAGAAAAAGCGTGCATCGCCGCTCTTGCACCCTTGGCCAACTTCCGCCGCACCAGCTCAGCGCTTACCAAAGGCAACACCATGCACATCGCTCCGGAGAATGGTGTGTACGGCTATGTGCGATACTCGGCAGACCAAATGGTGCTCACTGTTATCAATGCCGATACCGTTCCGAGAACGGTGGCCATGAAACGCTTCGATGATATACTTCAGGGAAATCGAGCATGCAGAGATGTACTTAGGTCGGTAGAGTTGACTCTACCGGAAGTATTGCCGCTGGAGCCGTTGAGCGCGCGCGTAGTAGTGCTGAAACCCCAGCAGACCTCACGCTAAGCGCATCATACCACCACTGCATACTCGTTGGCGAATAGATACATGAACACTACTGCAAACTCCTCGAGCAACTCTTCACACACTTCCGCACATGCATCCTTGCCGCGTGTGCTTGTGGTGGGCGGCAATAAGGGCAGGTGGACTGCGGCCGAGCGCGCGCATGAAGCCGGGCTTGTAAGCGGTGTGGAAGCGTGGGTATTTGCCACAGGTGGCAACTATGTGTGTGGACGCGAGCTCACACCCGCAATGATTGCCGAACATGATGTTGTCATCATGAACTTGAATGCCATTACCGAGCCGCAGCGTTTGGCTTCTGTTCGTGCGCTTGCGGAAAATCGTCCGACGCATGTGCAATGGGTGAACCTGCTGGAGGGCGATATGCGCTGGTATCTTCGTCCACTGCCGCATCTGCGGGAGTTGTTTGATGCAGGCACCTTTGTGAATTGCATCAATGTTCATGCGCACCCGTTTATTCAATCGCTCACTGCATCGCCGGTGCACACCCTGGGCATACCCTATCCTGCGCACGGCGTGCGCGCCTGTGCCACACCGTGGCCACAGCGCAAACGCAGCGTGCACATTTGCCCCTTCCTTAAAACTCGGTGGAGCGAGTATGCAGTAGCAAAGAACCTCAGCCTTCCTATCACCGGCTACGAGCGGCGTTTATCACGCAAGCTGAACACGTTGGTGCGGAACTATCAAAGCACCGGGAGTTTTGTCAATCGCGATATCAACAAGCAGTTTGCTGATAGCATCTATCATACACCTGCAGTGGATGTGCAGTACGAGATGTGGTTCGAAGACTATTATCGCTTTACAAGCTCGTCTGCGCTTTGGCTGAACCTGGATGATCGCTACACCTGGGGCCGATTTGTTCTGGATGCCGCTGCTCTGGGCGTGCCTCTGGTGAGCACTATCAGTACGGGGCATTCAGCGCGGTTTTTTCCTGAGCTTACAGTGCAGTCGCCCTTTGATGTTACCGAGGCAGAAAGCATGGCACGGCGCGTTCTGACAGACGATGCTTTTGCAGCACAAGCTGCAGACTACGCCTGGGAGCAACTGCAGGAATACACTCCGCAGAGAATGAAAGAAAAGTTGTTGAATATTTTGGAACGAGCATGAACAGGCAAGAGCAACCAACCATTCATGTAATCTTTCGCGCCTGCGATGTGGTGAATGCAGTGAATAACAATCCGCGGCCGTTCATGCTGGATAAAACCACTCTTGTGCAGTTGAGCTTCGAGAGTTTGCTCGATGCGCTGCGCGATGTGCCGCATACCATTCATGTTCTGGGAGATAAACTAAGCGCGCATCTGCAGCATTATTTCCGTGTGCGCGGAGTATCCGTTACCAATGGGAACTTTGGTAACGAAGAATCTATACGGCAGGCATTGCGCATGGGTGCGGGCATTGCGGACAACGACTGGGTGTATTTCTGCGAAGACGATTACATTCATGTTCCGCACGCTCTGCAGTACATTCATCGATTCATCAGTACGCCGGAGCAGTGGATGGATCACACCAAACGCCTGTATACATGGAGCTCGTTTATCGACCTGCGCAAACGAGATCTGGTAGTGCATCCCACCGATTATCCAGACCGCTATAATGGCAAGTACCGGCGCTTCTCGCTGATCTTTCACAGCAACGATTGCCATTGGCGGCAAATCACCGACACCACCTTTACCTTTTTGCTTATGGGCTCCACGCTGCGCAAGCATATGCCGCTGTTGATGCGATCGGCCAAAGGCGCGAACGACCGCTTGCTCAGCAAAAAGCTCTATGGCCGCTTGAGTTTTTTCGGAAAAGTTCTGGCGGTATCACCCATGCCGGGACTGGCCACGCACATGCACCGTGATACGATGTCGCCACTGGTTGATTGGAACGATAGGGTGCAAGCGCTACGCTTGCGTTTGGAGCAAGAACAACTGCTGCCGGCTACAGGTAGTGTTTGATCAATGAGTACGGGAATTCACTCGATGATCTGCAGTGCCCGTTACACGTTGTAGCTGGTATCCAAAGGATTAGCCGGATACTGCTTAAGGTATTCTTCTTTCTCGCGTTTCCAGCGATCGCGCTCGGGAAACTCCGGAATAGGCGCGGCGCCCGGAATACCCATCAAAGGATAATCCTTGCGCAAAGGATACAACGCTTCGCCGGATACGGGATCTACGTAATCCTCGGGCATGTAGAAGCGGCGAAGGTCAGGATGGCCGTCGAAGATAACGCCATACATATCGTAGGTCTCGCGCTCATACCAATTGGCACTCTCCCACAACGACACTACCGACGGCACATGCATATTCGATTCCGGAACACCGGTCTTGATACGAATACGATCCTTGTTTGAAATAGAATACAAGAAATACACTACTTCGTAGCGCGGTGTACGCTTATCGAACCAGTCGATTGCAGTAACATCCACAAGCTGTTCAAACGATGTGCGGGGATGATCGCGCAACTCGCGCAGAACGTCCACCAGGTCCGAACTGTTCACGGTAATCGTGTGCTGCCCGTGGTGTGTAGTGGTTTGCGCTTCGCCAATGACGGGGCGAAGAACATCGAGTATGGTATCGAGGGAAATTGCCATGACAAGTAATAGACGTGGTCCGTGAGTGGGGCGAATTTACGCAACCCGCGGGAACGGCCATTCGTGGTTTTTTTAGGATTAAAAATAGCCCTCCCGGCTGTTGCTAAATCAAAAGAGCAATCGCGTTAAGCTCATGCATTCTTCATATAACACACAAGCAAACAAACTCAGGCCATAGTATAGGGGCTAGTTGAATCATTAATGACAAACGTGTATTCCGGACAATCTATGGCACCAAAACAAAGGAAGTCGTAAAGAATTGACCCTGAGCCCGAAGTTGAAGCACATAGGTGCCCGGCACCAGGCCGCGCGTGGAGAGTTCAAGCTCGTACATACCCGCCGATTGCACACCATCTACCGGCTTTGCTATCTCTCGCCCATCGGCTGCGAACAAGGTTATACGCACTTCGTCCTTGAACGACAATCCATAGCTCACCGTGATGCCGGATCCTTGCGCAGGATTTGGGCGCACGGCATACAATCCACTCGTCACGGAGCTGAAATCCACCTGACGCAAATCCAGCACGCAGGATGTAAATGAAATTACTGCCGGCGTTGTGCCATACTCAACACACGGTCCGCTCACGGTAACAAGCTGTAGGCGGGCAGAAGCGCTGCTTGATGATGAGCGCGGCACTAAGGTTCTGAACACGGGAAGCAGCCACACGCCGTTGTTTGTTAGCATCGAAGGTCCACGAAGTTCGAACACCGCATGCGAGGGTGTGCTGCGCGATGCCGCATAGAGTGCAGTCCAGTCCAGGGGTAGATCCGCACCCGGCGAACACGAATCGTAGATCATTGCTGTGGAGTCTATGAACACGTGCATCAACACGCTATCCTTTATCATCAATGTTTGCCACGAAGTACTGCTTACCGCGCAGCTAAGGGTGATCAGTGTGTCCGGGCGCACTCCCGCAAGGGATGGCACTTGCACCACTACGCGATCTACCGTGCTCATCACTCCCACACGTAGGGTGCGCACACTATCCCTAAAGTGCAATCGCAGGTCCACCCACACGGCTCCTGCACCGGTGGGTAGTATGTGAACGGCAAAGCTCAGGCTGTCGCCATTGTTGATGAGTTGCTTCGGTAGTGTGGAGTTTACGCCGGCTAGTTCAGCGGCCCGTAGATATGCTCCATTGGCGCTAGCAACGGTAATGCTGTCCAGTATCACGGCTGTGTTGCCGCTATTGCGAAGGGTGCACTGAGACAAAGCGCTGTCGCACGCACTGATTACTCCCACCGATGTACTTGTAAGCTGCACTTCGCGAACGCAGGGCAACGCCGTAACGGTAACGGATGTATCAAGCACGCATACTGAACCTGACTTGGATGACACGCGTACACGGAACACAGATGTAGAACCGATGGTCGCTATCGGTTGATAGCAATCCGTGCAACTCAACGCGGAGTTTGCCCGCCATTGAACCACATCGCCCCCACTCACTCGAAGCACTACGCGCTCCCCTACACACACCGATGTGTCGGGCGTGAGCACTACTCGCGGCATGCTATCCACAATCACCCGCACACTATCCATGCTCATGCATCCCGCTGCCGTTTGACCGCGAACGATAAAGGTAGTTGTGCGTTGGGGTTGTGCGCCGGTTCGGGCACAGGTATCACAGGCAATACCGGGCAAGCTCGACGCCGGCGCACTCCATGTGTATCTCGCGGTAGTATCACCGCTAATGCTCAGCCGCACTATATCTCCCGCGCATATGCGCACAGCCGATGCTTGAGCTTTAAACACCGGCGGGGCAACAGTTCGAATGCGCACATTCAACAGACTATCGCAACCACCGGGTGTGCTGATTCGCGCTGTGTACCAGGAGTCGTTACTACCGGGACGTATGCGCACGCTGTCGCATTCAAAGCAACTCAAATCGCTGTTGGTATTCCACACCACAGTGGTGCCGGGCACTTGGGAACGCACTACCACAGTAACCGACTGCGCGGAGCAAACAGTAGTGTCTATGGGGCTCACGCTAAACACCGGAGTCGGAAGCACTACTACTCGAACGCTATCACGCACCACGCACGATCCTCGGCCGGCGTTAACGTAGTAGGTTCGAGATTGCGTGGCAGTAAGCACGGGGCTTGCGCAATTCGTGCACGACAATCCCACCGCCGGCCACCATTGAATGGCATCGGCATTGGTGACTGCTCCAATCGAAACGCGCTTGCCTTCGCATACATTAAGTGTGGCCGGCACACGAAGTGTGGTAGGCGAAATCACTACGTCCATAGTATCGCGGGACACACATCCCAGCGAATCGCCCGTGAGCACATAGCGTGTGGTTTTTGTTGGCTTCATTACGTAGGTAGTGCAGGTGTCGCAGGTGGGCTTCAACGCGGGAGTCCACGAGAGCTTCCCACCGAAGCGGCGCAGAGAAACCACTACACTATCACCAACACACATTTGCTTATCGGAAAGCTGACCCTCGATACCCGGCGCAAAACGAAAGCGCACCGAATCTACTGCATCGCAATCCGCACTGTTTCCATTGCGACCGCGCACGTAATAGGTGACGGTTTGTCCGGGAACAGGCAGCAGCAATGCCGTAGGGCAGGTGGGACAAATCACGCCCGACACCGGCCACCAATCCACACGCTCATACGTTCCGTACACCGACACCCGCAGGGGTGTTGATGCACAGAGAGTGGTGTCGGGATCTATATCCACGGCGGCCTTGGGCAATACCGTGACTGTTACGGAATCGTCCAGCGTGCAGCCGTTCACGTCTACCGCAGAGAAGCGGTACGTGGTGGTCTTTGCCGGTTTGACGAACATGGAAACACACGTATCGCAGGCTACGAGCGCAGACGGAGTCCACACCACCGATCGCACCTTTCCGGCTACAAGTATTCGCGCGGAATCGTTTTTGAAACAGATGAATTGCGGTCCGCCCGCCAACATAATCTTCGACCCCGAACCAATCTGAATGCGGAGTGTATCGGTGCGCACACATCCCGCTGTATCCGTGATCACGGCAGTGTAGGTGGTTGTGACGCTCGGCAGGGCTTTGGTTTGCCTGCACGTGTCGCAGGCCAGGCCTATGCGCGGGATCCATTGCACTCTGCGCACACCGGCCAGCGATGTTAAGGAAAGCAGAACGGAATCGCCGCCCTTGCAGATGCCAATCACAGGCGCGCCATTGATGCGCGCCGTGGATGAAATACGCAGAGCCACACGTACAGTATCGGTCCACACACAACCCGAGGAATCGGTGATGATGGCAATGAATGTAGAGGGCGCGCCGGATAATGCCCGAGTTTGCAAACATGAATCGCAGGCAACTTTTGCTCGCGGTAACCACCGCACACTACGCACACCAACGCCGGTTGTAAGAGCCAGCGACACAGAGTCTGAGCCGGAGCAAACACTCATCACCGGAGCACCGGCAATCTTTACGTTAGGCCGAGGAATCACGCTTACCACAACACTATCCTCCGAGCTGCAGCCATCGGTAGTGTAACCACGTACATAGTATGTGGTGGTCCGGGTAGGTTTTGCAATTACCGTTGCCCCTACCGACGAACTCAGCGAGGAAGCAGGACGCCATTCGTATCGCACACCACCGGTGGCAGTGAGGACGGCGCCGGAATCTCCGTAGCAAAGAACCGGCTGTTTGGGCGACGCGCTTACACGAAGCGGGGCAGTAACTGTGATTCTACGCGTAAGGGTAAGGGAGTCGTTGCAGCCCACAAAAAAGAGTGTAGCGCGCACGACAAATGTTCCTGATGAATCATACCGATGAAGAGAGCTCCATGGAGAGCGTACTTGACTTTTTCCGTCTCCATAGTCCCAACGAATTCCGGAAGGTGACCTACAAACACCAATGCTGTCTATCCACATCTTCGCTGTGGATGAACATGAATCGGACGACAGCATTGCAAACACCGTGTCTGACGACTTACATTGTCTCTTCGTAAGAACGAAGATGGAATCTCTTGGTGCTTCCGCAAGCATCTCCGCCGCATCGCTAACACCTCCTATTACAAAAACGTTACCGCGCGGACTACCTTCGCCCGGAAATTGTATAGGTACAGTAGCATAATTAAAACTTGCCACTCCCAGATTTAAGGGCGGTCCCGCAGACACTTGGCCGGTTGTTACGTTTACCCAATCGCATGCCGGTTGAGTGGTGTAAAGGCCATATGAGCCACCACCCATCAGTATACAACTATCGCTGTTTATCTGGCCTATTCCATGGCCCCAACGCGGATAGATACTATTTCCGATGTTGGCAAACACTCCATTCGTTTCCTTAGAGATAAAGTTGGCGATGTCGGGTCCTGTCTCAGTAATGATCCCGCCGGACACTAGCAGTTTACCATCGAACAGTTTAAGTAACGCGAGTGAACGAACCTGACTGGGAACAGTTCCTACCAGTGTGTACGTATTCGTGGATCTGTTGTAGCGGTACACATTGTTGGTACGTACAGCATCTGTGCCGCCATTTCTGCCTGCCACTATCAACACATCACCATTGGATGCCTTGCTCATTACGTGCATGTTGATTGGCATTGGTGCAGGAGCAACTGCTGTACTCGTGCCGGTGGTGATATTGAAAATCTCAGCATGAGCAGTAGTACCTAGGCCTGCAAAGCGCCCGCCTACAATAAATATTTCGTTGTCGCTTATGAATACGCCCTGTCCCTGACGACGCGCTACAAGTGTGTTTCCGATCACCGACCATGTTCCCGTAGAACGATTGTATCGCTCCACCGTGTTCGTCACAGGACCGTAAAAAGACCCCTCGTCGGTGATCGCGGTCATTCCATTAATGGCAATAACATTAGAATCCGGAGCCACAAGAAGAATATGCTCTGAGCGCGGGTAGACCATGTCTCCCGTTATCGATACTACAGGACAACATGCATTCACGATTTCACACTTACGCGTTGGTTGGCCGAACGTGCCACTGTTTCCGCCGGTAAGACCGCCCGCGACCAATATTCTGCAGGGATCAAGAACTACCGCATGGTTAATAGCAGGGTAGTTTCTCCGCGCATAGTTCAACTTTCCCCAGTACTTCCAAACATAGTTTTGAGCTAGCGCACTGGACGATACAAGCAGGCAGAGAACGAGTTGTGCAGCAGTCTTCATGACACTTCTCCATTGATACGTAGCTACATTTCGGAATACTAACGTGATGTCCTCGCGATGCTCGCCAAAGAGCAACAACAGATACTTCACGGAACATAGCTCAGGAAAAGATAGACAAATAATTATCCCACGCAATTGCCATTTTTTCGGAGGGCAAGCACGGAAATATGGTAGTCATGGAGAGCAGTATTAAAGC
>JBJOLU010000069.1:0-3762 GCA_046052705.1 Bacteroidota bacterium | reverse complement strand
GCGGTATACTCCTGCGAATTCGTTGCGCGCACTGCTTCGGTAAATATTTCCTGACCAAATGCAGGCATGCAGCGATCGGCATTCTTGATGTTTGCGTCTATAAGTTCCTGCAGACTATGCACCGGCGCGCCGGACGATTTTAGATAGGCGGATAGGTCGCGATTGAACTCATAGAGCAATACGTCCCACTCCTTCGACCCGGTGCGTTTTTGCACTGCACTGAACAGCGAGCACTCAATGATGTCGGCACCGCATGCGCGAAGTAGCTTTAGATTTTTCTCGAATAACTCAACCACGGCAGGCAGATGATTTTTGTAGGAAACATCCACGCCGATGCGTTTGCTGCGAAGAGCTTCCGGATACAGATAGGCCGTGTGATCGGGCAATGCTCGCGAAGATGGTGAAGCCGCGGAAGATGAAGCCGCGGGAGATGACGTGGCAGAATAGGGATCGGTGTGCACCGGTTGCTGCAGAATATTCATGAGTACCGCGCAGTCCCGAACACTGCGTGCCATGGGCCCGGCGGTGTCTTGCGTTGCGGAGATAGGAATGATGCCTTGTTGATCAATAAGCCCAACGGTAGGTTTGAATCCAACGATGCCGCAGCTCGATGCCGGCGACACAATACTACCATCGGTCTCGGTGCCGATGGCAGCGGCACACAACGAGGCCGCCACGGCAATGGCAGAGCCGGAGCTGGATCCCGATGGCGAACGATCGAGCACATGAGGATTACGCGCTTGTCCGCCTATACTGCTCCATCCGCTGGACGAACGAGTGGATCGGAAGTTCGCCCACTCGCTAAGATTTGTTTTTCCCAAAATGATGGCACCGGCTTCACGCAGGTTTTTTACAAGCGGTGCATCGCTTCCCGGCTGATGCGATGCCATGAGCAACGACCCCGCCGTGGTAGGCATATCCCGCGTATCGATGTTATCCTTGATAAGAATAGGGACCCCGTGGAGCGGTCCGCGAAGGTTGCCGCGTCGCCGTTCTTTATCCATTTTTTGCGCTTCGCGCAAAGCATCGGGATGCGTACATATCACCGCGCGCAACGCTACACCTTTGATGTTCGTGGCCTCGATGCAGCGCAGATACTCGCGTGTAAGCTGCTCGCTCGTTACCGCTCCCGTGTTCAAAAGTTCTTGAAGCTCGTGCATGGTGCGTGATGCAAGAGCCGCCACGCGCTGATTTTTTTTGCCGGTTGAAGAGTTTAGGTCCGTAGCTGAAGAGCGAGAATTCATAGTTGGTGAGCTAGATGTAACAGGCATGCCGGCCACTGCTGCCAGCGATGCACCCAGATGTTGAACAAAAGATCGGCGGTTCATGATGTGTGCGATATCAATGAGTGAAACCTATGTACTTTTACGCGTCACAACAAGCTTCACGGATGAAGAACTTACTTTATATTCTTGCAATGTTTGTGCTCAGCCTGCACGTGCTTGCACAAGATACACCGCGTCCATTCGAAGTAGGAATTTCTACCTCGATTTCTTCCTCTGTCAATACCGTTACTCCTCCGCGCGGCTGGCGATTTCAGCCGGGAATTGAGGATCTACCCGATATATTTTTCAACACCATTTTGCCCATATGGCAGAGCGCCGGCATTACGGTAGGCCTGGATATGGGTTTATCATCGAGCAGTGTTCGACGCTCCACTGTGGCCGGTGTTTCTGATCCTTTTGCAGTGACCATGCGTTACGCCTCGGTGTGCCCTACCGTAGGAATGGGTAATGTATTTGCCGGCTTCGGCGTGCATCTTCCCATAAGTGCACGGCGCGTGTGGCAGGACGGCTCCCGTAGCGACGAAAGTGTTTCGATGAACGGCAAAGAAGTTTCGCTTCGTTCATTGGTGGGCACTATGTTCGATATTCGTGCCGGCGTCGTGCTACCCTTTATCGAAGACGAACACGGCGTGCTAAGCGGTCTGCTTTCGTGTTCTTATCAGGTGTCGTCGTTCTTTACCGCTGCCGATGCATCGGCGCCTATAGTGTATAATCAATCAACGCCTTCGGCGAATTACGATCCGGCTGTGTTTCATGTGCGCGCCGGCTTACGGTATTTATTCTCGTTTTTTGGTGGCGCCGAGGGAATAGCAGATGGCAGAGTAGATGGCATAGGCGTATCCGCCACAGGCGATCAGCTTCTGCCCGAGGGAGCTCCCTTGCAGGGCTCCGAGCAAATGCCGCCGCGATAATGCATCCCTGACTACCGCCTCGGGCCTTTCGTATCTTTGCAGAAGATGCTTACGTTGAAGACGTTGCAAACGGCGTTCGCTCGCCGCTAATTCCACTCATTGTGAAAAAGGTACCAAGCCATGAAACTTATTGGATTACTCTTCGGTATGGAGCAATCGTTTCCGCCTGCAGTGGTGGAGCGTATCAATAGCAAAATGCACGCAGACATTCGCGCTGAGTTCGTTAAAGTGGGTGGCGTGCGTATGGACGATATCATGAAATACGATGTAATTCTTGATCGCATTTCGCAGGACATTCCGTTCTATCGTTCCATGCTCAAAGTGGCTGCGCTGGGTGGAACCCGAGTGATCAATAATCCCTTTTGGTGGAGTGCCGACGACAAGTTTTTTAATTATGCCCTGATGAATAAACTTGGTGTGCCCATACCGCGCACGGTGTTGCTGCCCACCAAAGAACATCCGCCCGAGACAACCTCGCAATCCATGCGCAACATGACATATCCCTTGCCATGGGAGGAAGTATTCGAGTACGTAGGTTTCCCGGCGTTTCTGAAGCCCCACGACGGTGGCGGCTGGAAGCATGTGTACAAGGTGGACTCTCGCGAGGAGTTCTTCAAAGCCTATGACGAAACCGGTTCTATTTGTATGACTCTTCAGGCTGCAGTAAACTTTCAGGAGTACTATCGCTGCTATTGCATTGGTAAGAAGTACGTGCATATCATGCCCTATGAACCACGCAATCCGCACCACTTGCGCTACAGCGCATCGTTCTCGCTTACACCGGAGCGGAAGAAACAGCTGGAGGAGTATTGTTTGCGTATTTGCAATGCCTTGAGCTACGACTTCAACACCATTGAGTTTGCTGTTGAAAACGACATACCCTATGCTATCGACTATATGAACCCCGCACCGGATGCCGAGAAGGGCTCGGTGGGCGACGATAACTTCGAGTGGGTGGTAGAGACCACCGCCACGTACCTGATGGAATGTGCCGAACAGGGAAGAGCCGTTCCCGGTGAATATGCTTGGAGCAATTTTATCAACGGAGCGTCGCCGCAAGCAATCAAGCGCCCTTCAGCTGCTTCACGTAAAGCAAAGAAGTAAGCAGAGCTTATGAGCAAATAAGTAAGCAGAGCTGATAAACAAAGAAGTATGCAGAGCTTTTGCCCAAAGCAGTAACGTACCGGACCCCAATCGCCAACGCGAAGAACTACATGCGAGTGCCCTGATGCGAGTGGACTGATACGAATATCCCGGCGCGAGCAGCCGGACGCGAATACCTGAATCGCAATGCGGCAGTAGTGCAGGCGCAATGCATGCGCATTGCACGAGCAAAACACGAGCAGAGCACGAGCAGTGCAAGGTTAAAGCAAGAGTAAAGCAAGAGCTAAGCAATAGCACAACATGAGTAAGCCCAAGAAACAAGACCAACAATCAAAGTCTTTGCGCCCGCGTCGAGGTCGAGAGAAGGAGTTTCTGCGTTTGCCCCGATACGAAGGTGGTAACGCGGCTCTGCGAGCGTTCATTGAAAACAACCTGCACTATCCCGAGCAAGCTCGTAGCAG
>JBJOLU010000068.1:0-4570 GCA_046052705.1 Bacteroidota bacterium | reverse complement strand
TCTGCATTCGTGAAGCGCCTTGGAACTCCATCCACTTTCGCATTACTATGCTGCATCAGCATTGCGCTACGCGTAGCAATGGTGCTGTATCAGGGTGAAGATTCTGTTCGGCACATGGAGGATTACTCCATTGCCGTGAACATAGCTGAAGGGCGCGGATATAGTATCGGAAACGCCGTGAACTTTCAGCCCACTGCTCTCAAAGCACCGGTGTATCCGCTGTTCTTGAGTGCCGTAGTGTATGCAGTTCCCGAATCCCATCGCCTTATCGCCTGCGCGTTAATTCAACACCTGCTGGTGGGTATGGCACCTCTGCTGTTGTTAGTGGCACTACGAAGGTTCGGCTTCGGTTCTATAGCCGGCCCGGCTGCACTGGTGTTGTTGCTTCATCCCTCCTATTTTGTTTACCCGTCCACACTGGAGTCCACCAACCTCTTTGTGCCCCTGTGCCTGGTATGGATTCTTGCACTGCAGCAGTGCATGCCTACCACGAGTTTCCAAACATCGAGAGTTGTAGGAAGTAGAAGAAAGATCGCGGCCGGCATTGCCGGCGCGGGAGTAATTCTGTGCCAGCCCATAGTTCTGCCAATTGTTCTATACGGGTGGTATAAGCTCGCGCGTCAGGGTACATCAATTGCAGGTATGGCCATTACCTGCCTATGTGTCATGGCGCCGTGGACAATTCGCAACTACATTGTTTTCAACGAGTTCATCCCACTTAAATCACCGGTATGGATGAATGTTGTCACAGGATTTTCGGAACGAAGTCATGGCGTTCCGGCTCTCAACACTATTAGCCAAGAGAACCGTATCTCCCTGGATAGTCTTGAGCGCTGCGGCAGCGATGTGACCCGCGAGAGGCTTTATAGGAAAATCGCTGTTCAGAGCATCAGTGAACATCCTACTTCATTCGCTCAAAAAACCGCCGTGCAGATATGGCGATACTGGACCTTTCCCCCTCTCTACGATCGCTCCTGGCTGTCGTTGCCATTTCTGATGGGCAGATTGCTACCCGTGCTCTTTTTGATCATCACAATGGTGATATCCGCTCGTTATTACAGGAACTATATCCACCTGCTGCTTCCCATTTGGTGTATACTGGCATACACAACGCTTGTTTATGGTCTGACACACACTTCAAACATTCGCTTTAAGCTGGATTTTGAGTGGATTCAGTGCATCACAGCCGGTGTAGTGATTCATGAGCTGGTAAGCAGAAGATTCGCCGGCCGAACGGACACCGCCGACCATCGGACTGCTGCTTGACAGGAGTGTTTGTCAGGAGTGTTTATCACGAGTTCGGTTGTGGCAATCTGAAGCGCAGTTTTACCAAGTCAAAACCCACGTATCAGAACGGTCTTAGTCCGCCCCATGGTTGTATTTTTGCAATCCCGTTTGCACGGGGTTCATACTCTTGGCACCTCGCTCAACTCCGCATGAAGTCTTTCGTTTACTCGTTTGTATTCTTTGTTTTGCTCAGCACTTTTGCATCGGCTCAAGGTGTTACCACCGGATCTGTTAGCGGAAGAGTTACGGACGCCAAAACCGGCGCCGGATTAAGCGGCGCAACAGTAGTGGTACTGCACGTTCCCAGCGGTACAAAGTACGGCGCCATTGCCCGCAAGAACGGTACCTTTAGAGTGTCGGGCGTGCGTATAGGCAGCGACTTTCGTGTCACAGCAACGTTCGTGGGATATGCCGTGTTTGTGCGCGACGATATCAGTGTTACGGCCGGCGAGAATACCGACGTATTCATAGCCATGCGCGAAGCTGCCACGACCACTCGAGATGTAGTGGTAACAGCCACTCAAGATGCGGTGTTTCAGCAATCAAAGAATGGCTCGGGCACATCCCTGAGCGAGGCTGAGATTCAGGCCACGCCGTCCATCAATCGATCCATATCCGACATCGCCCGCGTTAATCCCTATGCCACCCAAACCACGGGCTATGGTTCGGACGATGGCTTGCAGGGCATCAGTATCGCAGGTGCGAATTCTCGGTATAACAATGTTCAAATTGACGGCGCCGTTGCCAATGATATGTTCGGCCTTGGCCAAGCAGGTACGGCGGGATCGCAGGCCAATGCAAACGTGGTATCCATGGATGCCATTCAGGAACTGCAGGTAAATGTATCTCCCTACGACGTGCGCCAAAGCGGTTTTACCGGCGCGGTGGTCAATGCCGTTACGCGCAGTGGTTCCAATCGCACAAGTGGTTCAGTGTACAGCTATGGTCGTAATCAGCTCTTTGTGGGAAGAAGTCCCGATGCCGCTCAGGCTCCCTATCCGAACTTCAACGACGTGCAGATTGGCGGTCGTGTAGGTGGTGCTATCATTCCCAATACCTTGTTTTATCACGTGACGGCAGAGACTCGGCAGCGCACGCGTCCGCTGGAACTTGGTATCAACAATCCGGCCATGATCAACAATTTTCCGCACACCCAATCGGAGATCGACGAGATACGTACGGTGGCTCGCGAAAAGTTTGGGTATGATGCCGGCAGTAGTGATCCGTTTACCAGTCGCAACAACACCTACAACATTCTTGCGCGTTTGGACTGGAACGTCAATGAAAGCAATAAGCTGCAGCTTCGCTACAATTACACGAACGCATTTCAAGACCGCAATGTTCAACGTACTTCTCAGGTGTTTTCGCTGGTCAGCCAGCTGAACCAGTTTAGAAGCATCAATCATTCTGCTGTATTGCAATGGAATACGCAAATAGGAAACGACGTGGCAAACGAAATGCGCGTCACCTATACCGAGACCAGCGACAATCGCATTCTGCAGTCTAACGATTTCCCGCAGGTGAAGGTTTATCTGAATGGAACGGACTATGTGTTGTTCGGCCCCGAGCGCAGCTCGCAGGCGAATTCACTGCATCAGGTGCAAGCGGCATTCACCAACGATTTCAGCTACACCACAGACCAGCATACTCTGAGCGTTGGAACTCACAACGAGTTGTACCGCTTCAACAATCTGTTTATACAAGATTACTTCGGCACCTATGTATTCCGCGATGCAGCCGCGTTGCGCGACAGCACGCCCAGCTACTATGCGTTGACCTACGCAAACACAGCGGCTACCGGGGGAAACCTTCAGCCCAGAGCTGTGTGGAGCATGATGCAGTCCGGACTGTACGTGCAAGACGAATGGAAGCCCTCGAGCACCTTCGCCCTTAAAGCAGGTATTCGCGGCGACATTCCTATCTACCTGGACACTCCGGTTCAGAACGCGCAGTTTGCCACGGTGTTTGATTCACTTGCCAATAGATATTCTTCGCTGAACGATTCTCTGAAACTATTAAATACCGCAATTCCGGGCGGACTCTCTACCTCGCGCCTACCGGACTCGCGTATACTGTGGTCGCCGCGCATTGGCTTTAACTGGGATATCTCCGGCGAGAAAACTCTGCAGCTGCGTGGTGGTACCGGATTGTTCACGGGAAAAGTTGCAGCGGTATGGCTCTCGAATCAGTTCAGTAATACCGGCGTGGAGTTCTCGCGAATTGTTGTTGGCAATGATAACGGCACAGCCTCGCCCTTGGTTGGCGTGGATGGCAAAACGCCGCTGAAAGTTTCGCTCGATCCCTATAATCCACCCAAACCCGGCGATGGTACCTTTGCCGGCTCGAACGATCGAACATCAGCCATCAATATCATGAGCAGCAGTTTCCTTCCGCCGCAAGTATGGCGCTCCACCCTGGCGCTAGATTCGCGTCCGTTGAACTACCTGACATTCAGCCTTGAAGGTATGTACGGCCAAACCTTCAACAATGTTGATTACCAAAATTTGAATTTGCGTCGATCACTTCGATTGCCCAATTCACCATTGGACGGACGTCCGATATACGCAGCAAACACGTCCAGAACCAGCGTGGATTCTAACGCCTCGAAGTACTACACACAAGTGTTGTACTTGAGCTCTCGCGATGCCGGATATCAGTACAGCGGTCTTGTCAGTGCCCGTTTAAGCGAGCGTAATCCTCTTCTGTACGGTCTCAGTGCTTCTTTGAGCTATGTACTGAGTGCTGCGTTCGATGTTCAAGCTGCCACGGCATCAACAGCTTCTTCGAACTGGCAGAACACCTATGTTACCGACCCCAACAATGCAGAAGTTGCACGCTCGAACTTCGATGTTCCCCATCGTATCACTGCTAATCTTGGCTATTCCTGGAAGATGTTTGATCGAGCCACCACAAGCATCAACTTTTTCTACTCGGGCAATAGCGGCCAGCCTTACAGCTTTGTGTACTTCGGTGGTGACATGAATGGCGATGGCGTGAGCTTCAACGATTTGATCTATGTTCCCAAGCCCGAGGATTACAATTCCAAAATCGTTATCGTGCCCACGGGGGGTGTGGATCTACGCACTGCGCCACAGATATGGCAACAGCTTATGGCCTTCATCGATGCAAACGAAACTATGAAGAGCTATCAGGGACAAGTACTTCCCAGAAACAACATGCGAGCGCCGTTTATTCACTCGTTGGATATGCGCATCACACAAACGTTGCCCGGCTTTGCTAAGGATAATATTACCGTCTCGCTAGATGTTCAGAATGTGTTGAA
>JBJOLU010000067.1:0-3461 GCA_046052705.1 Bacteroidota bacterium | reverse complement strand
ACGAAGCAAAGGCACATGATGGCAAGTGTCGTTGTTATAGTTGCGGCGGTTGAGCGCAGGCTGTAGCTCAGGCCTTTGGTAGCTGTTGTCATGACGTGAAAAAATCGTTGAAAAATTTTTTTGAGTTCGGTTGTCTTTCTAATTATTCGAAGCATTCAAATCACTCTACTCATACCACTATCCGTGCATCGTGGGGCTGTTATGCAGATTGCGCACAATATCGGCCTCGAAAAGAGCAAACTCGCGGCTGCGCGCTTTTACCTTGGATGCAGTAAAATACTCGCGGGCAATATCGGTATACCTGCGATAGTGGCCTGCCTCGGATGCTAACAATCCTGCATAGAGATCGCGAAGCTCGGCATCTTCCACTGCTTTTGCCAGCAAGCTGAATCGCTCGCAAGAACGCGCTTCAATAAGCGAACCCACAATCAACGAGTCCAGAAGCCGCTCAGGCTCTTGCTTCTCGATGCGCTCGTGCAATTGCTTTGCATATGCATTGCCGCGATCGTGCTTCAAAGCAAAGCCGCGCCGTTGGAGTATGCGCATCACAATGTCGAAGTGTTCAAGCTCTTCTCTAGCAATATCCGTCAGCTCCAGCACCAGTTTGGTTTTTGTAGGATATCGCTGAATCATGATCATGGCATACACCGCTGCTTTTTTCTCGCAGTGAGCATGATCGATAAGAATATCAATGGTGTGTTGCTTTGCAACCTCTATCCACTGTTTATGTGTCTTGGCCTGAAGTCCCAGCATTGAGGCATTGGGGAATAACTGCTGTGGAATAACTGCTGTGAAATTCTACTGTGAAATACTGCTGCGAAATACTGCTGCGAAATACTGCTGCGAAACACGACGAAGTATCGTAACTGCTATCGCCTGCAAGTATACGCATGGTGCCGCTCAGGGTGAAGAGTAGATCGTTAGGCAATTGCTCGGCCGTTGGGGCTAAATTCGCGCAGCACTCATGCATGGTAAACAATGGAGAAAGCACTGCGTATAGGATTTGCATGCGAATGGTCCGAGCCACGAGAAAAGACGTGGTCGCATACGCCGTATTCGCTACTCCAAGCGTTACATCGAATGCCCGGTACAGAGATTGCCGACATTGCCGACATCCCCGGGCAGTTGCATCCGCTGCTGTTGAAACTTCTGAAGGTGCTTACGCTTCGATACCGGCCGCAGCTTGGCGAAGTGATTTCTCAAGTGATGCTCAGTTCCTTGCATTCGCGCCTGGTGGAACGCAAAATGCTGCAAGCCATGCGGCAGAGTCCGCAGCTCGATGCAGTAATTTCCATTTTCGACTTTCTTTCAAAGTCTGCATCTCCGCAATACATCTATTATGATTTGTGTGTGGCAGAGCTGCGTCGCGTGCTTGCCGATCCTTTGCAGGGTCGCTACGAACGCATGGCGTACTCGCCATCGTTGCTAAAAAAACGCGAACACTACCAACGCGCTGTGTTTAGGGAGTCGGCGGGTTTGTTTGCCATGAGTGAATATGCGGCACGCACCACTGCTGCTGCGTACGGAATAGACCCGGGTGCTATTCATGTGGTGCGCGCCGGCTGTAATGTGAATGTGCAGGCACAAACAGAGCGCCCTATGCAAAAGCAGTATATGCTGTTTGTGGGCAGAGATTTTAAGCGAAAAGGTGGAGAGTTGTTGCTGGATGCATTTGAGCAGGTGCGCAAACATCATGATGTTGATCTGGTGATTGCAGGTCCGGCAGAATGGATGCGGCAAGGACCCGTGCCGGACGGAGTGCATTTGCTGGGCAATGCTCCGCTGAATCAGTTAAGCTCCTACTTTCAGCATGCGCAATTGTTTGTTATGCCTTCGTACTTCGAGGCCTTTGGTATCGCATTCGCAGAAGCTCTGTGCTACGGTGTTCCGGTGATCGCCAGAAATTCCTGCGCCATGCCGGAGATTGTCCACCATGGTCAAAACGGATATCTGCTGGGCGCAGAGTCCGAATCGCCGGCAGAGCTTGCAGAGCTCATCAATACTGCGTTGGCGAACACCCGGATGAAACGTGATACCGAACAGCAGGCAGCTAAGGCAAGAGAATATTATTCGTGGGACAGAGTAGCTGCAGATATGGTACATAGTATTCGCAAGGATCTTTCACGATAATGATATCAACGCACACCAATAGTAATGCCATGAACAGCAATCCTCTTCGAGAACTCTGCACTCCCGCCACCATAGCGCCGCCGCCGCGCGCCGAGTCTGCTGATCGCCGCTTTGCCGATCATATACGTTGTGCGCACAGTTATTCTTTAGATCAGTCTATTACACAGAAGCCGGCCATTGCCATACTGGGTGTGCCGCAGCACATGGGCGTAGAGAGAAACGGCGGTCGCGCAGGTGCAGCCTTGGCTCCGAGCGCTATTCGCGAGCAGCTGAGCCGCCTAACCCTGAGCAACGGCGGCCAGGAAATGCCGCAAGGCGCTGTGATAGTGGATGCCGGTAACATCATCTGCGAAGGATTGTCGCTGGAACAAATTCATGCGCGGCAATTCGAAGTGGTGTCGTATCTATTGAGTGTGGCCGATACCGTTGTGGTGCTGGGCGGTGGGCACGATACTGCCTACCCTAATGGCAGAGCACTGGCATTGCAGCATAGTAGTATTGGTGTGGTGAATATCGACGCGCACCTGGATGTGCGGCCACTTGTGGAACGTGGCGGTGCAATGATGGCGCATTCCGGTTCGCCCTTTAGGCTGCTGCTTGAGGATGCCGATGTTCATATACCGGCGGGATACTTCACTGAGTTCGGTATTCAGCCCTTCGTAGCGGCGGCACATCATATTCAGTATGTGCGTGACGCGGGCCATCACGTATACATGCTTGGTGATATTCAGAAGAGTGGTCCTGCTGCGGCTTTTGAGCAAACGCTGAATGCTATGTCCGACGCTCAAGCAATGTATTGCTCCTTCGACCTAGACGCCATTGCCTCTGCGTTCGCACCGGGAGTGAGTGCTTCCGCAACCGATGGATTCACGGCAGGTGAGGCCCTGCACTTTATGCGCATTGCAGGCGGGCATTCGCGATGCCGGCTGGTGGATATCGTAGAGGGGAATCCGCTCTTTGATGCGGACTCGCGCACCATGCGCCTGGCAGCACAGATGATTGCACACTTCGTGTGGCCAAAAGTGATGGCGTTGTAATAGCGATGGCAGTTGCAGCGGCTGTTGCGCGTGCGGGTGCGGGTGTGGGTGTGGGTGCGGGTGTGGTTTGTGCCAACGAGTTAAACCTCTACAGGCCTATCGCGCCTGCCGCGCGCCAAAGATCACGGTGCCGGGGCGTATCATGGTTGCACCTTCCTCTATTGCCACTTCAAAGTCGTCGCTCATTCCCATGGAAAGCTCGGTGAATGCCGGCAGATTGAACTGCTCGCGTATCTCAGTACACAGCTCGCGCAGTTTGCTGAACTCGGGCCGCACCTCTTCAACATCGTCTTT
>JBJOLU010000066.1:0-10461 GCA_046052705.1 Bacteroidota bacterium | reverse complement strand
GTGCACGATTACAACGCGTTGAGCTCATCAACCAAGCGCTCCAGCGATTTCTTTGCATCGCCGAAGAACATGTACGCGTTGGGATAATAGAATAACTCGTTGTCGATGCCCGCATAACCCGCACTCATACTGCGCTTCATGATAATCACATTCTTGGCCTTGTCGGCATCCAGAATGGGCATTCCGTAAATAGGAGAGTTTGTGTCGTGGCGTGCAGCGGGATTCACGACGTCGTTGGCACCAATCACAATTACCACATCGGCTGCGGGAAACTCGGGATTGATTTCTTCCATATCCAAGAGCTGTGAGTACGGAACGTTCGATTCCGCAAGAAGCACGTTCATATGGCCGGGCATACGGCCCGCAACGGGGTGAATAGCATACTTTACATTAACACCGCGCTCTTCAAGTATAGAGGCCATTTTCTGCACAATGTGTTGGCCTTGTGCTACCGCCAAACCATATCCCGGAACGATCACCACATTCGTAGCATAGTTCATCATCACTGCAACATCTGTAGCGCTAATTTCCTTGATGCTGCCTTGAGCTGTAGATGTTGAAGCACCGGAACCGTTAGAGCCGAATGCCGAGAACAACACCGCTACAAGCGAGCGATTCATTGCCTTACACATAAGCACCGTAAGCAGAGTTCCTGCCGCTCCTACAAGGATACCGCCGGTGAGCATTGCCTGGTTGTTGTAAAGAAATCCGCCGAAGGCCGCAGCCATACCGGTGAAGGAGTTCAGCAAGGAGATTACAACGGGCATATCCGCACCACCGATAGGAGCAACGAACATTACACCGTAGATAATGGACAACGCGAACACCGTGAGTACCAAATTCATATCGGTACTGCCGGAGGTTACGATAAACACTCCCAGTCCCAACGTGGCCAGCATCATTGCTCCGTTAAAGATATTCTGTGCAGGTAAGCGAAGATTCTTCTCCATGATACCCTGCAGCTTGAAGAATGCGATCACGGAACCGCTGAAGGACACCGAGCCGATAATCAAGCCGGCAATGATGGTCATAGACAGGCCCATCTGCATGGGAAGAGCGCCTTCGGTGTGCGCCGTGGCGTGGCCAAATTCAATCAAAGAAATTGCTGCCGCACATGCACCACCCATACCATTGAAAATGGACACCATTTGCGGCATCGCCGTCATTGCCACTCGTTTCGCAGACACCCAGCCCAAAACGGTACCAATAGCCATAGCAGCGATCATCCATAGATGATTGTGTATGGGCTCACCGTTCGACTCATGCAAAAGAAGAGTGCCAAGAATGCCCACGCCCATACCAATAGCGGCAAGGATATTTCCTCGGCGCGCACTATCGGGGTGCGAGAGCATCTTCAACCCTATTACAAAGAGCACTGATGCTATGAGGTAGCAAACAATGAGTATCGAGTAGTTCACAAAAGGCATTGATTCCATAGCCGAAACACACAATGATAGTACAGGTCACAACCAAGTGTTGCAAATATACGCGGGCAGGCTCAACCGCGGCAGGCGGCGTTGATGTTTCGTACATTTGCCTATTGAATATCTGCGGAATATGTACGTGCGCGGCCGTTCACAATTCACCCTTGATATATGAAACGGACAATCTCCTTGCTTGGATTTCCCATGGACCTTGGTGCCGACAGACGCGGCGTGGACATGGGCCCCAGTGCCATTCGCATTGCTGATATCAGCGGGCGGCTAACGGCCCTGGGATATACGGTGCTGGACGAGGGCGACATACAGGTAAAGACACAAGAAGTGCAGACCATCAAAGACCCTACGCTTAAATACCTACCGGAAATACGCAGAGCCTGCGAACGATTGGCAAAATCCGTAAAGAACATTTTAGACCGCGATCGCTTCCCTTTGATACTCGGCGGCGATCACAGCATGAGCATTGGCTCACTGGCCGGAATTGCCGCTCACTGCCGCGAGCAGAACAAACGGCTGGGTGTGGTGTGGATTGATGCGCATGCAGACATGAACACGCCGGACTCTACCCCTTCGGGGAATATTCACGGCATGCCGCTTTCCGTATCCATGGGATATGGTACTCCCTTGCTCACGAACCTCATGGGCTTTACGCCAAAGCTCGATCCTACGAATGTTGCTCTAGTTGGTATACGCAGTGTGGATCCCGGCGAGCGCACGCTGATCAAGAGCTGCAAAGTGCAGGCATACACCATGCCGGACCTGGACAAGAAAGGCATGTATGCCGTGATGAAAAATGTGCTTCGCCACATGAAAGAACATGTGGATCATTTACACGTAAGCTTCGATCTGGATAGTGTAGATCCCACCTTGGTTAAAGGCGTAGGAACGCCGGTGCCGGGTGGATTGTCGTACCGAGAGATTCATCTTGCAATGGAGATGATTGCCGAGAGCGGACTGCTGCGCAGTTTGGAAGTGGCAGAAGTAAATCCCATTCTCGACGACAAAAACAGCAGTGCGATTTTCGCATGCGATGTGGTGGCTTCCACCATGGGTAAGAATATTTTGTAAGAGGGTTTTGTAAGAGGCTTTTGACCATGCCCTTTGAATGTGATAGAGGCACCTCCCTTTTGTTACTGTACATGTGCAAGGCGCTTGCTTGTTACCCTTCGTGAATGTATGAACGTTGCTTTGTTCCGGACTATGTATAGGTGCCATGCCGCTATAATTCTGCTCAGCGCTGCATGGCTGATGGTGCCGGGGGCCATGGTGGCCGGGGGTATAGACAACACTCATAGCGATCACACCCCCGACGCACAATCTGCAAACCGCGCAGTTCCTCCTAATGCCTTACTTGTGAATCTACGTGTAGGCCCCGAAGCGGGATTGTCGGCCTCTGATTTCTTTAGAGTGGTGGAGCAGATAACCGGCGCGTCGTCGATGTCGTTTTCCGCACCCGTATGCTACCATGCGGCACTAAAGGTACGGCGTGGCGTGTGGGCAGCCGGCATCGATGCGAGCTATATAGAAGCCACGGCTTCAGGCTTTGGAGAGGTGGATGTGTATAGTGCGCGCATTCCTGATTTGTACGTTGGAATGCGGCGTTCGAATCATCAGGTGAATATAGCGTCGATACCAATCGCACTTTGCGTGGAGTACAATCCCTCAACGTCGCAGTTCAGGGAGTTTGTGGGTGCAGGCATCGGTGCGTCGTTCACGAACGTTAGGTGGAACGAAGATGTATCAAGTACCGTAGTGGGCGACAGGCTGCAATCGGGCTTGCGCTTTGCTCGGCGTGCACCGGTTCCGCTTGCACGAATCAGCGCGGGAGTTGAACTTTGTTTTGATAACTACTTTCATAGATCGGCAGGCAGTATTCTTGTGGAGTTGTCGTACACCTATGCACCGAATATTGTTACTCCGTTTGCTTCACTGCCGGAGTACGATACACGGTTCATAGATCGGCAAAGCCAAAGGTTCAGCATCGGAGCCGGCGCAGTGCGGCTTCTGGTCGGTGTGCAACTGGCAACGAAACGCGATTGATGATTCATACATGTTGATTCATTCGCGCAAAGTCAGACACACAAACTCAGACAGGCGAATTCAGATACCTAAATTCAGACACGCAAGAGGCCGGCAGTTGGTAGTATTTTTACGTTTTACAAACACCACCGGCATTACCCCATGGGGCACAACCAAGCGAACATCCCGGACCTTTCAGCCGCCGTACAATCCGCACCGGAGCTTCCCGACTACGCCAAGTATTATTGGAACTATCCCTATCAACTTGGGCGTCAAGTACTGGTGCCGGAGATGATGGAGCGCGGCTTCTTTAAACCCGGCGATGCAGTGGCAGACATCGGCTGTGGCGAAGCGGGAGTGCTGGAGGCCTTTGTGCAAGCGGGTGCCGGCGAAGCTCTGGGAACAGACATTTCGGAGATACGCCTTGAGTTCGCAGAGCGCATCGCAAAGATTCTCGGTATAGATCTGGTGTTGTCGAAACACGATATTCTTTTTACCGAGCCAAAAGATGAGTGGAGAACGTCATTCAATCTCGTGCTGCTACGCGATGTAATTGAGCATTTGGACGATGCCACGCTGGCACTGACGAATATCAAGAAGATCCTTGCTCCGGGCGGATTCGTTCACGTTACGTTCCCTCCGTATAGCTCACCGTTTGGTGGCCATCAGCAGTTGCTGGAGAATATCTGGGGAGCTATTCCCTATTTACACATGCTGCCCAAAAAACTTTTTGTGCGCATTGCGGGAACAGCCAAGCAGGCACCGAATGCAGAAGAGGTTGAACGCTTGGCATCTATACGATTCAGCGCGCAAAAAATGCTAAAGGCCGCTGCAGATGCGGGCTACGAGGTGGTGGGTGAAGAGTATTTTCTGCTGCGCCCGGTGTTCAAGATGAAATTCGGGCTGCCTACAATTCGCATCACGGCATTGAAGAATTTGCCGTTTGTGAAATCGCTGCTCAGCTTGGAAGCCGCCTATGTGTTGCGACTTCCAAACTAAGAGCTTCTGCTTGAAGAGATATTATACCGAGAGTACGAAGCGCTGTTATACCAAGGCGTACATTACAGCTTCATCGACACACCCGCGCTGATAAAGGTGGATCCGAAACCGATACGAGCGTGTGCGTTCCATTTGTTGTCGATAAAGTAGCGAACACCTGCTGCTCCTACCAATCCAAAGTCGCTGTAGTTGATTGATGCATTCAAGTTAGCATACTGCGAACCGTACTCGTTGCTCACAACGATATACCGATACGCCATACCTACCAGGAAGAATGGATCAATGCGTTTGTCGTCCATCATGGGGCCGAAGTGGTAACTCACGTGAGCCGAGATAGGCACGAAGGTAGTGTTCGCATCGTACGATAAATCAACGCCGCCAATGTTGGTTTTCTTGGACTCGCTGGGCCATGATGCATCGATACTGCCTCCCACTACTACTTGTCCCGGGCCGAACTCGCGTTCCTTCATTAGGCAGTGATCAAAATCTAAACTTACCGCAATAGCACCGTCGCGCGCACCAATACCCGTGCGTACTCCAAGGTAGTTCGAGCCTTTGGTGAACTGCGCCATCGCCGGCAGTGATGTTACCACAACAGCACACACAAGGCATGCCAGTGTACCTGCAAGTTTCGCAAGTTTCGCAAGTTTCATGATTTTCTCCGTTAGGTGAATATGATGTGTTTGATTGTCAAACTAGAGAAAAGCTTGCAGAGTACCAATGAAATGTTCGTGTACAGGTTGCCATACTTTTTGCCATACTTTGCTTGCACGTACGTCGCTGCTGTAGCATCCGCCGCGCAGGTTGAACTCTAGGGGTCTGCTCTGTAGCTCATTCGCTCATTCCTTCGTCACAAAGCGGTACTTTTGCAGTGAGTAGTTGCTCACACACTCGCTTTTACACTCGTACAGACACTCGTACATACACTCGCACACACACCATGAAAACGCCGTCGTATCTAACACATAAAACAAAGATCCTTTGCACAATGGGTCCGGCTTTGGGCAGCGAGGACAAAATTGTGGAGGCTCTCTATGCGGGCGCTTCGGCATTCAGGCTGAATATGAGCCACAGCAGTCACGAAGCCCACACCAAAGCGGTGAAGCTTATTCGCGCAGCTGAAAAGAAAACAGGCTTACACGTTCCCATCATTGCCGACTTGCAAGGCCCAAAGCTTCGCGTAGGCGAGCTTGGCGAAGGCCGCATGCTCATGACAGGACATGAGATAATTATCGCGGATCCTGCCGTGGTGAAACGAAAGAAACTACGCACGCCGGAGGGAACCATTCCGCTGGAGTATCCCTCGTTGGCTCGCGATGTGCGCAAAGGCGATACCTTGTTGTTCGACGACGGCCTGCTCTCTGCACAGGTTGTGAGCTCCGATGGCGTGTTTGTTCGCGCTGTGGTAATCAATGGCGGTTTGCTCAAGTCGCGGAAGGGTTTAAATCTTCCTAACATCAATGTGAGTCTACCTTCGCTCACAGCCAAAGACCGCTTGGACATTGCTTTCGCGGTAAAGCAAAAAGTGGATTACATCGCGGTATCGTTCGTACGCACGGCAAAAGATGTTCAGCAGGTTCGTAAAACATTACAGCTGCTACATGCAGATATTCCTGTTATTGCCAAGATCGAAAAGCCCGAAGCATTGGTAAACATCGAGGCAATTATCCGTGTGAGCGATGGCATCATGGTGGCCCGCGGAGACCTGGGCGTAGAGATTCCGCCGGCACAGGTACCCATGGAGCAGAAGCGCATTATCACACTGTGTAAACAATACGCAAAGCCCGTGATCACCGCCACGCAGATGTTGGAATCGATGATCAAAAATCCGCGACCTACACGCGCCGAGGCCAGCGATGTGGCCAATGCGGTGCTCGATGGCACCGACGCCGTGATGCTAAGTGCGGAGACCTCGGTGGGTGCCTATCCCGTGGAGGCGATTTCGTATATGCGATTGATCTGTACCGAAGCTGAGAAATCCATGAACAGACTGGTGATGAATATCGAGCTTAAAGAGCAGCATATCAACGCGCAGGCAAATACCTTGTCTGTTGCAGCTGCGGCTGCTACCATAGCAGAGCAACAACCTATAGATGGCATTGCATCGCTCAGTTATTCCGGCCAAACAGCCCAGTTGATATCCAACAGACGTCCGCGCGCCCCCATTCTGGCTATAACCTCGCAGGTGTCTACCGCTCGCAGAGTGGGGCTATCATGGGGTGTGTATGGATTTGTGGTGGAGAAAGTCACCACCACCGACGATACCATCGAACATATCAAGAAGCTCCTTGTGGGCAGAGGATATTTCTCCAAGGGAAACACCATAGTGTTTACCATCGGCCGGCCCTTGGTGGCTCGCTCCCGAACGAATATGCTGTCTATAGAATCGCTGTAGAGCTGTCTATAGAGTCGGTGAGGATTTGTCCACAAAGTCTCTGTAAATGTCGCGCTGCCGGTGTATAGGCCGTCCGCACCGTGCTGTGTAGAACAACCGGTATACGTTCCGCTGACAAGCAAGAGCTCCGTTCTTAACTACGCGTGAATCGACTTCATTTGCGAATAACAAAAACCCCGCACATCATCTGATGCCGGGGTTTTTGGTTTCTGAATCATTGAGGATAGTTGTTGAATACAACTACGGAGAGGAATTGCGGTAACGAACTGCGGTGAGAGACCACCTTCAGCCACTCTCTCTCTCGAGAACCGAAGATTGCTTCAATTAGGAATTCATTGTCTGCAAGAATTCCTTGTTGGATTTGGTCTTGCTCATGCGGTCCAGCAATGTCTCCATGGCTTCCACGCTACCCATGTCGCTGAGGAACTTGCGAAGAATCCAAATGCGATTGAGATCTTCGGGCGAGATAAGCAAGTCTTCCTTGCGTGTACCGGATTTGTTGACATCGATAGCAGGAAATATGCGGCGCTCAGCCAAACGGCGATCGAGCACCAACTCCATATTGCCCGTACCTTTAAACTCTTCAAAGATCACTTCGTCCATGCGGCTGCCGGTATCGATAAGTGCCGTAGCAATGATTGTGAGCGAACCGCCCTCTTCAACATTACGCGCAGCACCAAAGAAACGCTTCGGTTTGTGAAGAGCATTGGCGTCCACACCGCCGGAGAGAATCTTTCCGGAGTGAGGAATCACGGTGTTGTGGGCGCGGGCCAAGCGCGTGATGGAATCAAGGAGAATCACCACATCCTGCTTTGCCTCGATAAGACGCTTTGCTTTTTCGAGCACCATCTCGGCCACTTGCACGTGACGCTCGGGCTGCTCGTCGAAGGTGGATGCAATCACTTCAGCCTTTACCGAGCGCTGCATGTCGGTTACTTCCTCGGGGCGCTCATCGATAAGCAACACGATAAGCTTTACCTCCGGATGATTACGCGCAATGCTGTTGGCAATTTTCTGCAGAAGAATTGTCTTACCGGACTTCGGCGGCGATACAATCAAACCACGCTGTCCCTTACCAATAGGGCTGAGCATGTCGATGATACGCATAGGGAACTCGCTTTGCAGAGTCTCCAGCTTCAACTGACGCTCGGGATAGGTTGGTGTAAGGTTGTCGAAAATGGTGCGATCGCGCATCAGGTCCGGCTCTACGTAGTTCACTGTTTCCACCTTGAGCAACGCAAAGAAACGCTCCCCTTCTTTGGGAGGGCGCACGTGGCCACGCACGGTATCACCGGTGCGCAAACCAAACTTCTTTATCTGCGATGGCGATACGTAGATATCATCGGGCGAAGGCAGATAGTTGTAATCCGCCGAGCGAAGAAATCCGTAGCCGTCGGGCAATACTTCCAGCACACCGGTGCTTACGGTAACACCCTCGGTGTGTTGCTCTTTCATTTGTAGTGCCGACTGCGCCTCGATAATGCGGAAGATGAGCTCTTGCTTACGAAGGTCGGAGGTGTCGGGAATGTTCAGCGCTTTGGCAATGCGCGTGAGCTCGGCAATCTTGTGCGTCTTGAGCTCGTTGATATCGATAACGGTGGGGACCTGAGAGGTCGGCTGTTCTGCTCTGGGCATGGATGTATCTACAAAAGAGGGTTAGTAAAAAAACGTAGGAATGGAGATCTTGCCGAAGAAAAATTGCGTACGAGAATTGATTTGGATGACCACACGCGGGGAACAAAACGTGCGATTGGCGGTTACGTCCGCAAACACAGCCTCAAATAACAGATCGGTAAACGTTGAAAAAGATTGGAACTACGTGCAACAGGAAGTGAAGTGTTGCGCCGATGCTTCGAGGCGCTGCAAAGTAGCACCCATCAGCTAATGAGCAAAACACTATTTGCAAACACGCTGTATGTTGTCAATTGATTGTTTTGCGCTCTACCACTCTGATCTTCGCGCTTCGTGCACGCGGATTCCGCGCTACTTCTTCATCTGTGGGAAGCAAAGGCTTTGGCGTACAGAGACGCAACGGTGCAATAACTTCCTTATCACCGGGATAGGTTGGTCGATGATCCGACGATTCGCGTTTGAAGATGGTCTTCACAATTCTGTCTTCCAGAGAGTGGTAGGTGATCACCACAATTCTACCTCCGGGAGCCAAGAGCGGAATCACACACTCAAGTGTGTCTCGCAGAACATCAAGTTCGCGATTGACGGCGATGCGGAATGCTTGGAACACCCGCGCTAGTGCCGAAGCGAACACCGGTGGAGGAACGGATTCCCCCACCAATGTGCGTACGTCGACTGTGGTAGTGATTGGTGCAATACTGCGCCGGTGAATAATCGCCGTGGCAATTCTCCGAGCAAACTTTTCTTCGCCGAACTCTTTGAGAATTTTCTCGATTTGCTGCGCTGATGCCGAGTTAATGATATCAGCTGCTGTTGGTCCGCTCCCCCCGAAGCGCATATCCAACGCTGCCTCGAACCTATGGCTTATTCCCTGTGCGGGATGATCCAATTGGTACGAAGACACACCAAGATCCAGCAAGAGTCCGCTGATTCCCTTCCACTGACCTGCCACCACTTCCTTATGCGTGCATACCTCGGAATAGTTCGCATGAACTATTCGTATTCGCGATTCCTCACCGCGCTCAAGCTCATCGGCAAATGCCCCCCGACACTCATCAATGGCTTGTTTGTCTGCATCGAAACATACCAGGCGACCACGTTTTTCTACCTTCCTCAGTATCTCAGCTGCATGCCCGCCGCCGCCTAATGTTCCGTCTACATACAATCCTTCGGGATCTGTTATCAACCATTCCAGTGTTTCGCGAAGCATCACCGGAATGTGATAAACCTCCTTGACCTTCTCCGTATTCTTCTCAGTACTATTTACCGTATTCTTCACCGTATCTGTGTTCGTATCGTTAGCACCGCTTGCATTCATGCTGTTGCCCTTGCCGGTCACTTGGGTTACTGCATTACAGTTGCAGCGATTTGCTCGTACGTTTCGGTGAAGCTGTTCTGATACTTTTCAAATTCTTCGGGGTTCCAAAGCTCAATGCGATCCATCACCCCAACGATTGTTACTCTGTTTGAAATTCCCGCGTAATCCAAATGGCGCTTGGGAATGGCAATTCGTTGCTGCCCGTCCATCACCACTTCATCACACCAGGAAAGAATCATTCGTAAAAAGTAGCGGTCCTTTTCAGCGCTGTGATTCAACTGCTGCAAGCGCTCTTCGTACTTCTTCCAGTCTTCCATGGGGAACGCTTCAATGCACTTGTTCGTTCCGCGCGTAATCACAAAGGTGTCGTTGGATTCGGGAGTCATCACGCGACGCATCTTGAGCGGAATGTTAACTCTGCCCTTTGCATCAATCGAATACGCTTCTTGTCCCTTAAATCCCGGCATAGTGCCGTCCTTACCCTGTGTTTTTTACGACGCGCAAAGATACAGCAAAGCCGCACACATTCTCCCACTTTTTACCACAAAATCACATTTATTGACAAAAAACTTTTACACAGCCGTTTTTCCATGCGTTTTTAGGGCTTTTTGAGGGGTGGGCCCGGAAGGGTCTTGTCGCAATTCTCCCACTTTGCCCCC
>JBJOLU010000065.1:0-3734 GCA_046052705.1 Bacteroidota bacterium | reverse complement strand
GTGCTTCCTACCAGTCGTATCTGTTTCCAGAACACGCGCCGTATCTCGAAGGACGGCACTGCCCCAAGGGTGGCACCGTAGCTAACGATAGTTCCACCGGGAGCGCAGAGGTTCACAAGGTGATTCATGAACTCCCCGCCAATGCTGTCGATGATACAATCGGGCATACCAAAACGAGCCACATATTCCTTCGTCCAGCTTTTCTGTACTATACACATACCGCCGTGTGCGCCTGCCTGCAAGGCCGCTTCCAGTGTGGCTTCGTGCCGTGTGGTTACATTCACTGTTGCACCCAGCGCACGGGCAAACTGAAGAGCCCACGAGGAAACGCCGCCGCCCGCTCCGGTTACCAGCACATGCTCGCCGCTACGCACATTGCCTTGGGTGACCACCGCGCGATACGCCGTTAGTCCGGCTAAGGGAACAGCCGCTCCCTGCACCATGGTCAGGTGACCGGGCAAAGCGTGACATTGCCCGAAGGGCACCACCACATACTCTGCAAAGGTGCCCTGTACGGGCATACCCAGAATGCTATAGTCAGCAGATTGCGCGCGTGTATTCTCTCCCCAGTTCATGGATGGATTGATCACCACATGCATTCCCAGGTATTCTTCGGGAACACCGGAGCCGAGCACATCAATCACGCCGGCGCCATCGGAGCCAAGCACGGACGGATACACTATACCGGCATATTGCCCCTGACTGATCCAAACATCGCGTCTATTCAGGGCTGCAGCTTCGATGCGCACGCGCACATGTCCGGCAGGAACGCCGGGAATAGGCACTGCTTGTACGCGCAATCCCTGGGGAGATTCGTGAAGCACAGCGGCCTGCATTGTGGTTGCTGTAGTTTCCGGCATAATGACTGGCCCGATAGAAGTAAGAGATCCGGGTTACTTCACGCGAACTCTGCGCGTGGTATTGGTCATAGAAATGGGAATCTCCATTCCTTCACCCAGAGAAATTCTTTGGTCGGTCTCTACCATAGAATCTACGATCACAGGTACGCCGGTCTTCAACTCGAACAGATGTGTCTCCTTAATTACTCCATCGCCTTCCATGCTCATCTCGGCGCCCATTTGCTTGATGCTGCCGGTGATCACGTAGCGCTCAGAGCGGGCTTTCACGCGGCCGCATTTCATGCCCAGCGTGTCGCAGGTACCTTCGTAGGTGTAGCGCATGGTAATGTTGCTGATCATGCTGCGGTCGCCCTTGGTAGTATCGTTACGCACATCTGTCCACTCATCGCCCACTGCAAGGGGCTTATCGGGAAACGGCAGGAACAAACTTTGTGAACCGCCGCCGCTGCCAAACACCTGACGCATCATGCGAGCTTGAGGACCTTTATCACTGCTGATGTCGTCGTCCTGCTTTGAGTTCCGAACAAACTTGCCACCGGCAAGCACGGTAACTTCCGACGACGCTTCGGGCAGAGAATCCAACTTCATTGTTGTGTCGGGCACACCCATCATGGCCATGCCTTTCATCGAGATCTGAAGATCATTCAGCTTGGTGGCAAACACGGAGGAATCCTTGGATGTAGAAACAACCACTAGCGCCGACTTCGCCGTAGCAGTCATGGTGGAAATTTGCTCCGAGCCCATCATCGTAACACGATTCTCTACTTCGGAGGTGGATGCGAACTTATAGCTCTCGCCCTTGGCTACGCGCAAGCGCTGCGGCTGCAGGGAGCCAACATTTTTCTGGGCCGAAAGCGGTACCAGACAAACAACAACACAAACAAAACAAAGAATGGTTCTCATGGGAATACCACACTGTTGGTTACACAAAGACGAATACTGTTGTAAACATACTTACGAATTGACATGCAGAAGAATTGTATGACTACTGAAGTAGCAAACACACTTAGGCAGCATCATTCTCCATGGAAAGCTTCGCACGTTTCTGTGCGCGCTGACGTTCCGTGGTGTTCAAAATCTTCTTGCGAATGCGCAAAGACAGCGGTGTTACTTCCAAGAGCTCGTCGTCTTCGATAAACTCGATAAACTGCTCAAGACTCATTAGGCGCGGCGGTGCAAGACGCACGATACCATCAGACCCGCTTGCACGCATGTTTGTAAGGTGTTTAGTCTTCGAAACATTCACCGGCAGATCGCTCTCCTTGGCGTTCTCGCCTACCACCATGCCTTCGTACACGGGAACACCGGCTTCGATAAACAACACGCCACGCTCTTGAGCATTCTCCAGCGAGTAAGCTGTTGCAACACCGTTTTCCATGGACACCAACGTACCACGTAGACGCGTGCTTACTTCGCCCTTGAACGGCTGATATCCGGTAAAGTTGTGGTGAATAAGACCATCACCACGGGTTAAGGTCATGAAGTCGGTTCTAAAACCAATAAGACCGCGAGAAGGGATGATAAATTCTGCTCGCATACCGGTGCCGGCGGGAGCCATGTTTGTCATCTCTGCCCGGCGGCGACCTAGATTCTCGATTACACCGCCAATGGATGTTTCGGAGCAATCAACCACCACATGTTCAAAGGGCTCGAGCAGCTGACCGCTGTCGTCGCGCTTGAGCAATACTTCGGGTTTCGAAACCGCAAACTCGTATCCTTCACGACGCATGGTCTCGATAAGAATAGCCATTTGCAATTCACCGCGACCGCTCACCTTGAACACATCCGGCTGATCGGTGTCTTCCACACGCATAGCAACGTTCGTGCGCAGCTCGCGGTACAAGCGCTCGCGCAGCTTGGGAGTGGTTACGTGCTTTCCTTCTTTACCTGCAAACGGCGAGGTATTCACCATGAAATACATTGCAATGGTGGGCTCGTCGATCTCGATAAAGGTCAGCGCTTCGGGAGCCAAGGGGCTGGCAAAGGTATCGCCAATTTTTACCGAGTCGAAACCGGACAGCGAGATGATCTCTCCCGCTTCTGCCACGTCGATCTCCGCACGGGTAAGGCCCTCGAAAGCAAACATCTTTGTGATACGACTTTGAGTAGAGCTTCCATCGCGAGAGAGCAGTGTTACCGCATCGCCCATGCGCACGGTACCGCGATGCACTCGGCCCACGGCAATACGTCCGATATAATCATTCCAATCCAACGCAGCCACTGCCATTTGGTACGGCGCCTCGGGATCATACGGCGGTCCCGGAATGTGCTTGACTATAGTGTCGAAGAGCGGCGCAAGTGTTTCGCTAGGATCATCAAGACTCAACTTTGCAATACCAAGCTTGCCTATTGCATAGATCACCGGGAAGTTCAGCGCATCATAGTCTGCACCCAGTGCCAAGAACAATTCCATGACTTCGTTCAATACCTCTTCGGGCCTCGCATCGGAGCGATCAATCTTGTTGATAATCACGATGGGTGTAAGGTGCAGCTCGAATGCCTTTCGCAGAACAAACTTTGTTTGGGGCAACGGTCCCTCCGCTGCATCAACGAGTAGAACCACGCCGTCTACCATCGACAACACACGCTCCACTTCGCCGCCGAAGTCCGAGTGGCCCGGCGTATCAACCACGTTGATCTTCGTATCCTTCCACCGAACGGCAGTGTTCTTTGCCATGATGGTAATACCCTTTTCGCGCTCAAGGTCGTTGGAGTCCATAACGCGATCTGCAACAACTTGATTGTCGCGGAACGTTCCTGCCTGCTTGAGCATGTGATCTACAAGCGTGGTTTTGCCGTGGTCAACGTGAGCGATAATGGCAATGTTGCGAAGGTTTTCTCTGGTCATGCTGGTCATATAAATACTCGCTATCA
>JBJOLU010000064.1:0-18025 GCA_046052705.1 Bacteroidota bacterium | reverse complement strand
TGAAGTTGAGCTAGTCGCTCCCGCACCTCTTCTATTCGCGCGGGATGAAAATCCACACGCTCGCGATAGCGTTGTACAGCTTTTGCTACTTCGGCCACCGATATACCGGCCGATTCAATCTCTGAGCTCAGCTCAAGAAAGGCAGCATCAATAGTCCCCAAATGCCGCAGCGCTGCTTGCACGCGCGCCAGATTGTCGGACACCGATTGCTCACCGGCGTAGAGCACACCATACACGATATCGGTTTGCTCATGAAATTCCTCGGCATGCGTAGATATATCCAACTCCTTCACGAGTTCTTCTTCCTCGCCAAGCTTAGGATCGATACGCGCTATTTCTTCCAGCTGTGAACGTTGATATTCTTGTGTGGATCGAGCGTCCTCTGCGCGGCGTTGCACCTCGCGAATGGTGCGATCCAGATCTCGCGCGGTGCGCAAAGCAGCGCGGTAGTTGCGAAGCAAGGTGTCGTTGTGTGCCACACGATCTACAATACGCACTTGCTGAGCCGGGCGCAGAATACTCTGATGCTCATACTGACCGTGAAAGTCAACAAGGAGTGTGCCCAGCTCGCGCACAATGGCAGCCGTAGCCGGAGTATCATTCACAAAAAACCTGGAGGTACCGGCTGCGCGAATCTCACGGCGAATCACCAAAGAGTTTTCGTTTTCATCGAAATCGTGCTCTCGCAGAAACTGCGTAACAACAGCATTCGAGGACGTTTGAAACTGTAGTTCGATAATTGACTTTGCAGCACCGGCTCGCACCGTATCACCGGAAGTACGCTCACCCAGCGCAGCAAGAAAGGCATCAATGATGATAGACTTGCCTGCCCCGGTCTCGCCGGTGATCACAGTGAAGCCGTTGCCAAACAACAACTCCAAGGATTCAATCAGAGCGAAATCACGAATAAGAATTGACCGGAGCACAGCGTGGTTCGAATGGTGATACAACATCGACGTTCAAATATACTATACAGCAAAGGCAGGAGCGGGATTGCGACTAGTGCTATTACATCAGTGTCGCAATAGTTTTGAATACTCCGCCGCATACTCGCGCACTGCCGTTGCGATACCGCGGGCAATTTTCTTCTGGCCATCCGAGCGGAACAGCAAACGTTCATCCTGTGGATGCGACACAAATCCTGTCTCTACCAATACAGCGGGCATGGAGGCACAGACGAGCACCAGAAATCCGGCTTGACTTACACCTCGGTCCGGCATACCGGTAAGCGGCACCACATTCTTCTGTACCCTTCGTGCGAAGCCACTGCTGAATTTCACAAAGCTTGTTTGGGCAAGGGTAACGAGCACCTGCTGGTCTCCGGTCATGCCGGCGTACCGGTCACGCTCGTCTTCCAACTGCACTACGGCGTTTTCCCTTGAGGCCACATCAATGGCAGCCGACGTCTTTGCCGGACTCAAGATGTATGTTTCGCAGCCACGCGCTCGCGATGGTTTCTGCGGCACGGAATTACAGTGAATGGAGATAAACAACTTGCCATCTGCTTTGTTGGCAATACTACCCCTTTGATGAAGCGGAATAAACACATCGGTAGAGCGAGTCATGACAACGCGTAAGCCGGGCATGGCCCGCCGCAGCTCGCTCCGCAGCTTCAGGGCAATGGCAAGCGTGGCGTCTTTTTCCTTATACCCGTGCACACTGTGTGCGCCATCGTCTTTACCTCCGTGACCGGCATCAATCACCACACAGTCGAAGCGCCACTTACGGCGATCCGAATCAGAGGCCGCATCAGAAGCTAAACTAGAAGCCAAACTAGAAGCCGCATTAGGTGTTTCACTCTCTACTACATCATGTTCCGATTTTTTCGTTGAATTAACCGCCGATATAGCTGTAGAGCTTGCCGGAGAGCACACAATAGTATAAAGATTGCCACGTGCAGCCCGAACCTCAGCATTCATGCCGTACACAGGCAATACGCAACTGTACACTTGAGCAGAGTTATCCAGAAAGGAGCGAAAGCGGGTAACACGAGCGGAGGCAAAAGACGAAGGGTAACGAGCGGTATTGATGGCAGAGGGAAAGGAAATACGAAGCTGCCTACTGGTAATGCTTGCTCGAGGCGGATGCAAGAGTGTCTCATCTGCCCTAAAGGAAAACACTATAGACTTGCCACTAGCACGAACACGCACGGACCTAATACGCGGAACCGCTCTACGAAGATCAGGCGTCAAAGAGGCAAAAAGCGGCCGCGGCCACTCGGGATTACCACCAACTGATGAGGGCCGAGAATTTCGGTAAGAGTCTACACCGGAACTTCTATAATATTCTTCCGGCGCGCTGTCATAGATCGGAAACACCGAAGACTGCGATGAATCCTCCAGCTCACGCCGCTTCAACCCCTTAGGAAAGGACCGGCGAACAGGTAGACTCTGCAACGCCGTATCGGCTGCATGGGGATCCGGCGCAACAGGCGCATCAAGGTTGTTGCGAAGAGGTTCAGAGCGCGGAGGTTCAGAGCTTCCGGTTTGCTTTTGAAGTAGTTCCTGACTTGCTTCCTTGCTAGCTTCCTTACTTGCATCCTTACTCACTTCCTTACTCACTTCCTTACTCACTTCCTTACTCATTCCCTTTTCACGCTCGCCGGACACCGCGGTATCGCCGGAGGAGCGCACCACCGGTACTTTTAGTTTGGGTGCCGGGGTTGAGACCGGCAACGAACGAGCAGCACTTGCAGCACTCGCCGCGAGCAAAGGCCGTTGAAGAATGCGAACGGAAGACTCGGCGGAGCGAAACGAAACACATCCGGCCGCGGATAGTGTTTGAAAGAACTGCGGATACGGAACCAGCACGGAAGTGGTCTGCTTTATGGCCGGCAGCTGCATCTGCGCCACAAACATGGTGTCTGCATTTTGTACTCGAACAAAAAAGCCGGACCCGGCTGCACTGATCTGCCACTCGCCTGCTTTCCATGTAGCGATGCCGGAAGTTTTTTTCGCAGCCGAAGCATCCAAGACACTCAACGAACAGTATCGCTTCCCTCGAATAGTAACAAGAGGAACGCTGCGTTTTTTACCGTTCAACTGTAGCGTAAAAAATGCCGAGTTCTTCTTTGTCTTGCTTATGCCGCGAGCACCTGCGGTATTTGGTATTGACAGGCACAACAGAACCATGAACACGACGCGCGGCAGCGTGCGGCTCCACATGCGGAGCAGTTCTAACCAATCATTATGTGCGTTACAACTGTGCACGTATCGCGAGCAATGAAAGTGATGAAGTCTAGGCCTCGGTAGATGAGGATGACGATGAAGGTGAAGATACACCTGACGATGATGAACCGGAATCGCTCGCTTCAGTATTCGGAGATATCGATGCCAGCCAATCGTTGAAATACATCATCACCACCGCTCCGGCCGGCATGGAAAACACCAGACCGAAAAACCCGAAGAAGTGACCAAAGGTAAAGAGCGAAGCAATGAGTACCACCGGATGCAAACCAATGCGAGATCCCGTAACTCGAGGATCGATGATATAGGTGCTAAGAAAGTGTAGGATATTAACAATCACCGAGACCTGAATGATGTGCAGCAGAACGCCGTCGCCATTGACAATAAGAATAGTAACAATAGCGATAAACATACTTGCGATAATTCCTAGATACGGAATGGGATTCAGCAGACCGCAGAGCACGCCAAGCACAATGGGATACGGCACGCCGCAAAGCATAAAGGAGATTGATGCCATCGTTCCCACAAAGATGGCACTGATGATTTGGCCACCTATATACGCTCGAACTATATCATTGATGCGCTTGACGTCTCGAACCAAGGCCGGATGGCGATGATCGAGCATAGAATGAATGCGCTTCTTCAGTTGCGGAAGATCATTGAGGAAGTAGAAGGTGAGCACGGGAATCAAGACCACATTTATGGCTTGCTCCACAATGGCTGTAAGCGAGGTAAGCGCGCCCAGAACCGATGTAACAATGACCTGCGAAATATTCTCCAGCTCCGGCACCACTTCCTTCTGCACTAGCTCACGCGCGGTGGTCTGGGAAATACCGAAGCTCTCTAGCCATCGGTAAAACTGACGGCTCTCCAAGTAGTCCGTCGTGGACGTTACCATCGAGGAAATCCGCCGAATAACCTCGTTCATCTGAGAGAACACACCCGGAAAAACATACACGGATGCCGCTACTATTCCACCCAACAGTACCAACACCAGAGCAAGAGAACTTAGACCACGCGGAATACGATGCTTTGCAAGTGCGGTTACCAGTGGATCTGCAAGGTAGGCTATGAAGAAGGCCATGCCGAAGGGCAAAAGGATACTGCCAAGATCGCCAAGAAACCACAAGGCAAACACCATCGCGCTAATGGTGAACAATCGCTGCACTAAGCGAAACTCCCGGCGGTACGGCCACACCAAAAAAGCAATACTTCCAAACAGAAGTATAGGGCCGGCCGAGCCACGCAGTATGCCCGTCATATACACCAGCACAGCAAGCGCAAGCGAGCTGATGGTAACAACCGCAATGGCGGACAGTTTATTCCTCGTTGATGTCTCCACCGTCTTCATCCTTTACCGTGAAACCGGAGTGCCTATGGTACATGGTACCAGCGCACGACAAACTTACATCAAAGCACATACCGCCGTAGACAACCTACTCAGCAGATGCTGCCGGTGCGCAAAACTCATCGTAGGCGTTAGTCAACATCTGAGCGATGGCTTCGGGGAAACGTCCTTCAATCATATGACGATGCACAACGCCAATCAAATTGCCATCGCGGAAGAGGGCGATGGACGGAGACGACGGCGGTACATTTTTCAAATAGGTATCGCGTATGTACTGTGTGGCCTCTTTATCCTGACCGGCAAAAACAGTCACGAGATTATCGGGCACGGAGTTGTGACGCAGCGATTGTGCTATACCGGGACGGGCGCTACCTGCAGCGCAACCACACACGGAATTCACAACCAAGAGCGTACTGCCCGGCTTGGTTAACGCCGCATCAACTTCGGCAGGCGTGCGAACTTCAACAAAACCAATGCGGGTTAACTCTTCGCGCATAGGCTGAACTAATAATGGATCGTACATAGGAATACTATAGATGTAAACTTCAAAACAATACTCATCCGGAACACAACCGGACACCGCACTTCAAGACGAACAAGGGCCGCGCTTCGTGCCCCACAAAAATATCACCTTTTGGTGTGGCAAGGCCCGCCTCTGCGCATCTTTGCAGGGAGTGCGCCGCCGGCCGGCATTACTTCATCTTTGAGCTTCATCATTGCACGCTATGGATATACTCACAAGAATCTCGGAAGTGCACGAATGGTGCGCTGCGCGGCGCTCCCAGGGCCAATCTATCGGCTTCGTTCCTACAATGGGATATCTGCACGAAGGCCACATGGCATTGGTGCAGCAAGCGCGGGCTCAGAACGACGCGGTATTAGCGTCGATTTTCGTGAATCCCACTCAGTTCTCTGCCACCGAAGATTTGTCGAGATATCCTAGAGACTTCGAACGGGACTGCGAACTTTTACGCAACCACAACTGCGATGCGGTCTTTGCTCCCACTCCCGAAGAAATGTATCCCGAAGGTTTTGCCACTCACATCCATATCGACGGTGTCACGGCGGGGTTCGAGGGTGCGGTGCGTCCCACTCACTTTGATGGCGTTGCTCTGGTGGTAACACGATTGTTGTGCATCACTACTCCCACCGCGTTATACCTGGGGCAGAAGGATCTTCAGCAGACAGCAGTGTTGCGGCGCTTGGTTCTGGACTTAGGCCTGCAGTGCCGTGTGGTGGTGGTGCCAACCGTACGCGACAGCGACGGGTTGGCAAAAAGCTCACGCAATGTGTATTTATCGGATGTGCAGCGCCACCAAGCGTTGGTGCTTTCCCGTGCGTTACGCGCTGTTTGCGCGGGAGTTCAATCCGGGCAAACATCTGTTGAGATATTGCTACGTGCGGCGCAAGAAGTTTTGGGTGCCGAGCCCGCATTGCACCTTGATTACATTGCCATTGTAGATCCGCTGGGAATGAATGCCCTGCACGACATCACTCAATCGCCGGACGCCGCATGTATAGTGGCCGGCAAAGTGGGTTCTACTCGCCTTATAGACAACTGTTATGTTCGGCAGGTGTGGTAGAATCACGGAGCCCCGGGATAGATAGCTCGCAATTCATTTGCTCAGGAGCTTAGGCCTTGTTCGGCACTCCCATGGCAGCAATCATTTCTTCGCCGTAGTCACCCAGCAGCTCTTCTCCAGCTTTTATGGCTCGCGTCGTCACCATCTCAATTACTTTGGAAGTGCTCTGATATTCTACGTTGGGTTTCTTACCCGAACCCTGGTACGAACAGATATACCGTGCAACGCCGGAGTCGGTGCGACGTGCATCGATAACAGTTCTGGACGTAAGCTTAATGCCATATACACCCATCGCTTCATCAGCATAGCGCTCGTCGTACTCCCGTGTTTTTAGTCGCTCACCTTCGTAGTTAAAAAGATGTGCCCCTTTGGGAAAATCCCGCGTTGCCCATAGGCCCAGCCCCGCTGCGCGTATTTGCGAGGGCCGCACTTCCACACCCAAAAGTTCCTTGGTGTGACGAGCACAATAGGGATGTGTAAGGGTTGTTTTGCGCGTGCATTTTTTTCCCTTTTGTTCAAAGGCGCACTGCGCGGTGATACGAATGGTTTGATCTTTAGCCATGGTAGGTAATCACTTTAAAATCTCGCCGGTCTGTAAAGACCAAAACACTAAATCCAGTTCGTCGGGATCGATGCGAATATCGCTAGCAAAGTGTAACCACTTGGCTTCAATCTCCAGATACTTTTTCTGTGACGACGGGAAGGCATCATCGGCGATGATACCGCATTGCACCATGTGTGTGAGTATATGCCTATCGATAATGGCAATACCGCGGTACCCGATGTTACGCAGTACGTGCGACGCTTCCTTCATTCCCATTCCGCGAACATGCTCCACTAGATAGGCGCGAGCTTCCACCGCCGATGTCGTGGACCTGAGCATGGCATCAATACTTGGGAACAGCGTTCGCAGATTCAACAGATTCCGCGCTTTGGTATTGTGAAATCGAATGTAATGTTCAGGATTGCGAAGTAGCGAGGTTGGATCGAATTCCTGCTCAAGAAAGCGTTGCTGCTGTAACTTCTCTGCCACCGCGAAGGCACTGGTGGCCTTGCTCTGCGGCGTGCACAGGCAGAAGCAAAACTCATAAAACCATTGGGACGGCGGTACTGCCGTGAACTCACGCAGCCGTTCGCGAATAGCCTTCTTGCGCTCCTTGTGGGCCTGCAGCACGTATTCGGGAGCTACATAGGGGCGACGCTCTTGAAGCTGAATTATGGGTTCCATTGCAAACCCGCGGTAACAGGAATGGTAAAGCCGGAGTTTGCTCCAACGACGAATCGCAACATGGGAACAAACTTCAAAGAAGGAGTAATTGGAACAGGAATTCCCACGCCAAGCTGAATAGCCGTGTTTCTGATGGACTCTGTGCTGTTTGTGACCACAGAAGGTTCGCAATTGCCTGCGCCAAAACCTAGAAGAAGAAAAGAGTGAACTCCGGATTGCCACGAATACAAATCAGTGCGAATTCCGGCACTGATATACCATGCACGAACTTCCTTGATATTCACTTCATTGACGGGAGCGCGAAAGTTCTCGTAGCCTATCCACATTCGTAAGCCGCGGTTGGGGCGTACCTGCCAAGCCGCCATTACATTCACATCCGGTCCGAACTCCACGCCAGTGTTCACCATGGTGGCAAACTGAGCAGCGCCGCCACCGCTAAGGGTGAGGTCGTATCTTCCTTGCACTTGCAATTGCGCCTGCGCCGGGCACGGCACTACAACGCAAAGCATCACACTCATACATACAGCAACCGACAGCAACACACGCATCGTGGTAATCAAGGTTTGTATACTCCCTGCAAATATCATGATGAACTACGGATATCGCCACCGGCGTGTTACCAACAGCTGTTTCTACCGAATGCTGCCCACCGCAGTTGCATGACGCCGTCTGTACCACAGCTTTTCTATTTCTACTGCGAACAATACCACGCAGGATATCAACAGTACCGCAATTGTTTCACCGAAGCTCAGAGCTTGGGTTTTGAAGACCGGTTGAAACGCAGGAACAAAAATCGTACATGCCTGAAGCGCTATTGCCACGATTACAGTGGCGGCCAGCGCAGCGTTCGAAAAGAACCCCTGAACTACCAACGACACTCGCTCGGAGCGCACTGCGAGCGCATGACCAAGCTGGCTCAAACACAGCACCGAAAAAACCATGGTCTGCCAGTGGCTGTGGTTTGTATGAATTGCGGCTGCTTGCACGAACACCGGCACCACGCCCATGATAAAACCTACCATCACAATATGCCTGCCTAAGCCGCCCGCAAACAGACTCTCCGAAGGCGGACGCGGCGGCCTGCTCATGATGCCCGCATCCGCAGGCTCGGCGGCAAGTGCAAGCGCGGGCAAGCCGTCGGTTACAAGGTTGATCCACAATATGTGCACCGGAAGCAAGGGTATGGGAAGTCCGGCCAAGGGAGCAAGGAGAATACACCATATCTCGCCGCTGTTGGAGGTCATGATATAGCGGATGAACTTGCGAATGTTGTCGTACACTCTGCGCCCTTCGGCTATAGCATGAACGATCGTAGAAAAGTTATCATCAAGCAGCACCATAGCCGACGCTTCTTTAGACACATCCGTGCCGTTGATACCCATAGCAATTCCTATATCGGAACGCTTCAGAGCGGGTGCGTCGTTCACGCCATCGCCGGTCATTGCCACGTAGTGGCCACGATCTTGCAAAGCTTTTACGATGCGCAGCTTTTGTTCCGGAGCCACGCGCGCATACACCCTGATATGCTCAACACGCGCAGCGAAGTCTTCGTCGGACATCTCGTCCAGTTCACGGGCACTTACCAACTCGTCACGATCAGACTGTAATATTCCCAACTCGGTGGCAATGGCACGTGCAGTGGCCGGGTGATCCCCCGTTATCATCACGGGAACGATAGACGCACGATGGCACTCCGCCACGGCCGCCTTTGCCTCCGGCCTGGGAGGATCGATCAATCCTACCACGCCCACCATCACAAGATTCCGTTCGTCCTCGATACTCATCTGTTCCACTGATTTGTTCGCAGGATAACTCTGCGCAAAGGCCAACACGCGCAGGCCTTGTGCGGCCATTCTTAACGTGTGTTTCCGTAGTGCTTCGGCATCTGCTGCAGTGAAATCCCGGACGGTGCCTCGATCCATTACCTGTGAACACCGAGGCAAAAGCTCATCGGCTGCACCCTTGGTGTACATTACCGGATGGGCTTCGCCGGTATCTGCATCTCGGTGAATTGTACTCATGCATTTACGCGATGAGTCGAAGGGTAAACTCTTCAAGCGAGCATGTGTGCCAAGCGTGGCGGATCGTTCCACACCTGCCCACTCGGCGAAGTGCACAAACGCAAGCTCGGTAGCTTCGCCAAGCATGGCGCCGCTGTGCGTGTGCTCAACATCGTTACTAATGGCCATCATGCGCAGAAGCTGTTGTGCATTGGCATGACTGCTGCACTCCGCTAAATGGTCGGCGTCATACACATCACCCGCACCAAACACAATCTCACGAACGGACATCTTCTGCTGTGTCAGTGTTCCTGTTTTATCGGTACAGATATAGGTAACGGAACCAAGAGTTTCCACGGCCGGTAGCCGGCGTATTAACGCATGATGCTTTGTCATGCGCTTTGCGCTCAGTGCTAAGGCAACGGTCACAACGGCGGGCAAGGCCTCCGGTATTGCTGCTACTGCCAGCGAGATTGCCGTAAGCGCCATGGTAAGCGGATCCTCGCCGCGAAGCAAACCCAAAGCAGCCACAACGGCACAAATACCAAGCACCATGTATGCGAGTTTCCTGCCGAACCGCTCCAGCCTTCGCTGCAACGGTGTTTGCAGAGAATCTTCATCCTGTAGCATTGCTGCTATTTTTCCCAGCTCGGTCTCCATACCCGTTGCCACCACCATGGCATGCGCATTACCGTGAGTAACATGTGTTCCCTTGAACACCATGTTTGAGCGATCGCCGATAGGAAGAAAGTTTGACGCAATAGAGTCGGTGTTTTTATCCACGGCCTGCGATTCGCCGGTAAGTGCAGCTTCGTCTATACGCAACGAAAACACTTCCAGCAGCCTGGCATCGGCCGGCACGATGTTTCCGGACTCTAGAATAATTACATCGCCACGCACAAGTTCCCGCGCAGGAACCTCGGCGGCATGGCCGTCTCGCACCACGCGTGCCGTTGGTGCAGACATGCTCTTAAGGGCAGCCAGGGCTTGTTCGGCGCGATACTCTTGAATGAAACCCACCACGGCGTTAAGAACCACGATGCACAGAATCACAACTGCATCGGTAGCATCGCCCAGGGCAAAGGAAATTGCAGCTGCGGCAGCCAGCACCACAATCATGAAGTTGGCGAACTGCGCCAATAGAATTCTCACCGGAGATAGCACTGCTTTCTCCTGAAGCTCGTTTGCCCCTTCCCTGTTCAATCGAGCTTGGGCTTGTTTGTGCGTCAAGCCATGCCGGCTTGTTTCCAGCAGCGCCGTGAGTTCCTCGATGCTATAGGCGTGAATATTCATACGCTTTGTGGCTGAAGTATGGCTGAAGGAAGGTATTTCTGTGACGCCCTCGAGAGGTACCCGCGCACAAGGTACATCGTACCCGACGGTTGTTACTTCTGCTGTTGCAGCTGCTCAAAATACTGGCGAATAATCTGCTCGTAATCCTTGGTGTATCCCTGTTGCATTGAGCGCAGCAGATCACGCACCGAGCCCGAGTTTCGAAGGCGCTCCAAATCCAATTCCGCCGGGCCCGATCGACGAGTGTTTTCACCCGATCGCGACTCACGCGTTTTCTCGTAGTCTCGCTCGTTCATGGAACGCGATGCATCTAGCAGGCGCGAAAGTATGCGGTCTTGACGCCGACGTGTTTCGTCGGTAACTCGGCCGGACTGCATGTCTGCCAATATCTCTTTCATCTCCTCTGCCATCTTTTCCAGATTACCCAGGGCCTTCTTCGAACCGCCTGCTTCTTTTTGTTCTTTAGACAATTCCTCCAGCGACTTCTGAACCTTACCTTGTTGTGATGCTAAGCGGCCGAGCTCTGCCTGCTGCTCGGAGCTCATGGATCCTTGTCCCATTCCCATCTGCTGCATACCGCTATTGATGCCCTGCTGCATGTTGGCCGCTTGCTGCAAGCGTTGCATAAATCCACTCTGCCCGCCGGGTCTGCTTCCCGAGGGATTCATGGGATCGCCCTCGCCTTGGCCGTCGCCCTGGCCGGGCAACGAGCCATTCATCTTGCTGAGAGCTCCGGCCATTTGCTTCATGGCTTTATTCATGGAACTCATGGCGCCTTTTTGCTGCATGGCTGCCGCCGGCGAATTACGATTCTCCATGCTCTCCTGAGCATCCTGCATCTGCCGCATGGCGTCGCCCATCTCTTTGCCCATCTCCGGCGTTACCGCTGTAGACTTTTGCCCCAGCTGATTCATTTTGTTTGCCAGGTTCATCATCTGCTCGCGAAGATTCTGCTGGCGTCGCGCATTCTGACTCATTCGAGCGGAGTTTTGATCCATGCGCTCGGCGTCGTTCATGAGTTGCTCTTGTTCCTTGCTCAGAGCCATCATGTCGTTCAGCGACGACTGCATCTGCTTGGCAGTTTCCCGCTGTAGATTCTTGCGCATCTCCTGCTTCATCTTTTTCATCGACTGCGAGAAGTTCTTCAGATTCTGCGAGGCATTTTTCATTTTCTGCTGGGCCTGCTGCATATCGCCTTCTTCCATGGACTGGCTGCTCTGCGACATCTGCTGCTGTGTCATCTCGGCATTCAATTGATCCATAGCCTTGGCCATTTGCTCCATCACGTTCTGTTGTTTATCTAAGCCCGCTTCTTTGGCCATCTTCTCCATCTCTTTAGCGTCCTTGGCAAGCTGTTTCATGTCTTCCTTGAGCGCATCCTGCTTCTTGGATAATTCATCTCTGGATTTTGCATCCGAGGGGTTTGTGTTCTCTGCCTGCTTTTGAAGATCATCCTGCCGGCGCTGCAAATCCTCAGCACGGCGCGATAACTCATCTGCCTTTTGCTCCGTTTGAATTCGCTTGAGCAGCTGCATGGTGCGCTCAATCTGCTTCTTGAAATCTTCTTCGTTGAACTTAAAGTTCTTCATTGCCTGTTGCATTTGCTCCGGCGACATCTGCTCCATTGCCTGCTTCATGCGCTCCATTGCATCGCGCATTTCTTTGGAATCGATAGACTTCATCAGCTTCTGCAGCTCGGCATACTTTTGCAGTGTCTCCGGAGACAGCGCTTTGTTCTCCTTAAGCATGTCCGTCATTTGCTCCAGCTTTTCTTGTGCTTGCTGAAGCTTCTCTTGCATAGCTTCCTGCTGCTTGAGCATATCGTCCATTTTCTTTTGCGCATTCCAATCGCTGGCCATACGCTTTTGTTTCATCATCTCGCGCTGCATCTGCTCCATGTCACGAGCCACTTCCTCTGCTTTTTTCATCACTGTTTCCAGGTCCTTCGCGGCATCGTCCTGCTTCTTCTCTGCCTGGCGGAATACATCAGCCAGCGACGGCAGCCGCAGCGCAATCACCGATGTACGGGCACTCTTTGGCCCCGTAATGCGATCGTTGTCGAACACCTCCACAAAGAACTCGTACGAATCCTCCGGCGATATTCCGATGCTCTGCAAGTCCCACAGGTAGCTAACTTCGGCCGAGGTACCCGACGGTGCCATGGGAATAACAATGCGATTGTAATCCTTCTCCGGCGCTGCATATCGCGAAGCCGTGAGTTTGTAGTTCAACGTAAGTTGAGAGAAGCCGTAGTCGTCGGTGATGGTAACCCGGATGGGAAGGCGCACATCGGGCTTGGCCTGCACATCACCCTGAGGTTCCACCAAACTGATTGCGGGATAACCATCGTTCTGCGCGGTAATACTGTAGCGCATCGGATCCGCATTTGCTCTGCCCTCGCCATCGTAAATGCGAATGGCATACGAGCCGGAGTTTCGCACACTGAACTGAGCCGAAGCTTTGCGGTCCGCCACCTTCATGGGCACACGAACGGTATCCTCCGCCTGAAGCTGTATCTGCCGCGCAGCTGCGCTGTCTGTTGATTTGTTGTTCGACGCCATGCTTTTGGCGTTCGTCGTGGCAGTGCTTGCGGCAGACTTCCCACTAAAGAGCAACAACTCGGCGCGAGCAAGGGCCTTGTTTGCCATGATATTCAATTCCACGCGCGACCCGCTCAGACACGCGATGTCTGCATGCTGTTCATCGAGCGCGATGGCCGGCATTCGCGTGTACGAGGGTTGAAGCACACGCCCCTCTAGGCTGCGTACCAGTGGTGGGTCGCTCACGGTAATGGTACCGGTATCGGTGCGAACGAACTCGTTGTACCAGGGAACCTCTGCATAAAACCGTATGCTGCGTTTCACCGAGGGCAGTTCGAAGCGAAACACGCCGGAGCTATCGTCCCGCAGTGTGTAGCTATCGAAGGCGGCTTGCTCGTCCTCGCGCACCATCAGAGTAACCGTGCCGGGCACCACGCCTGCAGCGCGAACGAACACGGTAACCTTACTGCCGCGTAATACCTCGCGTTGTTTAGGATCCACACGCAGTGTAAAGGGTGCAGGAGGAACGAACGAGGTACGGAAATGTAAAAGTCTGTAGGCAGCGGAACCCAGCGGGGTTGCGGCAAAGAGCAGTGCAGACACTCCCAAAGAAACTGCCAGCAGGAGCAGTGCTTTGCGCATGCGATCGGTATTGATCACCTTGTCGAAGTCCATCTCGCGCGTGGCCTCTACCACTTGACCAAAGGCGGCATCAATAAGCTGAGAAGACACTGCAACGCTCGGCACTGTGGTACTCACTAATTGCAAGGCGTTGAGAAGCAGGTCTCGAATACTCGTGTAAACATTACCAACGCGCTCGGCTATACTGAAGGCAGAAGGCGCCGATGGCGAGAATACTCTGCTCCATAGAATTCTCCCCGCAGCCGTAGCAAGCAACAAGGGCGTAGCTACACCAAGAACACTCATTGCTACAGTTCTCGCTGCCACAGAGGCGTGCATAAAAGCTTCGATCACCGACAGCCCCATCAAGCACACCACAGGCACTACCAACGCTGTAGCTAGTGCCGTAACGACATCCACGCGTATCTCTTTTCGGCGCGTGGAATCCAGGCGCTGAATGAGCTTCGTATATGCAGTTTGATTGTTCATTTTGCCGGTGAGGTGGAGCGGTTGCCTAGAGCATACACAACAATGTTGGTTCCAAACTGAAGTGCTTCCAAACGCTTGTTCGGAGGATCTCCGTGCACCTCTGCATCCGCCCAACCGTCGCTGGGATTGGATTCGTAGGTGTACAGCACGCACACGCGGTCGCCATCGAACAATGCAAACGTTTGGGGCGTCTTGGCATCATGCTCATGCGTTTTGGGAACCCCATTAGGGAATTGAAAATGGGCGTGAAATAGCGGGTGAGAAAATGGCAGTTCGCGAAGATCCTGCCCGGGAAAAATCTTTTTTAGCTCACGGCGAATGGATGCGTCCATACCGTAGTCGTCGTCTACATACAGGAAACCACCATTCTCCAGATATGCTCGCAAACGCTTCACATCGGCATCGGAAAAACTCACCGTTCCGTGACCGGTCATGAACAAGATTGGGTACAAGAACATATTATCCGTGCCGATGTCCACAAACTCGTACACAGGTGCAGCCTGGATGTTGGTATTCTGACGAACGAAGTTCATCAGATTTACCTCGCACGAGGGATCGTTGTACCAATCACCGCCGCCGCTGTATTTCAAGCGCGCCATTTTCACCGAGGACGATTGCGCACACAATACGGTGCCTGCCATACTTGTGAGTACACAGACGGCGCACGTAAGCCAAAGCATGCGATATGGTGAAAGGTGGTGGTTCATATGTGGTGACTAGCCTGTAAACGTAGCCAAGACAATTTTCTTTTCCTGCTCCGTAAACCATGGCACACCTTTTATAGACAATGGCAGTTCCCGAATGTGGAGGGTGGGAAACTGCTTGCGCGCATCGGCAATCTCTTCGTCCAGGTTGCCGCCCTTGAGCAACGCATAAAGGCCGGTTGGTTTGAGTAATCGGTGTGTCCATCCCACAATTTCTGCCAAGGGTGCTACAGCCCGCGCCACAACGGCATCGTACGTGCCTCGGTGCTTCGGCAACTCGGCAAGGGTTTCAACGCGGCAATTCTCCACGCTCAAACCCCGCAGACCGGTATGCTCTGCGAACATGGCGGTCATCTTTGCTTTCTTTGCAATAGAGTCTGCGCACAGCACCTGCATATCTTGACGGGCAATCTTCAGCGGAATTCCGGGAAATCCCCCGCCGGTACCTACATCAAGCACGCGGGCGCGCTTGGGAAAATCGGTAACGGTGAGCAGGCCCAAGGAATGCAGTATGTGGCGCTCCCAAATATTCTCTTCGTCTTTGCGTGATATCAGGTTCACCTTGACATTCCAATAGAGCAGATCGTTGTGGTATCTCTCAAAAATGTCCACATCCTCTTTTTCCAGAATGATGCCGTTTGCTGAACAGATTGTCCAAAACTCTAGTTTGTCCACGTTTCGTTGATTCCGTTGTTTGCGGTGATGATTGAGCTGTGAGCTATATGCTTGGTGCAAAACTAACATTGTGAAGGTGCCCCGACCCCTGCTTTCGTATGAACGTCGGCTTGCTCATCACCTTGCCGTACGAATCCATTCACAATACCGACATCCATTCACCATTCAAGCTCCCTCATCACACATTTTCCTGTAACTATCGCCGCACTATTCCTTCATGAAAACTCTTTCCGTGTACAATCATCGCGTTCCCTTTTTCTCCGTGATATGCTGCACGTATAATCGGTGCGCGCTGTTACCAAGAGCACTTGCTTCGCTGCAAGCGCAAACGGAAAAAGACTGGGAGCTCATCGTGGTGGACGACGGCAGCACCGACGGCACCCTGGCCTTGCTACAGGAACATGCCCGACTCAATCCGCGCATCCGCATTCTGCATCACGCGAACAGAGGCGTAGGTGCTTCCCGGAATGCCGGAATACTTGCCGCATGCGGTGTATTCGTTACGTTTCTGGACAGCGATGACGAATATGCGCCCGAGCATTTGGCTCTGCGTAAAGAGGCGTGTAGGGAATATCCTGAAATTCCCTTTTTTCACGGGGGCGTGGAGGTAATAGGCAATTCCTCAGTTCCCGACAAAAACGATCCCACACGCAGTATTGCCATTAGCGACTGTGTGGTAGGCGGAACCTTTGTGATTCGCCGAGACTTGCTTGTGGAGCGCGGCGGCTTTTCGCATTTGCGCTATGCCGACGACGCCGTGTTCTTTGAAGAGGCCTTGAGCGAAGGCGTGCCCATTGCCCGCCTTGAGCACCCCACGTATCGCTATTACCGAGACACGCCCGACTCCCTGTGCTCCACCTTTTTGGTGGACAAGTAAAAAGTACATGAAGTACATGCGCGCTCTGCATTTGAGGTCGACTGTAATCTGTGCTCGAATCTCTACCCGAATCTCTACCCGAATCTCTACCCATATCACCACACTGAAATCAACGCTCAAATCCGCCCTGAAGCGTAACTTTGCGATCGGTTTTGAATTCTACTGATTTTCGAAGCGAGTATTTATGGATGGCCAAGGAGTTCAGGTTCAACCGTTACGACCCCAATTACCTGACAACGATATAGTCTTTATCATTAAGAATCCCCACCGACCGGGAATGCTGGGAAGATTATGTACGGTGATTGGTGAAGAAGGTGGATTGATCGGCGACATGACAACCTTGTTTGTTGGTCACGATCATGTGCTCAGAGAGATCGTAATTTCTGTTTTTGACTCGCCGCATTTAGCTACTATAGAGCGCGCGATCAAAGAGAGAACAGAAGCAGAAGTAGTTGAAATTAAAGATGTTGTATTTGAACATCACCGCGGCGGAAAGATCAAAGTATGCCGCAAGGCCGATGTACCCGGCGTAGCCGAACTTCGGTATGTGTACACACCGGGTGTGGCCAGAGTATGCAAGGCAATTCAGCAAGATCCCTCTCTCTTGTACGATTTCACCAGCGCAGGAAACACCATTGCCATCTTCACCAACGGAACCAGAGTGCTTGGTTTGGGTGATATAGGCCCTGCGGCTGCTATGCCGGTAATGGAGGGTAAATCCATGCTCTATGATCAATTCGTTGGTCTGGGAGCAATGCCCATCCTGATTGATACCAAAGATCCCGACGAGTTTATCTCCATCGTTGAAAAAGTCTCGACCGGCTTTGCAGGTATTCATTTGGAAGACATCAGCACACCGGACTGCTTTTACATTGAAGATGAGCTCATTCGCCGCCTGAACAAGCCCGTGATGCACGACGACCAGCACGGAACCGCTACCGTGCTGTTGGCTGCGGTACTCAACGCCTTGAAGAAAGTAAACCGCGCCGGCGATTCCTCGCTGGTATTTGCGCAGTTGGGCCTGGGAGCGGCCGGTAGTGCTATTGCCCAGCTCCTTTCTCATTATGGTTTCAATGTAGTGGCATACGACCCTAACCCTGCCTCCCACAAACGGGTTATGGAGCGCGGGGTGCGTATTGTTGATTTTGAAGAAGCTATGACAGCCGACGTAGTGATTTCTACAACCGGCAGAGTAGGTCTGATTACCGCACAGATGATCAAGCCCGGGCAGATCATTTTTGCGTTGTCGAATCCCGTACCCGAAATCAGCGCCGAAGAGGCCCTGGCTGCCGGAGCTGCTTTTGCCGCCGACGGTAAAAGCGTTAATAACGCCCTGGCCTTCCCCGGACTTTTTAAAGCAGCAGTGGAAGTTCGCGCCGACCAAATCACGAACGAAATGAAGGTAGCCGCTGCCATCGCCATTGCCGAGCTTGCTGAGCGCGAGGAACTGGTTCCCAGCCCCTTTAATCCTGCCGTTCACAA
>JBJOLU010000063.1:0-8225 GCA_046052705.1 Bacteroidota bacterium | reverse complement strand
TTGATGCGCGACTCTTTTCGTGTGGGAGCTGAGGGATTCGAACCCCCGACCCTCTGCTTGTAAGGCAGATGCTCTGAACCAGCTGAGCTAAGCTCCCGTCCTTCGTTCTGTTTGAAGAGTGGCAAAAATAGCGCGATTCCCCATTCCTACCAAATCTTCATCAAAACTGTTGATTTTTCGCCCGTTCATACATCAAAATGGGCGCTTTTACCCTAGTACCCAAGCAATGCATCCTCGGCGCGCTGTACCGCTGTGTGGTCCATGCGCCCGCAGGCAGTGCTTATCTGCTCACGAATAAGTTCAAGACGCAGATTACCAATACTGCCTTCGTGCGTGTGCGCCACGCCCTGCGTGCTTTCGAAATCACCGCGTGCAATGCTTTCAGCCACCTCGCGGTACGCATCCCTAAAACTCTTGCCGCCGCGCACTTTGGCATGCACCGCATCTACGCTATGCAGTAGAATGTAGCGCTCGTCCTGCAGAATGGTAGTGTTCACGCGCAGCAAGGGCAGCATCTCTGTGCACATGGCCAGCAATGTATGCAGTTCATCAAAAGCCGGCATGATCATTTCCTTGAGTATCTGTACATCACGATGATATCCCGAGGGAAGATTGTTCGTCACCAGGGTAATGTCATTAGGTACCGCTTGCAGTTTGTTGCTCTTTGCGCGTATAAGCTCGAACACATCGGGATTGTTCTTGTGCGGCATCAAGCTGGAGCCCGTAGTGGCATCCGATGGCAACGACACAAATCCAAAATTCTGCGAACTGTATAAGCACACATCATAGGCCATGCGGGATAGTGTTGCGGCGATGTTTGCTATAGCGCTCGCGCTCACGCGCTCGCTTTTGCCTCTGGTCATCTGGGCATACACCGAGCTCACATTCATGCTTGCAAAACCAAGCAGCTCGGTGGTACGAGCTCTGCGAATAGGGAAGGAACTCCCGTAGCCTGCCGCCGATCCAAGCGGATTCTTGTTCACCACATGATACGCCGCAGCCACAATCTCAACATCATCCGCAAGAGACTCCGCATAGGCACTAAACCACAACCCAAAGGACGACGGCATAGCAATCTGAAAGTGCGTGTAGCCAGGAAGCGGAACGTCCTTGTATTGCTCCGCCAGCGCGAGCAACGTCTCGGCTAGCTTGGACACTGCGCTGCAGACGCTATGCAACTCCGCACGAAGGTACATCTTCATGTCCACCAGCACTTGGTCGTTGCGTGAGCGCGCCGTGTGCACTTTTTTACCCACGTCTCCGCAACGCTTGGTAAGTAATTCCTCCACATACGAGTGAACGTCTTCTGCTGTTTCGGCAATGCTAAAACTTCCGTTGCTTATCTCCGTTGCTATGGCGCGAAGCTCGCGCACCAGTGATTCGCTTTCGGGGCTTGTAACTAAGCCGCATTCACCGAGCATAATTGCATGCGCAATACTGCCGAGCACATCGTACCGCGCCAGGCGTGCATCAAACTCTCTATCACGACCCACGGTAAACTGCTCTACGCTCGAACGCGTGCTTTGGCCTTTATCCCACAGCTTCATGAGGTACTCCCCGGTTGATGTTTGTGTAAGTGCGGCATGGTATCGCTGAGTAACTGAATCATTGTGCGAATGCCATGTTCAATCTCCGACATTTTGATGTACTCGTCGGCCGTGTGTGAGCGCTGCGACGAGCCCGGGCCGATCTTCACGCGCGGCATGCTGAGTAGTGATTGATCGGAAAGAGTTGGCGAACCATACAGCTCCATGCCCGCGCGCCGTGCGGCTTCCACCACAGGGTGCATCAAATCTATTGCCGACGGATGCAAGCGCTTCGACACCGATACAATTTCCGATTGCAAGTGCAACGAGAGTATGTGCAGGATCTCGTCGTGCGCGTACACATCGGTAGATCGAATATCCACCGTGAACGTACACGTAGCAGGAACCACATTATGCTGCGTGCCGGCGTTGATGATTGTCGTGGTCATCTTTACCGGTCCGAGCACCGCAGATTCCTTGCCGAAGCTATATCCATGTATCCACGCAATATCGCGCAGAGCTATATCGATAGCATTCACGCCTTCGTTACGTGCCGCGTGGCCGGACCTGCCGTTGGCTTTGCATTGCACAACCATCAATCCTTTTTCGGCCACAGCCATGTGCATCTCGGTGGGCTCACCAATGCAGGCCAGGTCTATGTGCGGCAAGGCATCAAGAATACTTACAATACCACCGCTACCGCTGATTTCTTCTTCTGCCGTTGCGGCATACACCACGTTACATTGCGAAGCGGCCAGCTCTGCAAAGTGCAGGAACACAGCCGCGTAGCTTACCAGCGGTCCGCCTGCATCGTTGGAACCCAAACCATACAGCACATCGCCTTCCACTACCGGTGTAAAAGGATCGCGCTGCCAATCGGCATTTGGCTTTACGGTGTCGATATGCGAGTTCAACAAAATGGTTGGCTTTGTTTCGTCGAAATGCTCGGCTACGGCCCACACATTATTGCCCTGCCTGAACACATGTACGCCGTCGCGCTGTAGAAACTGCGCCATTATTTCGGCCGCCTTGGCTTCGTCTTTGCTTAGCGAGGGTGTGGCAATAAGCCGCTTTAGCAGCTCCACCGATTCCTGTGTTCGTTGCGTCATGCTCTCTCCCCGATGATACACGTGCCGCCGCTAAAATCCTTATAGGAACAAATGCGCACGTCCAGGCCTTTGCAAGCCAGTGCCCGTGCGTTCTCCAGCTTGGCTATCATGCCACCGGCCGCTGCGCCCGATGCCAGAAACTCGTCCAGCTGAGATACGGTCATGGATTCAATGACGCTATCGGGCTGCTCTATGTTTAGCAGTACGCCGTTATGCCCAAAGCAGTATACTACTTCCACAATACACTTTGGGCCACACTCTGTAGCAAGACTCTGCGCAACATGAGCGGCAATGGTATCTGCGTTTGTGTTCAGCAGCTGCCCGTTGCCATCGTGCGTGATGGGCGCGATCACCGGCAGGATACCCTGGCGCAGATGCTGCATGAGTATGTCGCCGCGCACATGCACAATGTCTCCCACAAAGCCGAAATCAATGGGCTCGGGGTTTCGTTTTTTCGAGCGAATAATATCGTCGTCGCATCCACGCATTCCCACAGCGCGGCATCCCAGAGATTGGAGCTCGGCCACGAAAGTGGTATTTACCAGGCCTGCATATACCATGGTAACAATGCGAAGTGTTTGTTCGTCGGTGATGCGCCTACCGTTATGCATTTGCGGTGTGTAGCCCATCTGCTCGGAAAGCTCAGAAGCCAACGACCCTCCGCCATGCACCACAATGCAGGGATGCGCATAGGCGGCTACCCCGCGCAGGGCTTCAGCTCTGGCCTGCGGGTTCTCCGCAATGGCTCCGCCAAACTTCAGCACTCCGATGCGGGTGAATTGTGTGGGTGGTATCATCGCCTGAATATATTCGTGTGTTCGTTGCGCCGCCTGCCTGACCTGTTAGGCATTGCTCAGCAGCTGCTGCCACTCGCTGCGAGACTCCAGCATAATCTCCAGCACCGTTTGCATGGATGTTACTCTGTTCTTTGCCTGCGGCAAAATGATACTCGCGGGTGAATCAATAACGTCGTCGTGCACGATCATGTTTCTGCGAACGGGCAAGCAGTGCATGAAGCGCGCATTGGCGGTCAACGACATTTTCTGCGGCGTGATTTGCCACGAGGTGTCTTTGCTAAGAATACTGCCGTACTGCTCGTAGCTCGACCAATTCTTCGCGTACACAAAATCCGCACCGGCCAGCGCTTCGTCCTGATTATTCGTTACCACCGCTCCGCGTGTGAACGACGAATCCAGTGCATATCCTTCGGGATGCGCAATCACTACTTCGTACTCCATTGCCGTGGCCCACTCGGCAAAAGAGTTTGCCACTGCCTGGGGAAGCGCTTTGGGATGCGGCGCCCAAGTGAGTACCACTTTGGGTTTCTCGCGCTGTTTGAATTGCTCTATAGTGATCATATCCGCAAACGACTGCAGCGGATGCCTGGTGGCCGACTCCAAGCTTATCACGGGAACACCTGCATAGCGAATAAACTTCTCGAGCACATCTTCGTTGTAATCGGCATCACGGTCGGTGAGCGAGGCAAAAGAGCGAATGCCAAGGATGTCGCAGTACTGCGCCATCACACCGGCAGCCTCTTTGATGTGCTCGGTGGTGCCGCCGTCCATCACAACGCCGTCGCGCGTTTCTAAGGTCCAGCCATCGCTGCCAACATTCACAACAATTACATCCATTCCCAGATTATACGCCGCCTTCTGGGAACTCATGCGTGTGCGCAAGCTGGGGTTGAAGAACAACAACCCAAGCGTGGTGTGGCGACCCTTGCCAAACTCTGCCAGCGGCTCCTGTGCAACACGTAAGCCTCGTTCCACCAACGCCTGCGGATGGAGAATATCGTGCACCGACGTAAAGCGCTTCATGCAAACTCCCGAGGAATGAATGTGGAATTGACTGTGTGAGTGACTGTATGACTGAGTTCGAGAAAGACTCTGCACAAGACTCTGCAAATCACTCTGCAAACTCTCGAACTTTTAAAATGCAATGCTCTTCAACTTCAAGCCGGTGGTCTCGTCCAGGCCGCACATCAGGTTCATGTTCTGCACTGCTTGTCCGGATGCACCCTTCAGCAAATTGTCTATCACCGACACCACCAACACTTTTCCTTTGTGCGTTGTTACCCACACACATGCTTTGTTCGTGTTTACCACTCTCTTCATGTCCGGAGACTCATCGCTCACCACCACAAAGGGGTGATCGTTGTAGTAGTGGTTGTACAGCTCATGAAGCTCGGCGGTGCTTGCCGTACACGATGTGTACATGCTTGCCAGAATACCGCGTGTAAAGTTTCCACGTTGCGGAATGAAGAGAATCTCTGCGTTCTGTGCGGGTTGCGTAGAAGATTGATCCTGCATCTGATCCTGCGGCTGCAGAGCGCGAAGTGTTTGCAGAATCTCCGGCACGTGCTGGTGAGTAAAGGGCTTGTACACTTGGGCGTTGCCGGTTCGCCATGAAAAATGCACCGTTGGTTCGGCCTTGCGTCCGGCTCCGGTGGAACCGGTGATAGCACTTACGTGTACATCATCGTGCAGATAGCCGGCTTGGGCAAGAGGGAGCAAGCCAAGCTGAATAGCAGTGGCGAAGCAACCGGGATTGGCCACATGGCGCGCTGCGCGAATATGATTGCGAAACGCTTCGGGCAATCCATACACAAAGCTGTGCGACTCATTCTGCAAGCGAAACTCATTGCTAAGATCGATCACTTTGCAATTCAGCATCCACGGGTATTGAGCCAGAAGTTTAGACGCCATGCCATGATCAACACACAAGAAGATTACATCGCACTCTTCTGTGGGCTGGGCCACACATACAAGAGACGTCTCGCCTTCCAGATCAGCGTGGATGCGGCCTAGCGGCACACCTGCCTGCGATGTGCTCATCACCCAAGCAATTTCGGCTTGGGGATGTTGCAGCAACAGGCGACACAACTCTCCGCCGGTAAATCCGGTAGCACCAACTATTCCTACGCGAATCATGAGCGATCTCCGTTCACGGCCTGATAGATCCGCGATTGATTAGACACTATGCGCGAGTAGCCACGCACATCATCACCGGTATACAGGGTGTTCATTTCGCCATACGATCCGAATTCACTGCGCATCATATCATTGGGTGAATCCACACCGCTCACAGAGAAACGATAGGGCGCACACTCCACATGAACAATGCCGCTCACCGGCACTTGTGTATCGGCAAAAAATGCTTCGATACTGCGCATGGCCGGCTCGGCAAATTGACCCTCGTGCAAGAGCTGACCGTACCACAGCGACATCTGATCTTTAAGGTTCAACTGCCAACGCGTAAGCGTATGCTTCTCCAGCGCGTGATGCGCCTTGATAATCATCAGCGGTGCTGCAGCTTCGAAAGCCACTCTGCCCTTGGTGCCGATAATAGTATCGCCCACATGAATATCTCTGCCAATGGCATACGCGCCAGCAACGCGAGCCAGCTCGCGAATAGCATCCACGGGATGATCGTACCGCGTGCCGTTCAAGCCCACAAACTCGCCGCGCTCAAAGTGCAGATGCAATGTTTGCGGCTCTGTGTTTGTGCACTGTGAGGGGTAGGCCTCCGAAGGCAACGGCTGTGAGGAGCTCAAGGTTTCACGTCCGCCGATGGTTGTGCCCCATATACCTTGGTTGATGGAGTACTGAGCTTTAGTCCAGTCGCCCTCAACACCTTTGGACTTCAAATACGAAATCTCGTCTTCGCGAGAAAGTTTGTTATCGCGGATGGGTGTGAGAATCTCTGTGTCGGGCAGCGCAGTTCGGAATACCACGTCAAAGCGCACTTGATCGTTGCCCGCGCCCGTGCTACCATGAGCCACGTACTGATAGCCGCCTTCGCCTGCAAGCCGCGCTATTGCTCGCGCCTGAAACACGCGCTCCGCACTTACGGACAGCGGATAGGTGTTGTTCTTCAGCACATTGCCAAACACCAGAAAGCGCAGGCACTCGGAGTACAGTGCTGATGTTTCGTCGATAGTGGTGTGCGATGAAGCCCCCAGCGCCAGTGCGCGTTGCTCTATGTTTTGTAACTCTTCGTCGGTGAAGCCGCCTGTTTGCACAATAGCAGTGTGAACATCCAGGCCTAACTCGTGGCGAAGGTACACTACGCAATACGAGGTATCAAGGCCGCCGCTGAACGCCAGCAAAACTTTCTTCTTTGTGTCATTCATTGCTTCGCCTCCTGTGATGAGTCTGTCTGCTTGGATGATGCACGCGTGGCTACAGCATCCGGCATCACGATCTGCACATGGCTGGGCGGAGCCGAGCCGCCGCGCTGTTCTTCGGCAGGATCGAAGAGCATGCCGGTACACAAACACATGGTGCGATTGGTGCGCTTAAGAATATCCACGTTGTTGCAGCCCTCGCATCCTTTCCAGAATGCGTCGTCGGTGGTGAGTTCGCTGAAGTGCGCAGGCCGGTAGCCAAGTTCGTTGTTGATCTTCAGCACGGCAGCACTGGTAGTGATACCGAACATCTTGGCATCGGGGTATTTCTCTCTGGACAAATTGAACGCCGCTTCTTTGATGCGCTTTGCCAGATGCATTTTTCTAAACTCCGGAGATACGATCAATCCTGAGTTTGCAACATACTTGCGGTCTTCCCATGTTTCGATGTAGCAGAAACCCGCAAAGCGACCATCGTTGGACAATGCAATCACTGCTTTGCCTTCGCGCATCTTGGCTCTGATGTACTCGGGGTCGCGCTTGGCAATACCGGTGCCTCTCTGGCGAGCAGATTCTTCGATGATACTACAAATAACTTCAGCGTAGGAGCAGTGGTCTTCCGTGGCGCGATGAATGATAAACTGCAGCGCCGGCGCAGGGTCAGGTTGGTCTGGTCTGTTCAATTCCGGAGATCAAAACGAAGTGAAGAGAAACAAAAATTGAGGCGCGAATATACGGTCCGGAAGAGCCGAGAGATACGACGTTTCAAAATTTTATCATCTGCCTATTGCCCGCCTCCTTACCAGCGCCGCAATTGCGGCAAAGCCGCCTCATGGGCTTGCACCGGACTTTCTCCCGCACACCCGGTAAGCGCGTTTCTATTCTTACTTCAACTCTATAGTTAGTTCCGCCGAAGGATCCACAACGAGATCAAATGAATCCAATGTATCAACGGTTGTGGACGAACTACTGCCGTATCGGCTTTGCGATTCGCCGCTCTCCGTATTTCGACGTTTATGATCTACCTGCAGCTTCGAGGCAAAATCTGAGGCGTGGAGTACGATGTTCTGCTTTGGCCACGATGCAGACTTAGGATAGTCTTTCACAAGAAGTTCTGTCTGAATATCGGTGAAGCGGGTGGTGGTGTTTCTCCAGGGACTACCAAAGTTTCCTTCCGTAACCCCATAGATATAAACGTACCGTATGGAGACCGAGACGGTGGTCGGCTTTTCCTCGATAGTGTACACAATGTAGAGCGAACCGTTACTGTGTTCACTTGACATCAACTCTTTACGGGAAGGATAAAACAACGCTGTGGTCGAATTAGGGTACTCAATAACTTCCCACGGTTTCTGTTGCGGCATCATCATTGCCATCACATCCACTTTCTCACTAAAAGTACTCGTGGTTGTAGGTTCGCTGGTGGATGAGTGTACCCTTGTCATGTTATTGACAATACTT
>JBJOLU010000062.1:0-5111 GCA_046052705.1 Bacteroidota bacterium | reverse complement strand
GAAATATGCAATTGCATGACGTCGATGTGTTTCACGCTCATGGTCGGCGGGATGCTACCGTACCGTTTTCTGTGGCAGAGCGCATTGAGTCTTTACTGGAGTCGAATAACGTAAGCCATACATTTATGCCCTTTGATGGCGAGCATTGGATGACCGCGGAGGTCGACGATGCCGTTCGCAAATGGTTGCGCGAGCGCTTCTCGATTTCGGGGCAATAGTCTTGAGTTCCATTCGTTGAAATATGGTACTACAGTTCCGTTGCTGTTTGCCTGTTGCCTCATAATACAGGGCGGCAATGATTTCTATCTAGAAAATTCTCTGTAGAAAATGAAAGAGTATGTTCGTTGAACTTAAAGGCATCAAATGAAATCTCTACGTAAAATTCTTTTGATCGTGGTAGTGTTGAGCACCGGGGCACAGGCGTGTTCCGGAAAGGAGACGCCGTGGCAGGATGCACGCACAGGGAGCAGCAGGGATCGAGACGAAAAGAATGCCGCTGTTACCGGATCGCGTAAGAATGCCATAACAACTGTAGCCCGCGAGTGCTCGTCGGCAATAGTAGGAATCAACGTTACAGAGATGCGTGAATACACAGCTAATCCCTTTGGCGGCTTTGGTTTTGGTTTTGATGATCCCTTCTTCGGTAATTTTTACAAACGCTTCGAGCAGCGCTACACGCAAAAAGTTCAGTCTTTGGGTTCAGGATTCATTATCTCTCCGGATGGGTACATCGTTACAAACGATCACGTAGCCGGCCGCGCATCCAAGGTGGTTGTAACCATGACCAGCGGAGAGAAATACGACGCCGAGATTATCGGTAGCGATCCTACGTCAGATGTGGCCCTTCTGAAAATCAATGCAAAGAATTTGCCCTACCTTAGTCTTGGTAATTCAGACGACGTATTGGTGGGAGAGTGGTCCATAGCTTTTGGAAATCCTTTTGGACTTTTTGATAAAAACTCCAAGCCTACCGTGACAGTAGGTGTGGTGAGTAATACCGGAGTGAGTTTCAGCGAGAACTCCGATGGTGTGAACCGTGTGTACAAGAACATGATTCAAACCGATGCGGCGATCAGCTCCGGAAACAGCGGTGGCCCGCTGGTGAACGTGAACGGCGAAGTGATAGGCGTGAACACCATCATTTTTTCTACATCCACCTCGATGCGCGGTAGCGGAAGTATCGGTATAGGTTTTGCCATTCCCGTGAACAGGGTGAAAAAAGTGGTAGCACTTCTCAAAGACGGAGAGAAACTGGATCGTTCTTTCTATACCGGGCTCTCGGTAGATTTTCTCAACGAACAAAGCGCTCGCTATTACAACGTAAAACGCACGGAAGGTGTGATTGTGACGCAGGTAATGAGCAAGTCTCCGGCAGAGAAAGCAGGCATTGAACCTGGTGATATCATTCTTGAAATAGATGGTGTACCAATGCATTCAAATGACGATGTTAGCGTAGCCATCAACGATGCCGTTGTGGGCCAGAAGCTTCGCGTGAGAATCGAGCGCGATGGCGAATCGATGGATGTAGCAATGACCTTAGACAAACGACGCTAAATGGATATTCCTGAATCAAAACCTACCGTACCGGCCAGTACCCTTGAAGCACGTGGGATAGCCAAAGTGTATGCCAAACGTCATGTAGTAGATCACGTATCGTATATGGTGCGGCAGGGTGAATGCGTGGGTTTGCTAGGCCCCAACGGTGCGGGTAAAACAACATCCTTCTACATGATTGTGGGGATGATTCAACCCACCGAAGGCAGCATTTTTCTGGACGGCAACGACATCACCCACAAAGCAATGTTTCAACGGGCACGGCTGGGCATAAGCTATTTGCCCCAAGAGGCGTCGGTGTTTAGAAAGCTGAGTGTGGAAGAGAACATCATGGCTATTCTCGAACTGCAGAAGTTGACGGCCGCTCAGCGCCGTGACCGCTGTGAAGAGCTGCTGCACGATTTCAACATCACGCACATACGAAAAAGCAAAGGCTTCATGCTATCCGGAGGCGAACGGCGCCGTACGGAGATTGCGCGTACTCTGGCAAGTGATCCAAAGTTTGTGTTGCTTGATGAACCCTTTGCCGGTATCGACCCCATAGCGGTGGAAGACATCATGCACATGGTACGAACCCTGAAGCACCGCGGTATTGGTGTGTTGATCACCGATCACAACGTACACGAAACGCTATCCATCACAGACCGTTCGTACATCCTTATCGAGGGAAAAGTGTTTGCTTCCGGTACCGCGGAGGAGATTGCAGGGAATGCGGAAGTGCGTCGTCGGTATCTGGGCCAGAACTTTACTCTTGAGCGATACTCGCCGGAGAATTCTGCCGGCTAAGCCGTGATGTGATCTTGGCCAAAACTCCCCGTATCAATTCCACATCCGCGCGGGTAATCATCTTTAACACAAAGCCGGTGATTCCGCTCAGCGCCACGGTAAGCAGCAGCGCATAGGGAAGCGTGTACTGCCACGAGAGAAACATGGAAGCGCTGTAGAGAATTGCACCTGCAGTAAGGGTTCGCAGCATATACACAACCACAGCATACCTTCCTACAACGCGGGAGATAAAGTACAGATTTGTTCCCAGTGCCAGCATGTTCGACAACATTTTTGCCAACAACATACCGCGCGTTCCACCGGGAGGAATAAGGACAAAATCAAAAAGCAGACTGCCCACTACCAGCATCACACCGGAAGTAAACACAGCGCGGTGTTCCTTGAGTGCTGTACTGACTACGATAGTAAACTGCGCCATCACAATAAGCACTGTGCACCAGAATTGCAGCCGGAACTCAAAGAGATGATCAGCATAGACATTCTTCGTAAACACCGAAATGATCACCGATGCGCAAACTGATAGACAGGCCGCCACAACCATGGTAGAAAATGTAATGAACGACATCGACCGAAGAATGCGTTGATGCAATGCAGCAGAGTTACCGTCGCCGGGTTTTTCGGCAAGCAAGGGAAACACCGCAGTAGAGAGCGCTGAATACAAGGTGAGTATCACCACACTAATGTTTGCCACTGCCCCAAACACCGCCACCTCGCGCAGGGAGGATGAATACCGCAGGATGAAGATATCCAGACCTGCGTGGATATTCTGCATCACCAGCTGAGACAGTAGGCTTCGAGTTTCGATAATCAAATCCCGCATCTGCTGCCACGAAGGAAGCGGAAACACCAGTGATGCTCCGCCGGCGCGGGCAAAGAGAATTCCTAAGCCGGGAAGAGAGCATACGAACTGCAGCCCCAGAACTACCACGGGAGTCAGCGTGCCCGTATACATCCACAAGGCCGCGGCATACAATGCGATGTCGAGCACAAACAACAACGATATCAATCGATAGTTCATGCCCGCGCGGAAGGGAAGTTCAATCGATCCGCGCAGCATGGACATTCTTCCGGATGTTGTGATGCTCACGACGGCAACGATTGCTGCGCTAAGAAGACCCAAATCAGTGGCGGCAAAAAAAACTGCAATGACTATAGAAGCAGCAACAGTGCTCAATAAGCGCAGCCAAAAAGCTGAAGCCACAATGCTCTGCTTACGATCGGGATGATGCAACATCTCCCGAATGGCTACGTTGTTCAGCCCGGCATCTACCAATACCACAAGAAGAAGGGAACAGGACTGCTGAACAAATGCCAACGCCCCGAAACTCTCTTTGGGCATTTCGCTGATGATGGTACGCTGCGTAAGAAAGTACAGAGCATTGCCGACGATCTGCGAGAGAAAAAGAATGCCGGCGCCTGTGGCAGCGCGAGAGGCAGCAGAGGAAGTAGAGGGATCGTGGGAAGTAGTCAACAGCGTGTACTCTTAGTTAACATCAAACGTAAACTTAATGATACCCTCGGCGCGTTGATCATTCTTCACGCGGAACTTCCATAACCACATGGCTTTCAACGCGGCGCGCTCAGCTTGCGGGGCGCCACGAGTAAGAGGTATAACACTTTCCACGTCGCCGTTTTTGTCGACGATAAATTTCAATTTGACGATAGTAGAATTATTCAAACCCTGCGGAGGCTTGGGAATACTCTTGTTTAGTACAACCACATTACCTCCACCACCGCCCCACTCGATGTTGTAACCCAAGCCTGCTCCCGATCCGGTGCCACTTACACCACGGCCTGTGCCGTTCTCCGTTGCTGTACGATCTCCCGTTGCACTTGTAGCGGAGTTGTCGGCTGCGGCTGTTTTTTGTGTTGTTCCTGAAGTACCGGCTGTGCCTGAACCGCTGTGCTGCGCCGTTTCAGGATCTTTACGCACGGGTTGAACATTTACCTGAAGATCTTGAGGAGTAGACGGCTTAGCGTTCGATGTTTGCGAAGCCTGAGGCGGTGCTTTTGCATCGGCAAAGCGCGGTGCTTTTACGGGTGCTTGGGCAGCAGCGCCTTCCCGTTGAAGATTACCGCCACTTTTTTGCGGACTGTCGCCTTCACCAAACCTGAGCTGTGTGAGTACGGTCAGTGGAATTGCGGTAGTATCGTTTCGAACTATAGGCGGCGCAGATATCTTGATAAATGGACTAACAAACACAAAGAAGACGATGATTACCAACGCCAGAATAAACCCGCGAAAGGTATTCGAGTCCCATGGTATTCGTACTACGGGAATACGAATAATCACATCGTCGGTATCGTCGTGTTGGTGTTGCATGAAGTTATACTGCTACGTTACGATGCTGCTCGTACCGTGAGCGAAAAAAAACGACCACTATGTCGGGCATTTCTTAACGAAGCCTACAAATAGATCCGCCGGATACTGCGTGGCGTATCAACGCAGCTTCTGCATCTTCTTTGGTTCTGAATATGCCGAAGCGCACGTTATAGATGGTATGGCCCCGCACCTGTTGTTCCGTGATGTAACCGCCCGAGATACTGCGTCCTTGCAGCAGCTGCAATCGGCGTTCCGCATCTTGTCTATACAGTGTGCTGAATACATGAACACTGAATTGCGCCGTAGAATTGTTCCCCGATTTCAAGTTCATATGGGGAGCAGGTATAATATCCACTCGTGACGATGTCTTTTGACTTACTCCGGACTCGCTCTTTGCAACAGAAAGCGCAGAAGTACTGTGCTCAGTAGGCGTTGAATTCGCGGCCTT
>JBJOLU010000061.1:0-3315 GCA_046052705.1 Bacteroidota bacterium | reverse complement strand
GCCCATAGCGCTAAGACCGCCCGTAGCGGCGCCGCCCATGGAATACGAAGTCCAGTTGTCGGATGACGTGGTGGTATCGTTGGTATAGGGCCTGCCCGTAGCATTGGAATTGCGCCAAAGCCGCGTGCCGCCTATCATGTAGAGTATTGAGTCGAAAGTTGGATGCAACTGCAAAGGCGTGGTGAAATCAAACTGGCCTCCACGAGGGCGCATGTTTACCCATTCGAGAGCTGAGTCCAGCGTTTCGTTCATTCGCACACGATATACTTGGCCGCCTTGATAGGCGGGATACACGCAGCGCCTATTCCCGGCTACATCGCATATCATGCCATCGCCACCAAGCACCCATTTCATGGGCTTGGAGCCTCGAATACCGATGCTGGTATTGTTGTCCTGTGCGCCACCCATAAACACACCATCGCGATTACCCACGGGATCTATGGCCACGCCGTAGAACTGCCCAACATTGTAACCATTGTTCATACTCGACCAACGAACAGAGGGAGTTTCAAAGATGTTTGAGGTCTTGAACACGCCGCCGTCGCAAGCAATGAACACTGTGGATGGTTTGGAGGGCAGAAAGGTTGCACAATGCATGTCGGGATGGCTGGTGTCGTAGAGATACGTTTCCGGTTTGAGCGGATTGAACTTGAACGTAGCCACATACTCTTTGCTATAGCCGGCAACGTGACTCAAACTGTCGCGGCTGCGGAAACCATTGGTGGTGAGGTATAAATTCGTACCGCCCACCAACACGATATCCTCGTTTGAAGGATGCACGCGAAGCAGCATGTTGTAGCCGCTTTGTGTTTGCAAAAGGCCCGTTACACTGCTGCTCAAAGCTTCCCACCTACCACTAGCGCCGGATCCATTGCCGGTGATGTAGGTGTACTTAAACAAAGGTGCCGAGTTGCTGTTTCTGTAACACCACACAACATTCGCGTTGCTCGGCGCAGCGCAGATTCGCATGCGCGTATTCAGGTTTGTCACCGGGCTTCCCGTTGAAATATTTGTCCAAGTGATTCCGTTAGGGGATCGCCACACTCCCGCCGAGGATGTACCGCCAACACACGCATATACCACACCGGTGGCAGAAACAGTCACATCGCTCCATATCACATTCGCATTGCCCTCTGTTCCCAGAGCTTTGGTCCACGTAGCACCGCCATTGGCAGACCTCATGATTGTGCCATTACACGCAGCGTACACAATTGTACTGTCCAAACGCGTGGGGTCTATGGCTAGAGCATGGGTAAAGTGAAAGGCGCTGGAAGGTCTGGCTGCTCTGGCTACGGAGGTTTCCGTCAGCATGGACCATGTTTTGCCGCTGTCTATAGATTTAAATACTCCACTGCCGATGTCGAACTGATAGATAGGATACCCGGCTGAAGAAAATCCCTCGCCTGTGCCATAATACCACTCGTGTTGGTGCCCCGGACGTGTGTCCTGGACTAAGGAACTTACACTGTGAACATACCCGTCCGATGTTGTCTTTTTCCAATTCGCACCGCCATCGGTGGAACGCCATACACCACCGCCCACAGCGCCGGCCAAAAGAATATTCTCGTTGGTGCAGTCGATTACGATGGAACGTGTGCGGCCGCCGGTGCGCTCTATGCCATGCTGCTGCAGCTGTGCTACGTCCGGCTTCAGCACTGTATCAGCAACCGGTGCGGACCACAATGCAGATGCATTTCGGCGCGCAAGTTCTTCCACAAAATCATGCTCTCGTTCCCGAATGCCGTCCGGAATTTTATTTGTTTGAGGATTTCGCAATCGCAGGAACTCCTCACGCGCCAGTGCATCACGGTCGCCGTCCGAACCTACGGAGTGCAGGGCATACATTTCGAACTCATCCACTCGCGGAGCAAATTTGCCGGAGGTATAAAATGCGCCGCACAATAGGAAGAGCGAGAGTAGATACTTCATAGGAATTCAGAGTCTATAGAACAAAAGCAGAGCGCAAGGGAAGCGGGGGGAAAATACAACAAAAGCCTTTCCACTGCCAGTAACCGAAAATGAATCTGTAGGTGTGCGCGGGAACAGCGGGATGAAATCAAGATTGCACCCTTATACTACTTTTCCGGGTACGTCTTTACCTGTTGACCTACCCGCTGAAGACTCGCGAACAAAGATTGTGCTTTGGAAAGCGCCGTTGCACTGTTGCAGGCAAAAGGATAAAACACTTCCAGGTCTCTGGTGTTCATTCCCAGCTGCACAGTACCCTGAGATTTATGCTCGGCCACAAGCCACGCCAAGATAATGTGATAGCTCAATCGATTTTTAAAACCGAAGGTAGCGGATCGATCAACCACGAAAGGCTGCACATTGGGCATCAACGCTGTTTCGGGAAATGCGGAAAGTGTTTTGGGAATCACCGACAGAGAGTCTTTGGGCGCGTAGCCAACTCCGAGTATGGCAGGCCTTGGTTCTTGCATGCGCTGCACCTGTCGAAGTGCCAGAATAGACGCACCGGAATGAGCACCATGAGTGCCGGGAGTGGGCAGTAAACACAACACAAAATCGTACGCGCCTTTGCGAAGAATTTCTTGCAGCTGAACGGCGATGCGCGTGGAGTCCCAGGCTTCGCGAAATACTTCGTCAACATCGGTGGTATAGCGTTGATCCCAGTGCTCAAGGAAAAAGATGTTTCGTAGCCCGATGATCTTTCCGGCATTCATCATCTCCTCTTTTCTGATACGGGGTAAGTGCGCCCTGCCAATCTTCTCGTCGGTCAGCTCCAGGCCGTACACCGGCTCGGCCAGTGTAGAGTATTTGTATCCACCCTCGCCGTTGGTGATCAAGCACAGGTCTACGGTTCCCGCAAGTTCATGAGTGATTTTGTAAACTGTAACGGCGCATCCGCTTTCGTCGTCCGGGTGTGCGTTAATGATCAGCACACGCGGGCCACCGTTGGCGGTTTGTTTACTGAGGTCGGTTGTACTGACGCCGTTTGCAGACAGTTCTGTTCCTCCTGCGGGGGCAGAGTACAACTCGAAGCTTCCCAAACCCAACAAGCACATGATCAAGACTACACGTCTCAATAGCAAAGCCATGCACCTTGGTGCACGCAGCATATCACGCAGCATAAATGGCATGAGCGTGTGCTTCGTTGCTCGTGGTACAAAGCCGGCCGAAATCTGTAGTTGGTTGCGGAGCGGAGGAGTTTGGTGACAGCTGTAGTGCATTGTCTGTTTGTGGTTGGTAGTAATTCCGTTGGGATAATGCCGGAAAAATACCACCGCAGGTCTAATTTCGTTTACCCACGCATCACCTGACTGTACGATGAGCATATGAACGGCGACGACATATTCT
>JBJOLU010000060.1:0-4239 GCA_046052705.1 Bacteroidota bacterium | reverse complement strand
CCCGTATCAATCCAATGGAATCGATATCATACACGCTGGTGGCAAGGGGAAAGTCTCCAATGTGCGCAGGATCGCCTGTTACCGCGAGGATATTGCGCAATCCCAGGGCATGTGCCGCAAGCATGTCGCTTTGCAAGGCCACCATGTTTCTATCCCGGCAGGCAATATGCGTGATGCACTCCATCCCCGTTTGCGATTGAATGGCATACGAAAGCGCAATAGGATTGATACGCAGACGTGCACGAGCACCGTCGCTGATGTTTACCGCATCTATGCCTTTCGATTTGAGGTACGCTGCCGACTCCACCAGAGCGCTCATATCACTGCCTCGAGGAACATCAAGCTCCACCGTGGAAACATATGATGTGCTGATTTTTTCGGCGATGATTGAACCCTGCGTATTCTGTGCATCGCTCTCGGGCGGCTTTTCGTGTATCTTGATCTCCACGCGCTTGGAACCTATCTCGGTGCCGCGAACCGCGTCGGCAATGGCCTTGACGATTTCGGTTGTAGCGCCGCCGTCTGCGCCGATGATTGTTACGCCCTGTTCTACCAGTCTCTTTGCTACTTGCGATACATACGCCGGATCGGCATGGTACACCGCTCTGCCGCGGCTGATGGTTGGTATGCCAATATCAGGCAAAGCGCATAGCGGTGCAGATTGATTTCCCAACGCTTGGATAATAGATACCATGCGCTGAGGACCAACAGTACCATTCGAGCCAATACAATCCACACCATGCTCACTCAACGTGGTTGCAACGGTACGCGGAAATGCAGTAGACAATACCGAGCCGTCCTCGGGAAAAGTCTTCAGCGCTATTACAGGAAGCTCTGAGCGCACGTAGCGGGCAGCACGTATAGCAATACGGAGTTCCTCTAAATCTATAAAAGACTTTAGCAGAAACACATCAGCGCCGCCGTCGGCAAGAGCTACCATCTGCTCTACAAAGGCCTGATGAGCTTCATCTGCAGTGATAGAGCCTACCGGCACCATATGCTTGCCGGTGGGTCCCACTACGCCTGCCACGTATGCTTGCTGCAACGCTGTGGTACGTGCAATCCACACCGCCTTGCGATTAATCTCGTATACCTTGTGCGCAAGATTCTCGGCGGCGAGCGCAAAGCGATTCGCCCTCAGAGTATTGGTTTGCAACAGCTCCGCGCCGGCATCCATGAATCGACGCTGAATGTCTTCGATTACTACCGTATTCGTGATGTTGTACACTTCCGGCAGATGAGCGTTCATGCCGCGCTTCTCGAGCTCTGCGCGAACGGAACCATCGGCTATCATCACTCCTTGACGTACCCGTTCGGCAAAAGGAATTTTCGTTGTTGATACACTCACGCGGTAGGCTCCCGGTGAATATCGTTCATAGACTCCCGTCGGCTTGCGGTGTAGGAATCTAGTGTTAGCGTTCCGTGCGGGTACACCATGATATGCACACACAAGGCCAGGAACACAACGTCCTCAATAATTTTCTTGAAGCCCACGGGCTCGGAGTTTGCCGAGCATCCGCAATTGATTTCTAAACCACGCAGCATAGCAGTAGAAATAGCAGCAACAAACGTTACCAACAGCAAACCACACAGAAATGCAGAAGCACGAATTCTTATACCCACTATAAGCAGCGCACCTGCTACCACCTCCACCCAGGGCAATATCAAAGCCATGATGTTCACGGTAGACGGTGGAAGTATTTGGTAATTCAGAATGCTGTGAGCAAAATCTTTGGGCGTTATGATTTTGTCTATGCCGTAACTCACGAATACCAAGCCCACAATAAGACGAGCGGCAACGGTTAGAAACGGATGCGATAAAAGAGATTTCATAGGTGTTTCCTCGGGGGCAAAAATATCAAATGCTGCGTTGGGAATTGCTGTATTAGAGTGATTACCCAATCCGTGCTGGCGGTACTCTTGCTTACGACCATCTTTTTTGAAGGAAGTTGACGCTTGCGGTAGCGGGATGACGCGGAAATCACTACTTTGTGATCCGAAAGGAATCGCATTGCCGCATGAGTTATCACCTTCTCATAGTAGACGACAGCCCCGAGTTTTGCACCTTGCTTGAGCTTGCTCTGGAGCCTCGCGTTCGTGACGGCTCGCTGACGTTGTATTTCACGAACAATGGCATTGAAGCACTTGTTCTTATCAAAGTGCACCCGCATATCTCGTTGGTCCTTACCGATATATCCATGCCTCACATGGATGGTCTGACTCTTCTTGAACAAATCAATGCCCATAATCCTCATATTAAGAGCATAGTGATAAGCGCTCACAGCAACGCAGACTTCATGCGACGCGCCATGAACTCGGGCGCCAGCGACTATCTGGTAAAGCCGGTTGGCTTCGACGACATTCTTCAATCCATTGATAGGGTGACCCAGCAAGTTGATATAGTGCGCGAGGCATTACGATCCAGAGATACACTCAAGGTGTACGAGCGTGAATTGTCTATCGCTCACGACATTCAGCAAGAGATGCTGCCGCGCATCTTTCCTGCGTTTCCGCATCGAAAGGAATTCGATATCGAAGGAGGAATGGTACCTGCACGGCACATCGGCGGAGACTTCTACGATTTCTTCCTCATCAACGAATCGACCCTTGGGTTTGTGATCGGCGATGTGTCCGGCAAAGGAGTATCAGCCGCTCTGTTGATGGCTCTGACCAGAACGCTGATACGTTCTCATGCCCTGCACGGCTTAACTCCTGCGGAGTGCATGACCTTGGTTAATGCTGCTATTTCTGAAAATAACCGGCAGGCCATGTTCGCCACGGTGTTTCTAGGATTTCTGGATTTGGAATCGGGAGCGCTACGGTACTGCAACGCCGCTCATGTTCAGCCGGTGCTGCGATCTGTCGACGGCTCTTGCCGCGAAGTTTGCCATGCTGACTCCATGGCTGTAGGCATGCTTGAGCAAACAACCTATGCCACCAAAGAGTTACAGCTGAGCCCCGGAGATTCACTAGTTCTCATGACCGACGGTATTACCGAAGCGCATAGCGCGTCGGGAGAGTTGTTCGGAAACGAGCGCGTGCTCCGCTGCGTTTCGTCGGTGAGTGCCATGGCGTCTGCCCAAGAGATCATGATGACACTCATCGAACAGGTACACACCTTTTCTTCGGGCACCGAACAATACGACGACATCGGTATATTGGTGGTGCGATACAACGGCCTACAGAGTTAGTCACAGGCAAATCCCGAAGTTTATTCGCGGGCCCGTAGATGTATCGCGGTAGTCTTAACAACTTGACCTTTTGTGTTACCAATTTTCCATTCAATCATGAACGTATCATTGAAGAGCTTTTTACTGTGTGCATCGGTCTTGATAGCCGGCATTCTTTACAACGGCTGCAGCGATAGCACGCCCACAACGCCCCAACCTACCGGCCCAAGCTACAGCACTCTGCTGCCGTTGAAGACCGGCAACTACTGGATCTATTCCCGTCAGCTTGTAGACTCTGTTACCGGTAATGCTACCGGAGCAGTGTTCACCGACTCCGCTTTCGTGATGGATAGCATCAGTTACTTAGGTCGTTCGTCCTATAGAGTAGTGTATGTGCAGTTGGATAGCGCGCGCCGTGATACCAGTTACTTCTCCAAGGGAAGTGACGGAAGTATCGCTACGTTTTTTGACCTGAATGTTCCTCAATTGACGGAAATAGCTCCGACCTTCCCAGCTACACGACTATGGGTTACTATCAAGCCCGCGGATAGTTACACTGCAGCGTCCTGGACAAGCTATGATACCACTATCGCTCAGCTTGTGGTGTCCTTTGGCGGGTCGAACTTGACACTCTCGAATGTTAAATGTAAGATCACCGGAACTAAGGGCTCGACAGTGCCCGTGACCATTGGCTCACAATCAGCAAATGCAACGGAGTACATCACGAACTTTACGGTGGATGCAGGGTTCGTTACCTTTTCTTTGCCGCAGCGTTTTTGGTTTATCGACAAGGTAGGGATCTATAAATCTCGCACAGACAATTCAGCTGCACTCGTTGCAGGATCCCCCCAATTGAGAAAGAATGGCACTCAGAGCACTCTCATACGGTACTCGGCAGAGTAAGTTGAAGTTGAAGTTGAAGTTGAAGTTGAAGTTGAAGTTGAGGTGGAGGTGGAGGCGTACGCAAACAGCACACATCAACGATCAATGTAAAGGTCGAATCGCTTATAGTGATTCGACCTTTACTTTTTCTTGCACCAATACAAATCCAATCCGCCTTTTCCGCCCG
>JBJOLU010000059.1:0-19129 GCA_046052705.1 Bacteroidota bacterium | reverse complement strand
TATCAATAGCCACATATCCGTTGTCTACACTAGCCCGGTGCAGCGATTCCTGCGTGAGCAATTGACCGTCGGCCACGTCGATTACTCGTATGCAATCGCCGGTAGCAGGCACGAGCAAATCCTTGGGAGCAATATGCCTGCTCATGCAGGTATTGATGGGCTCTAGTGCAACGGGTGCAAACAAGGGCTTGCCAGCTTGGGCCACTGGAATTCCATTGATAATAGTCTCTTCCACATGGCAACTCTCGAAGGCATCCATAATGATGAAGTCGGCAGGATCGCCCACGCGCAGCATTCCCACATTCAGCCCGTAATGCAGCACGGGATTCACGCAGGCAGCGCGTACAACATTTTGCCATGAATGCCCCATGCGCACGGCTCGCGCCACGATTTCGTTGATGTGCCCTCGCATCAAGGCATCGGGGTGTTTGTCGTCGCTGCACAGCATCACCATCTGCGGATGCGAGCTGATCAGCGAATGCAAGGCCTCGAAGTTCTTTGCTGCCGATCCCTCGCGAATGAGAATCTTCATTCCCAAGGAGATCTTCTCCAATGCTTCCTGTAGTGTTGTGCACTCGTGGTCTGTAGTGATGCCTGCTGCTGCGTATGCTCGGGCGTCTTCACCCCGCAGTCCCGGTGCGTGGCCATCCACGGGTTTGTTCATTGCCTGAGCTACGCGAATCTTGCTCCACACATCGGGGTCGTTTGTAATGACTCCCGGATAATTCATCATTTCGCTTAGGTAGCCTATACGGGGATCGGCGAACAGCCGGTCGATGTCGTCGGCTGTTACCACCGCACCTGCGGTTTCGAAAGCGGTGGCGGGAACACACGAGGGCGCGCCGAAGCAGATTTTCATGGGTGCGGTTTCAGCACTGGCAAGCATCCATTGCACACCGGCCACGCCGCACACATTGGCTATCTCGTGCGGATCGCTCACGGTGGCCACGGTGCCGTGGGTAAGCGCCACGGAAGCAAACGCGGAAGGCGACAGCATACTGCTCTCTATGTGCACATGGGCGTCCACAAATCCCGGCAGAAGAAGATGATCTTCGGCGGTATGCTCTTCGATGATATCTGCAATGATGCCATCGCGCACCACTACCGTTCCCCGCAGAAGGCGTCCTGCATGAACATCAACAAGTATTCCCGAGCGTTGTAGGTGTGGCATAGTTTCTTTTACGGCTCCGGCAAAAATAGGTGGTGAGCGGGCCCTGCGCGCATGCCTGCGCTATTCCTTCTCGTCAACGCTTGGGCTCTTTGTAGTTTTGCAGGCACTCGGCGCTTGCCATCATGCCCGATTGTGTGTAGCTACCCGGTGGCGAAACCGCCGGCAGACTGCATACCATAGAGCAAAGTATGCAGACGGTTATTCGATTTGGATCTGGGGTTGAATCTCGATTCGGATCTCGATTTATGTTTCAATCTGCATTTCATTTTGCAACTCTCTTTGCATTAAACATTCACGGAGCTCATCCCCAATGAACGAACTTGATTTTAGCGTTATCGTCAACATGTTTGCCATGGAGTGCATGGTTGCACTGGGTAAACTCAAACATCCGGCCACGCAATCTTTAGAGAAGAACATGGACCATGCCAAGTTCACTATCGATGTACTCAGCGTGCTTCAAGAAAAAACCGCGAACAATCTTAGCAGTACCGAGAAGTCGTTGCTCGAGCAGACTCTCTCTACGCTGCGATTAAACTACGTGCAGGAGCAATCTGCAGGATCCATTGATACGAGCGTTTCCGACGCACAATAATGACTACTATCGGCCTGTATGTAAACCCCAACAAAGCCGAGGCGCTGCGCGCCGCGGAGCGCGCTGCAGTATTTCTGCATACGAACGGTGCTTCGTGCATGGCGCATCACGATATCGTGACGCGCATGAGTGCGGATGCGGCTGCTCACGTGCATGCGTCGAAGATGGCCGAACTGGTGAAGTCGTCGGACGTGGTGATTTCCTTTGGCGGCGATGGCACCATGCTGAACTGCGCTCACCACTTGGTGGGCACCGACATTCCCATAATGGGAGTGAACATCGGCAAGCTTGGATTTCTTGCTGAGTTCTCCGTGCTAGAGCTGGAGGAATCACTGGCGAATCTTCTTAGCGGCAGCTATCGCGTAGTGGACCGAAGCACACTGTGCTGCACTCTGAACTTAGAAACGGAAGAACGTGTGGTGCATGTATTGAACGAGTTTGTACTGGAAAAGCACGCAACCTCCAGGATGATTCACGTGCGCGCGGAAGTTGATCAACACATCATCGGCGATTATCGCGCCGATGGTTTATTGCTTACCACACCCACAGGATCTACAGCGTATTCGTTGTCCTGCGGTGGCCCGATCATCACTCCGTCGGCGCAGGTATTCTGCCTGACGCCGGTGTCTCCGCACACGCTTACCTTGCGCCCACTTATTATCAATGATACCAGTGATGTACGGTGCGTGGTTCTTGCCGAAAGCAGCGATGTATCCATTGTGGCAGATGGTCAGCACGCAGGCGTACTCAAGAGCGGCGATGCTATCGTGTTTCGTAAGTCGTCGCATGTGGTGAAGCTGATAAAGAAATCGTCGAGCACGTATTTCGATTTACTGCGCGAGAAGCTATTGTGGAGCGCCGACGCTGTGAACCCCACTCGTTGATGCCGTAATAATCGGGGCATGCAGCTGCAAAGTTCTTGCCGCTGTTTATTGCTCGCAGATTTCTTTGCAAACTCCGAGCATTCTCACACTCTTACGCTCTTACAGTCTTACACCTTTACACCCATACACCGATTTTTCATGCATCCCTTTGCCGAGCATTTTTTACAGCACGCACCTACGTCCTTACCCGGCCGCAGTGCTCAACAGAAGCTGGCTCCTCGCTTTGCGGATGGTTCGTATCGTTCCTTCGACGCACCTGCGGATGCTCGCCAGAATGCTGTATTGCTTACTCTCTGCCCGCATGGCGCGGAACCTGCGATGCTTCTTACTCTGCGGAGTGCACACTTGCCTACGCACAAGGGACAGTGGAGTTTTCCGGGCGGAAGAATTGAAAACGGCGAGACGGTTGTTGAAGCGGCTCTGCGGGAAACCTCCGAAGAAGTAGGTATAGCCTCTGCCTCTTTGCGTGTACTGGGAAGACTCACATCGTTGTACACACCGCCGTCGCATTCAATCATTCACCCTGTGGTAGCTTGGTGGAACACCGGCGGGATTGAGCATGAGCAAGGCAGCGCTGCAAGCTTACTGCACTGCAACGCCGACGAAGTAGAGGAAGCTCTGGTTGTTCCGCTCTCGGCTCTGCACCACGAACATGCGGTGGAGGAAGAATGGGACTATCAAGGCAATCGCGTGGTGGTGCCCCAATGGAAGATTCATCCGCGTGCTCCGCTGTGGGGAGCAACGGCAATTATTGTGAGTGAGTTTATGGAGATGTACAGCGCTTGGCACCGAAGCATTGCTCAAGGCACTTCCGCATAGAGTGAATCGATGGCAGTTAACACCACCTCGCTGAACTCATAAACAACTACAGACTCGCACGCTCGCACGCTCAAACGCAGATACAAACACAACGTACTTTTCGCTATCCGAACTATCATACTTTTTCATGCAAAACGAAGAACGCACTCATTATCCCGAAAAACAAGAACAAGTAGTGGAGTTCCGTGTGGGCCAAGGCGCAGAGCCCGCTCGCATCGATGTGTATTTAGCTACCGTTATTCGAAACGCCACGCGTTCTAAAGTTCAAACTGCCATCGACGATGGCAAGGTGAGTGTAAACGGCAAAGTGATTAAGTCCAGCTATAAGGTTCAGCCGGGCGATGTGATCGTGTGCCATATCATGAAGCGTCCGCCCATAGAGCTGCGTCCCGAGAACATACCGCTGGATGTTGTGTACGAAGACATCGATGTTCTGGTGGTGAACAAACCCGCCGGCATGGTGGTGCATCCCGCTCACGGCAACCGCTATGGAACACTGGTGAATGCGGTGCTGTATCATTTGGGGCAGCGCGAGAGCATCGTGCTGGAGGAAGACAACGACGACAACGAAGAAGCCGAGCTGGATGATGAGTCGGTATTAGATACCGATGCCCTGCGTCCGGGTATTGTGCATCGCATCGATAAAGATACCTCGGGAATTCTGGTGATCGGGAAGAACCCGCGAGCTACCGAGCACCTCTCTGCGCAGTTTGCGCGGCGCACGGCCAAGCGCGTATATCATGCGCTGGTGTGGGGCGTGGTGAAGAACGATTACGATACTATTGATGCACCTATAGCCCGCTCGCCACGCGATCGTAAAGTTTTTGCCGTAAACGAGCACGACGGCAAGTCGGCCATTACCGACTATACCGTTCTTTCTCGTTTCGATTTTCTCACTCTGTTGGAATTGCGCTTGCGTACCGGACGTACGCATCAGATTCGTGTTCACTGCTCACACTTGCATCACCCCTTGCTTGGCGATGCGCCCTACGGCGGCAATGCTCCGGTGTATGGCGGTATTCGCGCGCAGCATCGCACCATTGCGTATCGCTGTTTAGAGCTCATGCCGCGCCAAGCGCTGCATGCTACGTCACTGGGATTTACGCATCCGAGTACCGGCGAGTGGATGGAGTTCAGCTCGGAACTGCCGGAAGATTTTCGTAACGTACTCACTCTAGTCAGCGAGCTTCATGCAAGCGAGCTTAAGAAGGACTAGTAGTAGCAAGCATCTGCAGTATCAACGCGGCCGCATCTCGGGCGGCATTGGGCCGGGCCATGGTTTGCAGAGCAGATGTCATGCGCGAGCGGCGTTCACCATCACCTAGAATTTGCAGCACCGTGGGCAGGAGCTTTTGCGCGAGCTCCGCATCGTGAACCATCACTGCACCGCCACGATTCTCCAGGGCTTTGGCGTTGTGCTCCTGCTCGTTGTTTGCAGCATAAGGATACGGCACCAGCACTGCGGGCTTGGCTACCACGGCTAGTTCGGCTACAGTTCCCCCGCCCGATCGGCACACCACCATATCGCAAGCGGCGTAGGCAGACGCCATATCGTTGATAAAAGGAATGCAGTGAATGCCCGGCGGAAGTTGGGCAGGCGGCGTAAAGGATGAACCTGTTTGCCACAGCACTTGAATTCCCTCTGAGTCAAACATCTGCACCGCAGACTCAATTACCGTGTTGATAGATCGCGCGCCTAGCGAGCCGCCAAACACCAGCAGAGTGAGCTTTGATGGATCAAGCCCGAATGCTGCTGCTCCCGTGGAGCGATCAGGAAGAGAAGTAAGAGATGTACGTATAGGATTACCAACCACGCGCACATTCGCTACCGCCGAAGCGGGCAGAAACTTTTTGCATTCTTCGAATGCCGCGATAATTAGCGAAGCATAGGCAGCAGTTTTTCTGTTTGCTTTACCCGGCAAGGCATTGGATTCTATACTTACCACCGGAACCTTGCAAAGGCGTGCGGCAAGTGCCACCGGAAACGATATGTACGAGCCTGCACACAAGGCCAGATGCGGCTTTCGGGATAGTATATGTGCAATTACCCGCAGAGTAGAATGAACAATGGTAAAGGGCAACGCATAGGATTGCAAAGAGCGTATTCCTTTGTAACCTCGAACGCTCAGAGGAGAAAAAGCATAGCCGTGTTCCGGTGCAACGCGCGCCTACATGCGATTGGGATTTCCAAAAAGCACTACATCGGCAGCACGAAGTTTCTGAATTTGTTCAATCACCGCTATGGCGGGAAACAGATCCCCGCCTGTTCCACCGGCAGCTACTATGATTCGAAGAGGCGATGAGTTCATACGATATGCGCAATGCTGCGGTAGCTGAAATGCTGAGGAGCCGGGCTGCAGTGTTACATGGCTAATGTTTTACCTAAACCGATACCGAAACCGAAACTGATACCGATACTGAGACCGATACCTACACCTACCCGGTTCGTCTGCTTGATTATGCACGGTGCAGTGGCACGGGTAGTTTTTTCGCCCGACAAATTAGGGGAAAAATCCTACTTTTGATTCGTCTGCTACGAAGCAACTGCGCGGGCTACAGTGCAATGATTATACTGAGTACAACGATAGCCATGCCGGTTGCTTTAGGTAAAAGCTATTCAGACAGCGCCGATCGTGCAATGCAATGCATGAGGTCGGCGCAGCAAAGTGCCCTACAATCAACGGAAGATCCATGCAGCGCAGCACTCGGTTAGTTGTCTTGGTTTTGTTTTTTAGCACATCGTTTGCAGCCGTTGCTCAAACATCGTTTGTGTATCAGCGTTTGCGCATGATCATGAATGGCAAAGCGGATGAGGTTCGCAAGGAACTTGTGGAGCTGAGCAAGGAAAATCCGGAGGATGCCGGCGTGATGTTTTTGCAGGCAGCGGTAACGGAGGATGGAGCTAAGGCGGTGGCCCTTTATGAGCGCATCACACGTGATTTTCCGGAGAACGAATGGGCCGATGATGCGCAGCTGCGATTGGTGCAATACCACGCTTTGCGCCGCGATACCGCGCGCGCCCAGCGTGAACTCGCAAACTTCAAACGTTCCTATCCGCTTTCCGAGTATCTGGTGTTTGCGCACGACCTGGTAAAGAACACAGTGGGCATTGGTAAAGAAGGGCTAAAGCCCGGAACGCCCTCTGCTTCAGCCAATACGGCAACTTCCAATTCGGCAACATCCAATTCATCAACATCCGCCACTGCAACACCTGTTACTGCAACAGGTGTGTCGGTAAATGAATCATCCGCAAAGAAAGCAACATCCAAAGATCAGGGTACTCTAACCGCCGTTCCTTCATCCGTTCCATCTGCCGCGCCATCAACTGCCTCTGCAGCTGCTGCGGGTAAGTCTGACGAAAAGAAAACCTGGGGCTGGCAAGTGGGCGTGTATTCCGCCCGTAAAACTGCCGACGCCGAAGCTCAGATGTATCGCGAGCAACGCATGCGCGTAGACGTGCTGGACAAAGACGGCAAGTTTGCTGTGGTAGTAGGCCAGTACTCTTCCAAAGAGTCGGCAGAGAAGAGCAAGCCGTTGGTAGAAGCCCAGTGTTCATGCGCCCCGTACCTCATCGAAAAACCCTCTGGCAGATAACCTCATTTTCGGAGCAGGCGTGATTAGTGATGCATCAACATGCAGAGCCGGACGTGCTTCGTCTTGCAGCCCTGTGGCCATGCGTCGTATCACCGTCGGCATTGTTCTGGCACTGAGCTTGTTTTGCCCCGCGCTCTATTCACAGAGCTTTACTCTGCTGCCTGATACTCTGCGCACTAATGTTGGAGACACGTTGTCGGTGCTTTGCGAGCTGCGCCTTGATAGTAAAGACAGCACCACCGGTGGCACAACATCCGTCCCGGTGGAAGCAGAGGTGCTTGTAGGTAACTACACGATGTTCTATCCCACGTCGTTGCGAAGCCGCACAGCCGGAATAGACAGCGTTCGCATTCAGATGCTGCGAGTGGGCACGTATCGCTTGCAGTTTGTTGTGCCTGCCGGCGCCGATAGCATTGCAGAGCTGTTTCTGGATGGCATTGCTCTTGCCGGCTCGGACTCCGTCTGCACACTATGGTTGCAGAACATTCGTGTGGGCACCATCCCCTGCGCCGCAGACTCCATGATCTTCATTTCCGCAAGCATCGATCATGGCGGCACGTATGTAAAGCCCTTACAGGTAAGTCAAACACTGCCCAATCCAAGCTATACAAGCGCGGAACTTTTATGGCGGGTACAATCGGACGTGGACGATACTCTACGTGTAGAAATCGTGGACGCCATTGGTAGAAGCATCGATAGTTTTTCGCAGAACATCAATACGGGCGAAACTGTAGTTCGCTACGACCATCACACCCCGCAGGTGTATAACGGCGCGTACATGGCCATCTTCCGATCCTCTACCGGCGTGGTGGCGCGGCGATTTGTGCTCGTAGAGTAGTGTGTTCGTGGAGTATTGAGCTAGTAGAGTAAGAGTATAACGAGGCAGCCGGTTAACCCGCAGTGCCGTGCAGGCTCCTCCCTCAGCGCTGGCGGTGAAGATGTGTGTTTATCCAGCCGTGAATTTTTTCGTCGAGCAAGGCGCCGCCTATCTCTGCAATGTTCAGGTGACCCGCGCCCTCTACCACAAACAGTTCTTTGTCTTCAGAGGCAAGACTGCGATAGTTTCTCCTGCCGTATTCAAGGCCCACACGTTCGTCGCGGTCTCCGTGCACAACCAACACCGGCTGGTGCACTCCTTGAGCCGCGCGCTCGGGCAGAACATCCGTCACTTTGAAGCCGGCTATGCTTTCGCTTCGGGCAATGATATACTCCACAATGCTGCTCCAACGTATAGAGTACAAGCGCAGCATGTAGTCGCCCACTGTTTCTCGCAGTGATGCAAACGCACAGACGATCACGCCGCAACGAAGTCTGGGCTCAATCTCCAAGGCTTGCAACGCCACTGCTCCACCCATCGACGAGCCATGTATTGCGTAGGGCCCTTGCAGGCCATACTCGGCTTCAATGATATCAAGACAATCAATCACGTCGTACTTTTCGCGATACCCCAGAGTGCAGAACTCGCCGCCACTCAGGCCGTTGGCGCGAGAATCATACGCCACCACATTATATCCGAAAGCCAGATACTTCGCCATTCGCGGTGCCACCATTTCTTTGCAGCTGGCTATACCATGCAGAATAATCACGGTGCCCAGTGCGTCCGGGGAACGAAGTATCCATGTATCCAATGTGCAGCCATCGCGCATGGGCAGTGACACGCGCTCGGGTTGCAAGCCGTACAGCTCAGCCACGTTTGGTGTTCCAAATCGCTTTACCAGATCCTCCACTTTCATGCGAGAAGGTCTGATAGCTAGATACGGCAGCACAAAGTGCACCTTGTACGCGGCGTACAGCAGCGCAAGGAGCACTACTACCAAAACAGCGATGAATATGTGTATGACCATGTAGCTATCATGTGAACTATGAGCGGACAAATCTACTCACACCTGTATCAACAGGTTTGTTGTCACAAAAAAAAAAGACCTGCCCCGATAAGGGACAGGTCTTGAATGTATTGCGCAACTGCAGTGGGCTTTACTCTGCTTTAGTCAGCTTCGTATTGCCTTGTTGCAGCTGTTACTTCTGCTCATCGCAAAGCTTTGCGTCTTCGAGCGGTGTCTGAATTACGATCTTCACCGTACGATTGTAGAAGCGGCCTTCGGGAATTGCATTGTCGTACAACGGATCGTCTTCACCAACGCCGCGGGTAGAGAGCGAGCCTACACCTTTGGTTTTGGATTTGATACCGTCGTTTGCTGTCTTGGCACGAGCTTCAGACAAGCGCTTGTTAGCATCGAACATACCCACAACATCTGTGTGTCCTTCCACATCAACTTTGGATGTAAGGAAGCAACGCTTGTACACGTAGTCGTTCAGGATGCGCTCGTTACGAGGACCTGCTTGCGCGCTGTTGAAGGGGAACAGAATCAGGTTGTATTTCTCGAGCGTTGAGTCCTTGCCCGACGATCCTGCTGTTTTGTCTACAGCACCGCATTGTGTCTTGATGTACTTCACCGGAACAGTTACCCACGGCGATTCGCACTCGGAGCCTTGCTTTGATGTAACCACCAAGCGAGCCTTGTACGGAGCCAGATTGTAGATGCTCTTGTTCGTAGTAGAAACACCGGTCTTGGATGTTGTGTCCGGATACGCTCCCGACTCGTTTTGCCAGTCGTACTTAACCGAAGCTTGCGTGGTACCAATGTCCTTGATAGTAGCCCAAGGCTTGTCTTCACGGAGAATTTCAACGCGGCGGCTAGCTACCAGATCATCCTCGATACCGTTGCGAAGTCCCCATGTCATTTCCTCGGGCTGAGGGAATACCTTAGGATCGCGATCGATAATAGGCTTGATAACTTCCCAGTCTTCGCAGATAATTTCCGTGCGGCGATTCTCTACAATACCCATGGAATCCTTGGGGTTCGAGGGCAACTCGGGAAAGTCGCGGAACTCAAGTTTCATGCGGCTTTCCGGGATTTGCCAGATGTCGCGCAGATAGTTGTACACGATGGTTGCGCGGTCTTTGGAGAGTCCGGGTGTTTTCTCGGCTGCAGAAGTTTGCAGGGTGTTATTGTCTGTGCATCCAACGATACGAATCTTCGCATCGGGATTCTTTGTCAAGCGATATCCGAAGATATTGAGAACGTGATAGTATTTCTCCAAAGTTCCGCCGGGGATACGCTCGTCGGAGAATCCTTGCGTTTGTGCCGGAGACTTGAACAAGATGTAACGGCCGGGAATTGTGGCCTTACCCATGTCGAAGAATACATAGTTCAGCAGCGGGTGCAATTGAATGGATGCCACCTGGCGCATAACCAATCCCTTGAACGCCTGCATTTCCGCATCCGAGGGATTCTCTTTTGCATACGCTGATTGCGCTACATCAGGAATAAGCTGCGGGCGCTGACCCAACTTGATGGTTACGTTGTACACATCGGGCTTGTCAGCATCGTTCTTCTCGGTAGTGATGCCGGGCTTCTTGATATTAAGAATGGTCTTCTTCTCGCCGTAACGAGCGCTGGAAGCTACAATCTCCAGATTAACATCGTTGATGGAATCTTTGGGATTGCCGAAGTCATTATTTCCAAAAATCGTTTGATACTCTTTCTTGCCATAGTTAACGCTGTCGGCAAGACGTCGTTTGGTTAACTCGTTGGTTACAGAGACCAACGCAGGAATGTTTGCACCGGTACACTCATCCACTACTTGAACGTTCACCTGAGCAGCCTTGAAGAAGGTAGGTACGAATGCCATGAAGACGTCGTATTTACCTTGAGCTCCGGCTATATCCTCACGCTCGGACGACCAATACATAACGTCGCCGGAAGCAGGAAGAGAAATGAACGACTCGTTTTCCTTTGTGTTGATAGGCGCACCAAGATTCACCGGCTTGGACCATGTGTCTTTGCCTTGTGCATCCGTTCCGGTTTTCTTTACATAGTAAAAGTCCAAACCACCGATATTCGGCTTGTGCCCATCGGAAGCGAAGAACAACGTGGTGTTGTCGGCGCCGATGAACGGAGACCAGTCTTTGCCCGATGTGTTGATAGCCGTGAGGGGCTCTGCAGCTTTCCACTTTTCGGTGGATTCATCGCGGTCTGTGTACCAAATGTCGTAGTTGTCGTCGCCATTAGGTCCGGGACGATTGGAAGCAAAATAAATGCGGTTTTTGTCGGAGGTAATGGAGGGCTGCGAGTCCCACTTAACGGAGTTTACTTCGCGTCCCAAGTTCCGCGGCTTGCCCCACACTTCACCTTCAACATCAGAGATGTACAAATCGCAATCGCCAAGACCATCCGGGCGCAAACATGCGGTAAATACCAGCGTTTGGTTGTCCGCGGAGATCGATGCCACACCCTCGTTACGGCGGGAGTTCACGCTGAGCTCGGGCCCAAACTGGTGAACGGTATCGATATTATACGGCGGAAAGAATGTGGAATCCAGGTTCTCCAACTTCTTGGCTGCCCAGAAGTCGTGAGAAGGATCGCCACTCTTGTTCAACATGGAACCGGGACGATCGCTCACAAAGTACAGCGTACGACCATCGGCCGACACTGTAGGAGCATAGTCCAAGCCTTTGGTATTTACTACCGGGCCTAAGTTGATAATTCGAAGCTTTTTCATGTTCGCTTCGGAGAGGAAGAAGCCGGCTTCGTCGTCGGCCTTCACGATCTCGTAAGCAAACAGATACATCTGCCGCTTGCCCATCGCGACATTCTTGGAGACATTGCTCAGCTCCATTTCAAAAGCAAATGTGGAGATATATCCCGAGCAAAAAAGGAGGACCAAAGACGTAATAAAAATCAGTCGTCGCATAAGCCTACCACCTGCGTTAAGTAAATAAATAGTTCGTTTTTACCTGTTTTCCCTGTTTTTTCCGGCTTTTTCCCGGCTTCGCTGTGTTCTTTGAATCCCCGAACACGTTCCCTCTTGTGAACCGCTTATTGTAATGCGGAGTACTATGGTTGGTCAAAATACACCACGAAAGAAATACTCACAATGAATTTTTGAGTATTGTGTAGGAATTCGGACACAAGTACGATTTTTAGCGCCGTACAAACATGCGCTCAGGTGATGAGTCTAGGGTGCTTGGCCTCGTGGCGATTGAAAAAGCACTGATCCCCTCGAGCGATTGTACCGCTGCCTCAAGGCGCTACGGAACCGGCCCGCTTTGTGCCTGAATTGCCCTATTTTTGCCGCCTATGCGAGCGCAGTCCTGCGGCATTGTTTGAGATGCCAACGGAAAGGAACCATCACTCGTACATATTTCACAGCTCTACAGATCAACACCGTTTCTCCACGTTTTACCCTTTAGCAATGCAGAACAGCACATCCGAACACACAGCAGTAGCTATAGAGGCTCTACAATCGCGGTATAATGAGCTGGTGGAACATTTGCGCCCCGAAGTACGGCGCATTCTGGAGGAATGGCAGTCCAAAAAGGAGAACTATCAGGGCGAGGAATTTTCCTACACTGTTCGCTCCAAGACCATCAAGGTGCAAAACTTTGTTGAGTCACTCTCGCAGAGCCGCATCCCGAAAATCGCTGTTCCCAAGTTCGAGGATTGGGGCGAGATTGTTCGCTGGTCCATGCAGGAGAACTTTCCCGGCGAATTCCCCTACACAGCCGGCGTGTATCCATTTAAGCGAGCAAACGAAGATCCCACGCGCATGTTTGCCGGCGAAGGCGCACCGGAGCGCACGAACAAGCGCTTCCATTACCTTAGCCATGGCATGCCCGCAGCCCGCTTATCTACTGCCTTCGATTCCGTTACACTATACGGCGAAGACCCTGCAGAGCGCCCGGACATTTATGGTAAAGTGGGTAACTCGGGCGTTAGCATCGCCACCGTAGACGACGCAAAGAAACTGTATTCGGGCTTCGATTTAAGCGCACCTTCCACATCGGTATCGATGACTATCAATGGTCCGGCGCCCATGATACTTGCATTCTTCATGAACGCAGCCATCGACCAAGAATGCGAGAAGTACATTCGAGAGCACGGCATGGAAGACTCCGTTCGCGAAAAGATCACGGCCATGTACGCCGCGCATGGCTTGCCTGCTCCGTTTTACGGCGCCGCCTCCGGCGAGGAATTACCCGAAGGAAATACCGGTTTGGGCCTCATGCTCTTGGGCTGCAGCGGCGATGAAGTATTGCCTGCCGAAGTGTATGCCGAATGCAAGGCCCGTGCATTGCAAAGCGTACGCGGCACCGTGCAGGCTGATATTCTCAAAGAAGATCAGGCGCAAAACACGTGTATCTTTTCTACGGAGTTTGCCCTGCGCATGATGGGCGATGTGCAGCAGTATTTCATCGATCAAAAGGTACGCAACTTCTACTCGGTATCCATCAGCGGATATCACATTGCCGAAGCCGGCGCGAACCCCATCACACAGCTTGCGCTCACGCTCTCGAACGGCTTTACCTATGTGGAGTATTATCTGTCGCGCGGTATGAATATCGACGACTTTGCTCCCAATCTTTCCTTCTTCTTCAGCAATGGTATCGACCCCGAGTATGCGGTGATCGGACGCGTGGCACGACGCATTTGGGCAAAAGCCATGAAGCTCAAGTACGGCGCAAACGAGCGCTCGCAAATGTTGAAGTATCATATTCAAACATCGGGCCGTTCGCTGCACGCTCAAGAGATCGACTTCAACGACATTCGCACCACACTGCAAGCGTTGTACGCCATTTACGATAATTGCAACTCGCTGCACACCAATGCATACGACGAAGCCATTACCACTCCTACGGAGGAGTCCGTGCGCCGTGCCGTGGCCATTCAGCTTATCATCAACAAAGAGCTTGGCCTGGCCAAGAACGAGAACCCCATGCAGGGCTCGTTCATTACCGAAGAACTTACCGACCTTGTGGAAGAGGCAGTATATGCCGAGTTTCATCGCATCAGCGAGCGTGGCGGTGTGCTTGGCGCCATGGAGATGATGTATCAGCGAAACAAGATTCAGGAAGAATCATTGTACTACGAAATGCAGAAACACAGTGGCGAGTATCCTATCATCGGTGTGAATACCTTCTTGAGCAAAGACGGCTCCAAGACTATTATTCCTGCAGAGGTGATTCGCTCTACCACCGAAGAAAAAGATCGTCAGATCAGAAACGTACGCGCCTTTCAACAGCGAAATTCCGAGCGCTCAGCCGAAGCACTGCGCATGGTGAAGCGCGTAGCGGTAGCCAACGGAAATATCTTCGAGGCGCTGATGGAAGCATCCAAAGTGTGCAGCCTTGGCCAGCTCTCCGCGGCCTTGTATCAAGTGGGCGGGCAATATCGCCGCAGTATGTAAGAGCTGTGTGCGGGTTACAAAGCTCTCGATTACGCTGCTGTGCTTCGCGCCGCCAGCACAGCGCGCACGGTAACGGCCACGAGCACAATCACACCGCCAATCAATGCCCAAGGGCCCGGCGTTTCCTGCAGTACGATCATCACCCACACCGGTGACAAAATGGGCTCGAGCATAGTAAGTACCACGCCCTCCATTGCCGTTGCGCTTTTGAGCGCATGCGCATACAGCACATAGGGAATACCTATTTGCACCACACCAAGCAGAGCAATAAAACTGAGCCCCTGTGTGTCCGGCATGGGTGAGGAAAACATAAAAGGTAAACCTATGAGCAGAGTAAGGATGTTGCCGAGCAGCATAGACTCTATGGACGAGGTGTCTTTTTGCCTGCGTAAGAAGAGCACCATCCATCCCATGCTAACGCCACTTAGCACGGCCAGCACAATGCCGAGTGTGTTGTCTGCTGTGAGTTTGTCCACAAAGAAAAGTGTCATGCCTGCAAGCACCACCGCGGTGGCGATAACGTCGCGCTTTTGAACGTGCTCGTTAAGAAACCACGCGCCGAAAAGCACGATATAGATTGGCGCAGTGTACTGCAGCACTATAGCGTTGGCATTGGTGGTGAGTTTGTTTGCCGATACGTACAGCGACACCGTGGCCGCGTAACACAATGCGCCGCCCACTTGGGCAGACGAGAAATGAAAATGCGGCCGGCGCTTCTCGAGCACAACAATCGAGAACAACATCACTAGTGCCGCGCAAGCCGCGCGACCGCCCGCTATAGCCAGCGGATGCCACTGCACCGATTTGATAAGCACGCCGCCTATCGACCACAAAAGAGCGGTCACGATAAGCAGAACAACGGCCGTTGAGTGTGATGGGGCTGATTTCATGGACGAAGATAGATCATGCGGCAGCGCAGCGCAAACCGGTTCGAGCAAAGTGCCGGTTTCCGGCAGTGTGAGTTGGCAGTGTGAGTTGGTAGTAGGAGTTGGCGACGTGAGCCGGCAGTTCGAGCTATGAGCGTGCGTGGGTTGTAAGCGGGCGGCAAATAGTGTTTGGCATTGAGGTCGCGCGAGGAGTATTTTTGCAGTCCCGTTTGCGGCGGCCGGCTATAGCAGGTCGTGTTGTGAGTGAAACAAGCAATCCAAGCGAACGTGTACTGCGGAAGTGGCGAAATGGCAGACGCACCATCTTGAGGGGGTGGCGCCGCGAGGCGTACGGGTTCAAGTCCCGTCTTCCGCACTGGAGATATAGTTGGAGATTTAGCCGTAGATGTGGTCAGATAAATCTCTAGTATTGTTATGAAAGCCATGGCACTGTGCCATGGCTTTTCTGTTTATTGCTCATCGCTTCGGTCGCTTTTTCCCCTACCTTTGCCCCATCATCAAGGGAGGCATCATGGATTTGGGACTACTTGTTTCCAACCTTACGAACCCCACACTGCTGTTTTTTCTGCTCGGTATTGTAGCCGTGCGGGTGAAAAGCGATCTGGAAATTCCCGCCGCGTCGGCAAAGTTCATTAGTCTGTATTTGCTCTTCTCCATCGGTTTCAAAGGTGGCGTGGAGCTTGCGCATAGCACCTTCACGCCGGAGATTTTGTGGTCGTGTGTTGCGGGCCTGATCATTGCATCGCTGATTCCCGCCTACGGTTTTTTTGTACTTCGCAAACTGTTCAGCGTGCCCGATGCCGCTGCGCTTGCCGCAGCGTATGGCTCTGTAAGCGCAGTCACTTTTGTGGCGGCATCAACCTATCTCGAGGCGCAAGGCCTAAGCTTCAGCGGTCATATGGTGGCTGTGATGGCAATCATGGAAGCTCCCGCAATCATTGTGGGGGTAACGCTGGTGATGCTTTTCGACGAAGAGAGCAGGGCCGCAGTAAAGCTACGTGATGTGTTGCACCACGCCCTTACCAACGGTAGCGTTTTGATGATTATGGGAAGCTTGGTTATTGGTTTAATCTCGGACGAGCGCGCTGCGGCAGGCATCAAGCCATTTACGACGGATATTTTCAAAGGATTTCTGGCAATCTTCTTGTTAGAAATGGGACTGACGACCGGAAACAGACTTTCTTCGTTTCGTTCACACGGGTGGATTGCCGTTCTTGTGGGCGTAGCCTTTCCACTGATCAACGGTGCGGCGGTTGCGGCGCTCAGCCACATCATCACCGGGAATCCGGGAAATAGATTCATGTTCGCCGTGCTGGCCGCAAGCGCCTCGTATATCGCGGTACCTGCAGCAATGAGACTCGCGGTGCCCAAAGCAGACCCGGGCTTATATATACCCATGGCGCTTGGGGTGACCTTCCCCATGAACATCACCGTAGGCATGCCGCTCTACGAGTGGGTGGTGATGATGAGTTAAGGTTTGTACCACGCACCGGCTAAATCGCCGCGCACTCGTGCCGGCTTATACTCAAAGAGTGGATTTCTTCTTTAATTACAGCGTTTTACTCCGGTGTTGTATAATTATTTTTTTTTCAAACTCACGCGACCTAACTTCTCGGGACCTTTCAACCATCCCAAGAGGTGATTCATGAAAATCCTCGTCGCTTTAGGCACATGCTGCCTTCTTTTTACCACCGGGTGCTTTTACACCACTAATCCCACTCCGGACACATCATCCGACATGATGCTATGGATGAAGATGAATAACTCTGTTCAAGACTATAGCGATTATCATCACTCGGCCGTACCCGGCAGAGTGAGTTATGGCGATGGCCGTTCCACTCCCGCTTTGCAGTCTCTGTCTGTAGATGGCACAACCACTTCCTTTGTACAAGTGGATCACGTTCCTGTATTAGCCTTGCCTGTAGCAAAGAACGTTTCCGTGTCAGCATGGATTCGCCTTTTTAATTCACCGGAAGCAACACGATATATTCAAGATGAATATGCCGGAATTGTATGCAAGGCGCAAAATGAAAGCAGTGGCGGTATGCTTGGATGGCAACTCACTATTCGCGAAGGCAATAAGTTCAATACGCAGTTCGGATCCAAAGGTTCATTCAGCGATGTCACGTATGAAAAACAAGCGCTTGATGATGGCCGCTGGCACCATGTAGTGGCGGTATTCGAGCGCACCACACAAATGTTGCGGTATTACATCGACGGGAGTCTTGTACTTGAGGAAAATCACTCTGAGCTTGCTCAGAACGTGGATAATATTGCTCCTATTCGCATCGGTCTTGAGCGTAATTCTACGCGACCTTTTAAAGGAAACATTGATGATGTACGCGTGTATTACCGTGCCATCAACGCCTCCGATGTTTCGAAGTTGTACGCGGAAAACCGTTAAATCACTTGGTTGCTTTTTGCGGTGCAATCTTGATTTTGACAGTGAACAAAAAAGCCATAGCACACAATGCTATGGCTTTTTGCTTTTGAATACAGCCGCTTGTGGAACCCCTATACATCTGCCGTGCAGCGGTTATTGCCGGCTGTTCCGTGAATGATTCTACTGCGAGCGGGTTTGGTGGTTGTTTGTGTTTTAGACGTTCTTTACTCATCAATACAACACCAATACGCTATCAATGCACTTGTACCTTCTTGCTCAACTCGTCGAGCAAGTTGTAGCCGTCCCACACGTAGTTGAATTCCAGCGCTCGTCCTAATGGAACCACGCGGTCGATGCCTTCGCCCATGGCGGCAAACAGGGGGCCGTTGCTCGTGAGAGCGAATATCTTGTGGCACTATTCAATATTCAGATGCACGGTATAGGAACTACTTCCGAACAATAGCTCGGGCCGGATTTCCCACAACTGTTTGTTTTGCATCTACATTCCTAATCACAACTGCGCCGGCACCAACAGTACTCTCATCTCCTACGTCCACTTGGTGAATAAACTTTGCGCCGGTTCCTACATATACAGAACGCCCAATCCTCTCATTACCCGAGATGTTACAGCCGGGCATAACCGAGCAGAAATCACAAGTACGGAGTCGTGACCAATAGTGCAACTAAGATTCAATGTAACGTACGCCCCAAGTTGGGTTTGAACTGAGATCACGTTATATGCGCAGACTATACCGCCCGGGCCGATCACGGTGCTATCTGCCACAATGGCAGTGGGGTGTATGAGAGTTGCAAACCGAGCCGGATCAAGCTGCGCAAGATGTTCGCGCACAACACTCGCTTTAGATTCGGGGCTGCCAAAGGCAATCACAAAACGGCAGTCGTCAAACTCCGCAAAGCGCTGCACTTTGCCAAGCAGAGGTACGCCATCGTTCTGCGATGCATCGGCATAATCGTCCAGCATGCCTACTACGTCCCACGCGGGCGCGTGGTTGTTGATATCGCGAAGCAACCAGAGCACTTCTCGGCTGAATCCGCCGGCACCAATCACAACAATTTTTTCCATGGATCAACGCGTGTAGAGCATTGCTAATCAAGTGCTGTGAACATACACAACAGTGCTCGTTTAACACGTGGAAGGCGTAAATGCCGCGTGATGCATCGGGCTAACAATCTTGGCGGTGGCCACAAAACACCAACGGCGCATACATGATGCGCCGTTGGAATTGCTGTACGAAGGTGTTGTACCTGTTCGCTTGTGTGGTGTGTGGTGAGTGGTGAGCAGCCCGCAGCATTGCCGCGAGCAAGGAGCATGTTCTACTGCCCTTGGCCAAGCGAGAAAGCTTTCTTGCCGTCGAAGCTGTACAGGTTCTCGGACTTGATGACGTCGAATCCCGCATCCATCACTGCTGTCATAAGTTCCACCGGTGTGCGCGGCGAAAGCGACGCGCCTTCCGGAGCTATGAAACGGCAACGCCAGTGGTCGGTGCAGAAGGTCTCTTCGAAACCATCCGGCCATACCTTGATGCCACG
>JBJOLU010000058.1:0-11798 GCA_046052705.1 Bacteroidota bacterium | reverse complement strand
GTACATTTGCGATTCAAATACAGATTGCCTACAAAAAACTCGCGACGAGCTTGTTCGATCTTTTTGGGATTCTTCGAATACACTGCTCCGGTAAGGCCATACTTCGTGCCATTGGCAATAGTCATGGCGTGATCATAGTTGTTTGATTTGATAATAGCCAACACCGGGCCGAATATTTCCTCCTGTGCGATTACGGCATCGGGCTTGACGTCGGCAATAACCGTGGGCTCAATGTAGTATCCGTCCAAACCTGCTACGCGCTTACCGCCTACCACCAAGCGTCCTTCCTTCGTGCCGATATCGATGTATTTAAGAATGGTTTTCATTGCCCGCTCGCTCACCACAGGGCCCACTTGATAGTTGGCTTTGGGATCGCCCTGTTGCAGCTCCAGCGTGGCAACAGCAACTTTCTCGACGAACTCCTTGTAGATGCTCTTGTCCACGATCACTCGGGAACATGCCGAACACTTTTGACCTTGGAAACCAAAGGCCGCAGCCACGGTGCCCTTTACTGCTTCATCAATATCTGCTTCGGAGTCTACAATGATTGCGTCTTTGCCGCCCATCTCTGCCACAACGCGCTTGATCCAAATCTGACCTGGCGAAGTTTTGGCTGCAAGTTCATTGACGCGCAAGCCCACTTCCATAGAGCCGGTAAACGAAACAAATCGGGTAAGGCGATGCTGCACCAAGTAATCGCCCGCCTCGGCACCGCTTGACACCAAGAAATTGAGAACGCCTTTGGGCAATCCCAGTTCGCGCATGATGTCGGCAAAGAGCCATCCCATCATGGGCGACTCGCTCGACGGCTTCAGCACAACGGTGTTTCCCGTAACGATGGCAGCAGATGTCATGCCTACCAGAATGGCGAAGGGGAAATTCCAGGGCGGAATCACCACACCCACTCCCAACGGCAAATACACCAACTCGTTCTTCTCACCAATAGCCGGTACGATGGGCTGTTTGCCCCCATAGCGCAACGCCTCGCGTCCGTAGAACTCCAGAAAATCTATTGCTTCGCAGGTGTCGGCATCTGCTTCCAGGTAGTTCTTTCCCACTTCCGAAACCATCCATGCGTTAATCTCTGTGCGGCGTTCGCGAATGATGCGAGCGGCCTTGAACAGATAGTTCGCGCGTTCCTTCACCGGGACGTTCTTCCAGGATTCAAATGCTTTTGCGGCAGCTTGAATTGCCTTCTCTGCATCCGGCACGCCGGACTTTTGAAACACGCCTACCACCTCGGAGGGCTGGGCAGGATTCACCGAGATAGTTTTCTTCTCTGTGGTCACCTTTTTGCCGTCGATAATGTTCGGGTATTCCTTACCAAACTTCTTTCGAACTGCATCCAGCGATTTTTGTTGCTTCTCTAACGGTTGCTTCTTTGAAAAATCAAGAAACACTTCGTTGGCAAAATCTTTCATGTGTAATCCCTTAAGTATAAGTGTGAATCAATTTCTGACTGTGTTATCCAGGAGAACGCAAAACTACACTCTCGGTCTGACTCTAGCTCTGACCTCGTTCTCACTCTCAGTCCGATAGTCGCTGCGTCTCGCGCGGAGACGATGCCACCGGGAGTAAAATGCGCACTTCCGTTCCTTCGTTTTCCGCGGAGCTGATATTCAACGTTCCGTTGAGTTGCTTCACGAGCGTGTGGGCAAGGAACAATCCCAATCCGGCATGTCCATCTTGCATGCGTGTGGTAAAAAACGGATGTGTAGCCGCTGAGAGTACATCCGCAGACATCCCTGCGCCTTTGTCCAAAACCTTGAGCTCAACACGATCGTGCGGAGACGACCATGAGCCCGGCCCGGAGCGCTCCGACGCAGATACAAAACGAAGTTCTATACGCACATCTTGAGCCTCGCTGCCTGCTTCCAATGAGTTCTGTGTGAGTGCCGAAACGATCATCATCAATACCTCCGCATCGGTATGCAGGAACCACGGCGTATTATCATGCACAAGTATTCCCGGCACATTACCCGACAACGATTGAGCATGATCCATAAGCAATGCCACCACGTCGTTGCGCGATATGGAAGCATCAGTAGTGCGTGCAGCCCTCGAGAATTCCAATACCTTCCTCAAAAGGTCCGAAGCCTTTCGCGCTGCCTGCTCGATCATCACAAGAATGCGTAAGGTTTTCTCGTCCGGATCGTGACGCTGCAATGTTTGAACGCCTAGAAGTATAGGAGAGAGATGATTGTTTAAGTCGTGGGCCAACCCGCCGGCCACCCTGCCCAGTACCTGATACTCCGATGTTGAGGAGGAACTCATAGTGTCGTCTTATAGATCCACCCGGCAATCGATGCTACCGGGAAACGGCTGCTTGCCGTTGAATATGGTTCGCAAAATTACGGCCTGCATGGTAGATTGAACCCGCTTTCGCAAACTTCCCTGTTGTCCTCAACTTCCTGATCGGAAAGTACCAATGCCGGATCTTAGCGTTGAACATGTAATCGCGTTGCTGCAGTCGTTTCCCTGGTGGGGAGTGCTACTGCTCACCTTTGCAAATTCCTACATCGAGAACATTCTTCCTATCTCGCCAAGTGATGTCATCTTAGTATTCATAGGCACGCTTGTTGGCGTTGGTATTGTGGACTTCCCGTCCACGCTTCTATGGTCTACGGCGGGAAGCAGCCTGGGGTTTCTGACCATGTTTCGCATGGGCCGCAGCCTGGACCGCCGGGTAGTGGAAAGCGGCAAATACAGATTTGTTCCCGTTGCAACGCTGCGAACAGTGGAATCGTGGTTCACCCGTTATGGATATGCCGTAATCGTGATCAACAGATTTCTCTCGGGAACGCGGGCGGTGATTTCGGTTTTGGCGGGGATGTCGAACCTGCAAACGCTTCGTAGTACTGTGGCATGTACTCTCAGCGCGTTGATATGGAATGCATTGATTCTTTATGCAGGAATGTCGCTGGGAAAAAACTGGCGCGTGGTAGAAACCTACATGATCAACTACTCTCGCGCTATAGGCGTGCTTACCGCCGTTATCCTCGTTGCTCTTGCGCTTCGTAAAATCATCGTAAAACGTTCCGGGTCCTCGAAGGTTGATTCGGCTACGGTAGACCAGGCTATTCCAGACTCGCCGGACACTGATTCCTCAACGACGCCACTCAAGTAACAACAGTTATCGCCCTACCGAAGAACAATTAGCAAGCTGCACATACGACGACCCCGGGAATTCCTCCACAAATCTCTTGAAGACCTTTGCAGCTTCTTCATTTTTTCCTTTGGCGCAATACACATGGCCCAAGCGCAACAAACTCTTCTCACGAACTCCGGGCACTGTTAGCGGCGACTGCACCGACGCGCTAAACGCTTTAAATGCATCATCAAACTGATTTTGCTGCACGTATAATTCACCAAGCATGACCTGAGCTTCCTGCGCAAGAGAATCGCGCTGGTCCACTGTTTCCAGTACGATGCGAATCTGCTCCAAAGCAGCATCATAGCGCTGCTCGTCCACATGCGCTTGCGCTTGCCGAAGAATTTGGACTAGAGACGATGGCTTGGCTTCGGAAAGATTTATTACCGAGGTATCGGTAAATCTATTCGACGAGGATTTTGATAGCTGTGCGGAACCGCGAGCTGTGCTCGCCGCAGAAAGCGCGCCATGATGACCGCGGTGCGAACCGGTCATCATCGACGGCCGCGGTGTTTGCAAACACCCCATACATAGCAGCAAGGTTGCCGCACTCATCCATGAGATAATGTAACGCACAGTTTGTTGTATTGATCTGGAGAACGTGATCTAACGAAATCGACCTTGATCAAACCTCTGCGCTCGTGAAAGTGACCTCTTGCGAGTATCCTCTTGAGAGAATGAAGGAGCGATGGGTTTGCTTCGGATTGCTCAGGTCTGCATCCGCCTTATTCAGTTCCGTCGCCGGGCCACCAGGTAATATCCACACTGTCTTCGCCTCCGTCTGCGCCCAGAATCTGACCATTCACCCAATGGCTTTCCGGACGGGCAATGAGCGTAATGAGATCCGCTACTTTCTCCGGTGTGGTAAGCTCATGGTAGGGATTGCGAATCGCTGCATTACGAACCAATACTTTATTTCCCGGAATCTTCCTCAAAGCCGGAGTGTCCGTAACACCTGCTCGAATGGTATTACAAGTAATCTTGTACGGAGCAAGCTCCAAGGCAAGCTGACGTGTAGCCGATTCAAGTGCTGCCTTTGCCGCCGACACGGCGCCATACATAGGCAAGCTGCGATGACTTCCGGCACTGGTTAGCGACAAGATGCGGCCGCCCTGCAAAAGCAATCCTGCAAAGTGCAAGTCCTGCACCCAATACACCAGAGATGTTCCCATCACATCGATAGTCATCTCCATTTGCTTTTGGTTCAAAACGTCTTCGCGCTTTTCGGCAATAAATGGTCTGAGCGATCCAAACGCCAGCGAGTGCAATACCAAATGCACTCCGGCTCCGGGATACTGCGACAACTCTTCACGAATTTTCTCCACCACTTCCGCGCGGCGCTGCTCATCGGCTGCGTTCACGTTGTAAAACGTGCTGCGTACGCCATGAGAGGCAATCTCTACTTTGAGCTCCTCAACCTGCTGAACGCCGGCTGCGCGATCCATGTGCACACCAAGAATATGATATCCCTCGCGTGCCAATGCCTGCACTGCAGCTTTACCGAAACCGCTGGAGGCTCCAAGTACCAATACATACTTATTGTTTTCCATAACTCACTATTCGCGCATAGATGTTGGTGAAAAAAAGTCTTTTAGCTGTGCACCGTTTCCGGGAACCACTACGGCGCCCGACTGTACGTACAGAGAATCTCGTTGCATTAACCTATAGATATCCGAAAAACGTATGGCGAAGTAACCGGCAGAATCCGAGCTCAGCTTCTTTAACAATTCAATACGTTTTTTGTCGCCTCCGGACATCTGCAGCATTTGCAAAGGATTCAATTCTTTGAGATTCTCCGGGTGGTAAAAATACGTTATTAACTGCACAGGCATGGATGCGCTAACCGAGTCCGGCACCAACGAGTGGTACAGCGTATTCGCATATTCCCGGAACAGCAGTGAGTCCGTGCCGTCTGCTTCGACTATCGCAAAAATCGAACGCTGACCATCCACGGAGGTCTGCTCATATCTATCCACCAGCTGCATCGAAACATGCGAACGCGGTGATGGAACAAAGAGCAACGACACAGCGCCTACTGCAATCAGAACCAGTACTAAAAAGATGACTTTTATTGAGGGCATACCTGGCGAATAAATATCTATTGAGTAAAACTCGATGTTCCCAAAAGTGCTGCAATGGCATACATGGTAATACCGATGCTAAACGGAATAGAGATGTTGTCGTCTACTCTAAAACGAGGCGACAGATTTTCTACAAACGCACCCACCAGACTTCCTATGATTCCTGCCACAAGGAAGGCACCGGACTGCGAGAACAATTCTGCAATGACAATCACTACTACTAAGGCCGATGCTGCAAAGGCAAAGGTTCCTTCCAAGCTTTTGTCCAGAAACGAATGGCTACCGAACCGACGTCCGATCAGCGCAGCGCAGATGTCGCTCACGATGAGAATAGAAAACGCCGTCACCGCTATCATTTTGGGGAACACCATCACGCACAGACAAGCAGCAATCAATACGTACGATGCACCATTGAGCATCACTTTGTCTACCTGCAATTCATGAGTACGCATCATCGAGCCGAAGTATCGCAGAAGCAGATTCCGAATCACTCCGCTGCGATGGCTGATAAGATCAAGAAACACAAAGATCAATGTTAGAGGAGCCAAGAACCACAGAATGGTTTCTTTGGGCAGAAGTGCATACATCACGGGTATAGACAACGACATCAAGTGAATGCCTTTGCGCAGAAGCTCCGAGCGGTATGTGATCTGCCGATTATTCGTCATTCCGTATTTTTGCCAACTCCAATTGACACAAACCCATGCTATCCATTGCCGCGTACGCAAAAATCAACCTCGGCCTCGAGGTACTCCATAAGCGGCCGGACGGGTATCACGAAATCAACACGATTTTTACGCGGGTCTCTCTCCACGATACCATAACCATCGAGCCCGGATCCGATGTTTCCGTTCAATGTTTGCAACTACCCGACCTCAACGAACACGATAATATCGTCTGGAAAGCGGCTATTGCTCTCAAGCAGCGTTTTTCGGTTCAGTCGGGTGCAAAAATAACCATCCATAAGCACATACCGTCAGGTGCGGGATTAGGTGGCGGAAGTAGCGATGCAGCCTCTGCACTTCTGGCCTTGCGTAAACATTGGAACCTGAACTGTTCCGCGGCCGAGCTTCATGAAATTGCTACATCATTAGGTGCCGACGTCCCTTTCTTCTTAGGGTCCACAGATGCTGCTGCCACCGGTATAGGTGAAGTTCTTTCGCCCTTGGTACTAGACATTCCTCTTAACGCGCTCTTAGTGTTTCCGGGAATATCTGTCTCCACACCGCGAGCATACTCGCTTCTGCACCGGGATAGCACGCCGCGATGCGGTAGCGACCTTCTTACCACGGTGCAAGCTTTGCAGGCCGAGGCCTACGGGAGAATTGATCTACCAAACGACTTTGAGCAGCCGGTGTTTGCTGAATACCCAGCGCTCGGCTCAATCATGAACGACCTTCGCAGTGATTCCTGCCGCGCAGCATTTATGAGTGGTTCGGGATCAACCTTAGTGGCACTGTACGATACGCAGGCCCAAGCATTGAAGAGTGCAGCTGCACTTGCAGATGTACGCAGCTGTGTATGCTCTTTTGTTCACCATGTAGAGGACGACTTTCGCCTATGAACATTCTCTCTATAGCAGCAGAATGCGCTCCCTTTGCAAAGATGGGCGGCCTGGCTGATGTGGTAAGCTCTCTTACAAAGGAATGGCAGAAGAGCGGACACACGGCTGCAGTGGTGCTCCCTAAGTACCGCTCTATAAGCGAGAAGCTACACGGCTTGGAACGTACAGACATGGTGCTGAGTGTGCCAATTTCGTACTGGACGGAGTATGCCCGCGTATGGCGCGCTACACTTCCGGGAAGTGATGCACCCGTGTATTTCCTGGAGAATGCCGATTACTTTGAACGCGATGGCATCTACGGCAATCCCGAGGGATTTGCCGACAATGATCGCCGCTTTACCTTTCTCAGCCGAGCTGCGTGCGAGCTTGCATGCGCTCTAGGCGCTCCGGTAGATATTCTTCATGCTCATGATTATCACGCAGCTCTGGCTATACCTTTGGCCCAGGTGCATTACCGCACACATCCGGTATTTAAGCGCACTGCATCTGTGTATACCATCCACAATATGGCATTTCAAGGTCAAAGCGACCCGTCGCGAGTACTTGACTTTGCCGGCTTACGACCATCGATCTTTCGCGGCTCGTGGTACGAGCACGATGGCGTGATGAATTTGATGAAAACAGGAATCATGTTTGCCGACAAGATCACTACCGTGAGCCCCACCTATGCGCAGGAAATTCGCTGGACGAAAAACGGCGAAGGCATGCAGGAATATTTGTCGATGCGCTCGGGCGATCTTATTGGCGTTCTGAACGGCGCTGATTACAATGAATGGAATCCGGAAATAGACAAGCATGTGTCTGAAAACTACACGGCTGATACACTGGATCGAAAGCAACTGGCAAAGAACGAACTGCTGCTCAACTCGTTGCCGGATCACGACAACACGCCGGATCTGCCTCTGGTAGGTATGGTAACCAGGCTTACGGCTCAAAAAGGTATCGACCTGCTGGAACGAGTGCTGGAGCCGCTGCTGCAAACCGGTCGCATGCGTTTTGTGATTCTGGGCAGCGGTGATGCCGCCTACGAAAACTACTTCCGGCGGCTAGGTTCGAAGTATGCATCAAGGGCTTTGATACGCGTGGGATACAACAATGCTTTATCCCATTCAATCATCGCTGCATCAGACTACCTTATGGTGCCGTCGCTATTCGAGCCTTGCGGCCTTACGCAGCTATATGCCATGAAGTACGGCACTGTTCCTATTGTTCGTGCTACCGGTGGATTACGAGATACAGTTCAACAGTACGACGCGAACTCCCAAACCGGTACCGGCTTTGTATTCGAACAGTATTCCGCGTCGGCTCTTTTCGATACGGTAATGCAAGCGCTGAGTGTGTACCATACTCCCCACTGGGATGTTGTTCGAAAGAACGGCATGCGTACAGATTTCTCATCGTCGCGCAGTGCTGCGGAATATGTACGCGTTTTTGAATGGGCCGCAGAGCGGCGTCAATCCTTGATTTCGTAACCATCGAATGAAACTCACAACTCCAATCATACTGCTTTGCTCGGGCCTTACGCTGCCGGCGTTGGTGGGTTGCAATGATCAACGTTCGGATCTGCGATCGTCTGCAAACAAACACGCTGTAGCTCCGTATTACAGCGCACTAGCGCAGGCGGAACTGCCGGCAACGATGAGTTTGTTCGGTGAAAACATACCTCTGAACAACGCGGAAGTGAAGGAACGATGCGAGCGAGAGCTGTATGTGAATATGCAAACAGCGGGACAACTTGTGTTGAATATCAAGCGTAGTGCCCGATACTTCGAACTGTTCTCGAAGTTGGCTAAAGACAACGGCGTGCCCGACGACATAAAATATCTTGCGGTAGCCGAGAGCGCATTGTTCATGACGCGCTCGCAAAAGGATGCCGTGGGATTATGGCAATTCATGGAACCCACAGCTCGCGCGTACGGCCTGCGTGTAGACGCCTATGTGGACGAGCGCAAACATGTGGAGAAATCCACACGCGCGGCTTTACGATACATGAAAGACGCCTATAGAATGTTCGGCTCGTGGCTTCTGGCTGCGGCCGCGTATAACATGGGTATGGAAGGCGTTCGAGCGTCTATGGAATCGCAAGGCACCGGCGATTACTTCAGCACCTATTTCAACGACGAAACATCTCGCTACGTACCGCGCATTGCTGTGATCAAAGAGTTGATGGAGCACAGCGATCACTACGGGCTCTATGTGCCTGAAGAACATCGTTACAACAACACCGCAACGCGTATTGTTGCCGAAACCGGCCCGATAAACAACCTGGCAGCATGGGCACAAAAACACGGCGCATCCTACAAAGATGTAAAGCTCTTGAATCCGTGGATCTTGGGTACTTCGCTTCCCCACCCGCATGGCCGCTGGGATATTACGCTTCCCGAGTAGAACGAGGATTATTTCTTCTCAAACAAAAAAGGGTTTGCGGAGCGAACTCTGCAAACCCTATACGTTGTTTCTCTTCCCGATCGGTATTACTTCTGATACACCGGAGAGTCGGGCTTCATCACGTTGCCATAGGCTGAAATTTCCATGGAGGGAAAATCAGGATTGTTCGTGGTAAACTTGATCATGGCATTGAAGTATCCTTCGTTCTGCGGCACATACGTACCCTCAAGTTCTACTTCAGCACCCGGCTTTACTTCTACCTTCTTCTTCAGGCTCAGCAACAATCCGTTGGTGGCTTCGAAGTTATCCAGCTCGAGTACCTTTTGCGAATTGTTCTTGATGGACAGCTTCTGCTTGCTTGCCTTACCGATGGTAAGATCGTTGAATGCCATATACGGCATGGAAAGTGTTACCTCGCGAACTACTTGAGCCTTGAGGTAAATGATCTTCGAGGAGTTTGCGGGATCGTTGCTATACACGGTGATAGTCTTTGTTACCAATCCCGTTACGGTAGCAACATTCAACGATACATCCACAATTCCGGATTCACCTTGATTGAGTGTATCCTTGTCAATCTTTGTGGCTGTACATCCGCAACCGGCTTTTACTTCCTTGATGTACAAGGTTCCGGAACCATTATTGGTCAGCTTGATCTTCGCCTTTAGCGGAGAATCTTTGGGCTTCACGTTGCCCCAATCATAGGTATCACCGCCAACGATCTCCAACTTGGGATCGCCACCGACCATGGCCGACGCCGGCATAGCAGCGAACAATACCGCAAAGGCCAGAGCAAGAGAGTAAACAAGTTTCATACTCAAACACATAAAGTGAATAAAACAACAGCTATCAATTTTCAATCCTGATTTTCCGACGTCATTTTCAAAGCAGATCTGCCAACCTCATGTTCAAAGTGCAAACAACATGGACACCCTGCAACCTACGGATATGGTCTTCCACGAGGCCCATTCTGCGTAGCTCATCAGCGGCAAGCCTAGAGACAACGATGGTGACACATACATGTCGGTGGCAACATCAAGATCCACTCCGGCCGATACAAACGGATTCACGACAAACCCACGTATTCCCACTCTATCTCTGTCGGCTAGTAGTCTTTCTGCGGATGTTGTTCCTGTAAACACAAAGCCGGACGGGGTAAGCACTCGCTCAATCAACGAAGTTTTGGACCCTGTGATAAATTCGGCACTCAAACCTACGCTTCCCCATACGTGCGTCGACGGTATGCAGACCTTGACAGCCGGTTCGACACACAATGCATGTACATTGGTTGACAATTCGTACTTCGTGCGCAAAATACTTCCATCGAACAACAATGCATCCGGCGATTGAGCCGTAAACAAAGCTTGACGCGTGCTGTATCCGGCCCGGAGGGACAAGCTCATTCCGCCCGCAAACCAGTACTCGCCTGCCAGAGATATGCGCAGGTCGTTGCCGCTACCCGATGTTAATGCAGCACAGATTATCTCCGGATACTCCGCGCCAGCTTTCTCAAGAATATCGATGTTGGAAGTATGACCGTCGTTGGCATAGAGCGCCGAAGCTCCTCCGTACCATGCCGAGGAGTACTTCGGCATGCGCTCAGAATACTCCCAATCAAATCCTTGCGCGTAGCACGAAGAGCTTAGGGTAAGGCTACAAGCCAGCACTGCAACAGTTAGAAGCAGATGACCATATGCACACCAATATTTAATGGGAAACCACAAGTTGAATATCCTCGCAAAACTCTCCTGAATGCAACCGCAGTATATACACGCCATTCTCCAGACCTGCAGCGGGAAGCGTAGCCTGATACCTACCTGCATCGTGATAGGCAGAAGCTAAGGTCAGCACGCGCTCGCCCATCAGATTATACACCGCTACGTCCACAGCACCGGGCGTTGCCACTGTGTACCGCACTTCTGCCGAAAGCTCCACGGGGCTTGGTCGCGGCACCTCTATACTGAAAACCGCCACCGAACCTGCCGGCAGTTTGTGATTGATTCCACATAAGGAGTCGAGTAGCACTACTCCCGTGGGTACGTTTACGCCAAACACACGCGCGCACAGCTCAGTGCCAAAGTCTATACTCTGAACCGATAGCGAAGTTCTATCACGGTTACCGAGCGATGATCGGAACCGCAGTCGTAGCAGAGTGTCTCGCTTGAAAAACGCCGTAGGCATGCTCATCTCCAGCTTAAGCGATGCGTTTATTCTGCTTGCCTTTACCGATCCCGAGGCAGCGGCGCAATTGATGTTGTCAAAGTCCAAAAACTTCAATACGGTGGTATCATAATCCAGAAGCGCAGTGCATCGGGATGCTCTGCTCATAATATCACCGCGTCCCCACAGAGGCACAACAATTTCATGTCCGGGAAACACACGCTGTTCCTGAGGCAGGCGCAGATCCATCATGCCGGGGCGAACGGCCGTACCATGAAGTTGTAACAAGATCGGCCCGTCGTCACCACCTGCTTGTACAATAAGAACCGCAGCGTACTGACCTTCCGCAAGAGGCGCGAAGGTAATAGGCACAAACACTTCCGACTCCGGAGCCAGCGAGATTGGCCCGCTCGGCACCACATACCCTGCCGAAGGCAAGGCGCGCAGAGATGTAAGA
>JBJOLU010000057.1:0-7479 GCA_046052705.1 Bacteroidota bacterium | reverse complement strand
TTGGTAGCCGGCTGCTCTTTGTGGAATCATCGCCGTCGTCCTGGGATGCCTCCTCGTTCTATTTGGCCGCCACCGATTTTAACATCGCCGCAGACAGGCCGCACCTACCGGGATACTACCTGCATGTAGAGCTCATTCGTTTCTTTCGCGTGTTTCTTCAACCCATGGCGGCAAACGTGGCGCCATCGCTGATGTGGTCTACACTCTGCGGCGTGCCGCTGTTCGCGCTTGTACGCCGCCAGCTTTCTCTTGGCGATGCTTTGCTGTGCGTGATATTTCTTTCAGCAAACCCAATGCTGTGGTTCTACGGCTGTGTGTCCGAGATCTACGCTTTCGATGCATTCTTCTCGCTAAGCATTCTGTACCTGGCCCGTAGGCCTCGGCTCACTCCCGTCCTGTTTGTGGCGATGGCACTGGGTGCCGGTGTCCGTCAAAGCTCGGCAGTGCTTCTGATGCCGGTGGTGATATGGTGTGTGGCAGGGCATGTTCGTAGCCACGCGCTTCCCTACTCACGGCTTGTGCTTTCTCTGCTACTTGGAATGATAAGCTTAGCGCTTTGGGGCGTGCCGTTTATTGCGGCATGCGGTGGCATTAGGGGCTACCTGGAGTTATACACCACGCATCCTCCGGGAGCAGTGGTATCGGCAGCTTCGAACGCGGTAAGCATGATGCAGTATGGTGTGTATGCTTTTGCCGTATCGTGCACGCTCCGGCTGTGGCAGCGCCGTGCGGACAACGGCAGTCGTGGTGATTCGCCCGTGTCGCGCCCGGTAATTCTGCTCTGGGTGCTGCCCGCTCTTGCGATGTTTCTCTTTACCACGTACACCAAAGGATATTTTCTGCTCATCGTTGCCGCGCCGGTACTTGCTATGGCGCGTTCGAATTCTTCTCAACCGCGTAAAACATCTTCGCTAACGCAGCACTCATCCTCACAAGCGCAGCAATCATTATCTCAAACAGGACGCCTATTTGGTATGGGAATACTCGCTCATGCCGCGGTGTTTCTTGTTGTTCCGCACTTGATGCCCGGATTGGATCTGGTGCTTGCGCCCAAGCATGGTGTTTCGAAGTGGCAAAAGGCCGCACAAAGAGTAACAAGTGTATTCTCCATGACACGCTCGCGCTTGCTTCACGAGCGCGCGTATATGGACGACACAGACTCGCTGCTGACTCGCTATGCGGTTAGCGCCGGCGGTGCAGCTGCATCGGTGTTTGTAGATCCTGCCTATCCGCTCACGGCGCGCGCTTTGCAGCCGCGGCATCCCGGCACAGAACTATGCATGCTGTACACTCATGCTACGAACGCTCTGCTGGTGCACCATGATATCAGCCAGAAACAAGAACAAGGTGTGGCTGGCCGTTTGAAGCGCAGCGTGATTCTTAGTACCGCATCGGTGTGTGCCTTGCAACCGATGCTCAAGGTTCTGGAGCAGAGAAACGGATTGGTGCTTGCGGTGGTGAATAGTGATTCCGCGGATTCTACCTCAGCAAACTCTACTGCTACAGCCCTGGCCACGTGGTATGCCGAGTTGTTCGAGCGATAGCCCGCAAGTACCGCGTGCGTGGGGAGCACGTGTACTGCCGGATTAGCACGCGCACTACATCGCTCTTCGTCCGTAAATTCGCCGTAGTAAAAACACGCAACGACAACGCGCAAGTTCAAGACACAAGTACTATACACAAGTACAGCACACAAGTACAGCACACAGGTACTACGCACAACTTCTACATACTACTTCAACACGCAACTATTTCATACTATGAGTCACAACACCGAAGATCATAACTCCTTCAGCTTTGAACTTTCCGAAGATCATCAGGCAATTCGCGCTGCTATTCGTGAGTTCGCCGAGAACGAGATTCGTCCGCACGTTTCTCATTTGGATGAAACACAAACATTCCCCACTGAGATTTTTCAGAAGCTGGGCAATCTTGGCTTTCTTGGTGTGGTGATTCCCACCGAGTACAACGGCTCCGGCCTGGGGTACATGGAATATGCTATCATCGTAGAGGAAGTGGCGCGTGTATGCCCCTCTATTGCTCTGGGTGTGGCAGCGCACAACGGTTTATGTATGAATCATATTTATCGATTCGGAAGCCAAATGCTTCGCGATAAATATGTACGCGATTTAGCCACAGGCCGCGAGCTGGGCGGATGGGGCCTTACCGAACCCAATGCGGGCTCCGACGCGGGCGGCACGCAAACCACCGCACGGCGCGAGGGCGATCATTACATACTTACCGGCTCGAAGAATTTTATTACGCACGGTAATGTTGGAAATGTTGCGGTAGTGATGGCCATGACCGATGCATCGAAGGGCAAAAAGGGTATTAGTGCTTTTGCTATCGATAAAAGCATGGAAGGTTTTTATGCTTCGAAAAAGGAAAGCAAGCTTGGTATGCGAAGCAGTGATACTGCCTCTCTTACCTTCGACAACGTGCGCGTGCCGGCAGATCACTTAATCGGTAACGAAGGCGAAGGATTTACCCAGGCGTTGCAAATTCTGGATGGCGGCCGTATCTCTATTGCGGCTCTTAGTGTGGGCTGCGCCCAAGGTGCCTTCGAAGCGGCCATGAAGTATTCGCGCGAGCGCGTGCAGTTTGGCAAGCCCATTGGCGATCAGCAAGGTATTATGATGAAGCTTGCGCGCATGAGCATGAATATCGATGCTGCTCGCGCACTCACCTACAAGTCTGCATGGCTGCGCGATACAGGAAAGCCTTTTGGCAAAGAAGCATCGCAAGCAAAATTGTTTGCCAGCGAAGTGGCAGTGAATGTAAGCGAAGAGGCAATTCAGATACACGGCGGGTACGGGTATATAAAGGAATTCCCCGTAGAAAAATTCTGGCGCGACTCAAAGCTTCTAACCATTGGCGAAGGAACAAGCGAAGTTCAAAAGCTGGTTATTGCTCGCCAAGAATTGGCGGCGATACGCTCGTAATTATCATTGCAGCGGCAAAATCATTATTCGGAAGTGGCGAAATCTTCGGCACATAGGAAGTTTTCCACTATTCTGACCGGTCTTTAATTTTTTTGTTGTTTATTGATGCTCGCGGTGTAAGTTACCGGCGCTGCAGAGGGGAACTCACTCCACCTCACTCCAACGTGACGGAGAGATTTTTTTACTACCTGATGGGAGCCGACTATGTCGCGCAGTTTAAATAAAGTAATGCTCATTGGAAACGTCGGAAAAGATCCGGACGTAAACTTCACCGCCAGCGGTATTCCTGTTGCACAATTCCGCCTTGCAACAACCGAATCGCGGAAGGACAAGGATGGCCAGTACCAAGAGCACACGGAATGGCACACGATCATTGCATGGCGTGGTCTTGCAGAGATCATTCAGCGTCTGGTGCATCGCGGATCGCGTATCTATGTGGAAGGGCGTTTACAAACACGCATCTTCGAAGACCAAAGCGGAACGAAAAAGTATTTCACCGAAGTAGTTGCCGACAACATCCTACTGCTGGACGGACGTCGCAGTGAAGAGAGCAGTTCGCAAGGCGAGTCTGCTGCTGCTTCCATCGACGACGACATTCCGTTCTAACAGTGGCGGGAAGTGACGCAGTAAAGAGTCCATGGCAAAGCCCTGAAATTTCTCAGGGCTTTTTTTGTGCGCGGTCGTAGTTTCGAAGCGCACTTCACTATCAACAACCACTCACCATGGCTTCGAACGAAGTAATACGTCAAACGGAAATTCGCGTTGGCGCTGTTGTCCTTGTAGGTATCATACTGCTTATTCTTGGCGTCACATTTGGGCGCGGAGTGTCGGTGTCTGCAAACATGAGCACCTTGCATATACATTTTCCCAGCGCTTCCGGAATAGAGAGCAGCGCGCCCGTGTATGTGCGCGGCGTGAAGCGCGGTTCCGTAAGCAAGGTATCTCCCGATGCTTCCGGAGTGATGATAGACATCAACATGGATGATGTGTCTGACCTGCGCAGCGACGTCACTGCGCGCATCACCATTTTGGAACTCACCGGCGGAAAGAAAATCGAACTGCTTCCCGGCACTGCCGCACAGCCATGGGCCGGTGCGGTGATTCAGGGATCATCTGCTCCCGACTTCGGCGACTTGATGAGCTTTGTGGGTGATGTAAGCGGCTCGGCGCGTAATGTGCTTCAACGCCTGGACACCATGAGCGCTTCGCTCAATAAACTTGTGGGCGATAGTTCCTTTGTCAACAACGTCAAGCAAACCGCAGAGAACGCCAACGAAGCTGTGGCAGCATTGAAAACAGTGCTCGTGAACAATCGCGAGAACCTTCAGGTCTCCCTGCAGAATCTTCGCTCGCTCAGCCAAGACCTTCAACGCATGGTCAAGGAAAACGACACCACGGTTACCGCCTTGCTGCGTAAAGTGAATGCAGCTGCGTCCAGTACGCAGAAGATCCTGGTGTCCGCCGATTCTACCATTGTTCGCGTCGATCACTTCATGAACGATATGAACGAGGTTGTACAAGAGATTCGCAAAGGCGATGGCACCATCGGCAAACTCATCTACGATAAAAATATGGCCGCCCGCCTGGACACTGCCCTCTCCAACTTGGGCACCTTTGTGGATGCAATCTCCAAACACGGCGTGAACGTCAACGTGCGCCTCGGCACCAGACCCTAAACTGATGGCAGAAGGGTTTTGGAGAGATACGTATGCAGAATTCCCCCCTCCTGCCTCTACTCTTCAGTCGAGTACTTATTCGCGCCAAGTTCAATTTGCACGGGATAATTACCGGTAAAGCAGGCGGTGCAGTAATTGATACCGGGATCGGAAGGGACGGATTTCATGAGCCCTTCCACGGAGAGATAATGAAGAGAGTCGGCGCCAAGTTCTTTGCCGATAGCGTCTTGGTCCGGGAAGTGATTGGCGATAAGCTCTTCGGAGCTTGGGAAGTCCATACCGTATTTACAGGGATGGGTAATAGGCGGCGAGGTAATACGCATGTGAACTTCGCCGGGATGTGCTTCGCGCACAAGTTTTACAAGGGATTTGGACGTGGTGCCGCGAACGATGGAGTCGTCAACCAGCACTACTTTTCTGCCTTCCAGCACTCCGCGCACCACATTGAATTTGGTTTTCACTTTGAATTCGCGTTTGTCTTGTCCGGGCGCAATAAAGGTACGCCCCACATAATGGCTACGAATTAACCCTATTTCGTAGCGGGAAGGTATGCCGTTTTCTTTTTCGTTCATGCGGGCAAAACCAAGAGTGGCAGTGTTGCCACTATCAGGCACGGCTACTACAGTTACGTTGTTGTACGAACCATTGTCTACCGGGCTTTCAACTGCAAGCTGCTTACCTAAGGCACGGCGCACTTTGTCCACATTGTGACCAAATATCTTGCTGTCGGGGCGCGAAAAATAGATGTACTCAAAAATGCAATGGCGCGCTTCGGGCGTTTGCTCTTCGATAGTGTACGATTTAATCCTTCCCGTCTGCACGGTATCGTTGTCGATCACAACTATCTCGTTGTGTTTCACTTCGCGAACGTATTCCGCGCTGATAATATCCAATGCACAACTCTCGCTTGCCACTACGTAACAATCCGAACCATCGGCATTGCGGATTTTACCTATACACAGTGGGCGGAAGCCGTGAGGATCGCGCGCGGCATAAAGGGCATTGTCCGTAAGCACCACCAAAGAGTATGCACCGCGGGTTATTTGCAGCGCTTCGCGCAATTGCTCTAGTTGTGTCTCCTTTTTGCTTCGCGCAATAAGATGCAGGAAGAGCTCGCTGTCTGTGGTAGTCTGAAAGATTGCCCCGTCGTTCTGCAACGCGGCGCGCAGCGCACGCGTGTTAGCCAAATTTCCATTATGTGCCAGCGCAAGATTGCCCGCACGGTAGTTGATAGTGAAGGGCTGGATATTGGCAACGGAATTTCCGCCTGTGGTAGAGTAGCGGTTGTGCCCTATAGAAGCCGGCCCGCGTAGTTTTTTGGTAAGCACATCACCATCGGAGAATACATCCAGCACCAGGCCTTCGTCCTTATGTACGGCAAAGCGGGATTTCCCGGATTTTTCATCGCTGTACGCGCTCACAATTCCCGCGGCTTCCTGACCTCTGTGCTGCAATGCGTGCAGAGCGTAGTAACTCATTACAGAGGCCTGAGGATGGTTGAAAACGCCAACCACTCCGCAGTTGCACTGTGGTTTGTCGAGTGCTTCGAGATACGGTGATATCATAAAGGATGAATGAGCGTGGAGTGCGGCAAAAATACGCCAAGAGAACCGCAATTGCCACGATTGCCGCCAAACGTAGAGCTGATGCGGCGCCGGGGCTGTACTCCGACTTCAGCACGGGCCCGGTACCGGCGGGCGTTCCGTATATTTGCCGGCAGGAACGCTTCGTTCCGGTATCCCAAACACACCATCCGCGAGCTGCACTCTGCAAAGAGTTTGCAGTACATCATCGGAATACTATGAGAAGAGACATTCAAAGCTGGTGGAGCCTTCGGCTCAACAAGAACATGGAGATCGTTACCTACGGTTCGTATGGTTTTGCACTGCTGATGTTCCCCAGCGCCGCGGCCGACTACCTGGAATACGAACGCTTTCACTTGATCGACTCATTGCGCCCCTTCATCGACGAAGGCATGATCAAAGTGTATTCCATCAACAGCATCAACAGCGAAAGCTGGCTCAACAGCTCCATGAAGCCGGCAGACAAGGCCATTCGGCATCAGCAATACAACGGCTACATCACCGAAGAAGTAGTGCCGTTCATCTTCAACGATTGCAACGGCCCGGTGCCAATTATCACCTGCGGCGTTTCTCTGGGAGCATACCATGCTGCGAACACGCTGTTCCGCAGGCCCGATCTCTTTGAAGGCACCATTGCCATGAGCGGCACCTACAATCTGAAAACCTATACCGGATCGTACTGGGATGATAATTGCTTCTTTAATTCACCGGTGCATTATCTACCGGGGTTAAACGACGCCACCTTCTTGCCAATGCTCCAAGCCAAACGTCACGTGTATTTCATGACCGGACAAGGTCCCTACGAGGATCCCCAAAGCTCCGTGGAGATTGGGCGCATACTTGGGCAGAAGGGCATTCCTAATTACGTTGATATCTGGGGCAAAGAATACCGTCACGACTGGCCCACATGGCGCGAAATGCTTCCCCACGCCCTTCGCACTTGGTTTGCTAAAGGCGTGTAGGTTGATTGATTAAGCACGAGCTTTTAGCGAGTAGTAAAAAGTATTTAAAAAATATTATCAAGAGTAACTTTCTTCACCGTCGGCACGTTCAGTAATTATTTATGCGTTTAGCAATTCCCAACGATTCTCTGTATACACCTATTACCCGTCGCGCCGAGGAGCTCGCTGCCGCATCGCAGGGAGCAATTGTTCTTCGCCGTGGCACCGAGGAGGAATGCGAGCAATGGCTGGCGAATAATCTTGTGGATGCAGCCCTGGTGAGCATTGCCGCCTATGGCCGGGCAAGTGTAGTGCAAGACTATCGCATCGTGCCTTC
>JBJOLU010000056.1:0-3586 GCA_046052705.1 Bacteroidota bacterium | reverse complement strand
CTTGAGAGGCGGGTTTTTTTGGCTATTTTGGCCGCCCGCTGCGATCTTAGCTCAGTTGGTTAGAGCGTTACGTTGACATCGTAAAGGTCACTGGTTCGAATCCTGTAGATCGCACTTTTGGACAGCAGCTGCGAAGATTTCTCAAAATGTGAATTCTTCCCACCCCCCACACTTCACCCTACCTGCTCGATCTCCACATCTAATCGGCGAACTATATCGCGGAGGGTTGCGGTCTTCTCCACCGCATAGGGAATGGTGTCTAGGCCCGAGAGAAACTTCAAAATGTAACTGTAGATACCAACAATATCACCGGCCCACATACCTTCGCCGCCGGTTTGTTGATGAGAGAGTACAAGCGCCGAACCCAAAACAATCATGACGGTAATTTCCATGAATCCAAAGTTCCATGCCTGCATGTCGGAAAGGCGTATCTGCCAGGTTCGCAGCTTGGAATAATGCTCTTCTATTTGCTTCTCATCGCGCGACGAAATCACATCTACCTGCTTCTCCAGTTCGTCGTTGCGATGACGAGTTATCATACCCATTTTACTTCCGTATCTGCGGCTTATAAACAGCACCGGAACAAGTACCGCGGCGCATATCATGAGCACACCGGGCTCGTAGAAATACAGCATGAACAGCGAGCCAAGAATATTATATCCGGCCTCCACTATATACACGATGTCGAATTCCAAAAACTCGGTGAACTCGCGGGCAAGCGTGGATCGGGCGCTGAGCACCGACAGCTCTTTGCTGCTGCCGTGGGTGCGCATAAAGCGCAACACTATATCCTTGTAGATCTCCGTGTAGGTGCGGGTGTCGTACATCTGCCGCACGGTGCCAATAATCATCCACGCAGCATGCACACTCAAAAGCAGAATCAAACCACTGAATGATCCCTCCTGCAAATCGTTTACCGCTTCACCCAAGAAGTACGGGCGCAACAGCGAGCCGAACATCTCCAGTGAAAAAAGCGTGTAGGTAACGGCCAGCCGTCCCTTGTGCGGACCCAACACATACTTTGCCAAATGTACTACACTCATGCCTCGCTTCTCTTCCTTATGATTCTTGTATTTCCCGTCGTTGTTTTTGCTGTCTTGATCCCTCAATAGTACCGATCAAGTATGAACTAAGCGCCGGCTTGCGGTGCTTCGAGTGTGGCTTCGTGGATGCCGATCTTATGCTGATCTTGGCATATCCGCGACACATCCTCGGCACATCCTCAGCCCATCCTCAATGCTTCGCACTCACTTCCTGCGCCTCTCTTCTCGGGATGTTATGTTGTTACCCTTAGCGCCACTAATCAACCCGCGGCATCCGGTGGCGCCACAGCTGCAGCTAAAGGGCTGCGCCGTGTGATCCAGCAGTTCGGCATAATCCAGGGTGAGTTCCTCGCCGCAGGCAACATCGCGCAGGGCTATCACGTTGAGTCCATCGTATGCGGTGGTGGGCCGGCAGCTATGATTCTGCGGCGCCCATTTTTCCGGCCGCGCATCCCAAAGTACATACACCTCACTGCTTATGGGATAGGCATAACGCTTGAAGTCCATCGTGGCGCGATCGTCCCAATGCTCATCCACCCAACGCTTGGTAACAATTCGCTGCGCCATTTCTTCACCGCGAAACACAATTTCACCTTTGCATATATCCCGCGCGGCGAACATGCCATATCCGTGAAGGCCCACCGGTAATATGCGGTAGCACACTTGGCGCGCACGATGCCGAGCTATACCCTCGGCGATAATGTTCAAGAGAAATCCACGGTGGCCATGCTCGTCGTTTTTCAGAATGTAATCGGCGCTGCCTTCGTACCCGTCGGTGTAGAATACCGAGCAGGTAAAGTTCACTTCAAGAAAGACCACGTTGCCATTCGGCTCCACGCGAAAATCCATGCGTGCATATCCTTTGCCGCCAAAGCCCCGGAAGATATTCGCTGCCGCCCGGCGCAAGTGCGCATCAAGCTCTGGATCGCTACAAGGTACATTGCATTCGGCGTGAAGCTCACGCGTTTTTAAGGCATAAGTTTTAAATGCATCGTTGCCATGAAACACATACTCGAGTGGCCTATATACTGTACAACTATCCGCATTTGCATCGGCGGAAACAAGCACCGTGAACTCACGCCCATCCACATAGCGCTCCACAAGAATCTCCGGATACTCGGCGCGCAAACGCGTCACGACGGCGCATAGCTCATCGTTTGTATTCACGCGGGATGCTTCGTCTATACCCAAGGAATCACCTGCCTTTGCGGGCTTTACGAACAATGGATACGAGGCCACAGCTCGAAGCTCCTTTGTAGCTGCCGGAATATCATCGCCCGGCATAATCACAACACCTTCGGGCACTGCTACATCGTTGCAATACGCCACGTACTTCATCAATGATTTAGGCGGATCGTACAGCTCGGAGGTTGGTCCGGTAAAGGGAAGATTTAGCATCTCCAGCGTGGTAATCACATCGATGGACGGCACGTCCCATTCCAGGTATCCCTCGCAAAGATTGATAAAGCAATCGAACTCCTCATCCTTGAGCGCGCGCAGCTGCGCGTATGTGTGAAGCTTGTGAAGAAACACCGTGCACACCTCGTGCTCGGGCAGCCATCGGGATAGATCCCGAGGCGGATCGTAGTGACGGTAATCGACGGTGCTTGTAGAATAGTCCGGAAGCAATACGCAGAGTCTCATGCTGATTTCTCCCTGTCATTATCATCGGAGCGGTCCTGCCACTCACCTTTCTCCGCATGCGCACGCAGCGCGTCTTCAATCACACGCTTGGTCATGGTAGCAAACGACTCCCCCGCAAATCGCAGAATAGCGCCAATAGAGGTATAGTTCTCATCTTCACTCAAACCACACTGCGCGTTAACCTCCAGCACATACAACTTGCCGGTTGCGGCATCACTTCGAATGTCCAAGCGACCATAGCCGGTGCCGCGTACTGCATGATACGCCTCTTTGCTTAATTGCTTCAAAGCCGCATGTAATGGTTCTTCGGGAACAGCATAGCGATATACATCTTCGTTGTTCGGCATGGCTGCTTCGGTATCGTAGGTTTCCCAGAGTCTGTCGAAGGAAAGAAATCGCTCGTTGCCGGGAAGCGATTCATGAAACACGCGTTCCACCGGCGGATATACATACAGGTTATCGCCGGAACCTATGATGAAGGTGGTAAACTCCCGACCATTGATAAATGTCTCGGCGATAATCCCGCCCGAGCGCAAATCCCAACCATGATACCCTGCAAGCAATTCCGAAACACAAAGCCGCGCTTCTTCGGCGGTGCTTACCACATTACGAATGCTCAAGCCCAAGCTTCCACCCGATACAGCGGGCTTAAGAATAGCGGGACGACCGCACACATCGAAGATCTGCTCCGGAGGCGTGGACTCCTCTACTTGGCACCACGCAGCAGTAGACACATGATGCGCATCGAATGCCTGCTTCATGGGAATCTTCGAGGTAGTAACATGGTAGAAATATTCGCGAGCTCCGGTGTACACCCAATTGCGTTTCTCTAACTCACGCACCACACTGATGCCGGGCACGCCATTGGTTTCATCACCGTCGCAAAGGTTTATCACGCA
>JBJOLU010000055.1:0-4461 GCA_046052705.1 Bacteroidota bacterium | reverse complement strand
TCACCATGCAACGAATGGAGATACCGGGAGCGCAGGAACCTATTCCGATGGCGTTTTTTCCCTCTGAAGGTGATGGGAGTGGCGGGGCGTTGGTTCACATAAAAGAGCACAAACCGGCAACAGCAGGCCCTTTGCTCTATCTGAATGCGGAACCGGACCTAACAGCGATACTGGGAAGAGTTGAGACCGCAGGCGGCCACATCATCATGGGCAAAAGCGAACTTCCAAACTCCTTCGGCTACATGGCTATCTTTATCGACACCGAAGGAAACCACATGGCCTTGCACGCCCGATCATAAGCGCACAAGTCAAGCGAACACCCAACACAAGACGCCGGAGCTTTTCTATCACCTTCGTTACCTCTGCACATGAAGTGCGCTGGTGTGCTCGTATCTGCCGCAGCGCAATCGAACGAAATATGTTCCGCTTGATAGATGTGATGTTTGAAGAATAGTGCTGTGTGTTCCTGCTTGCAGCGTGCCTTCAGACACCGCGCCTACAGTGTTTCCACGTAGATCCAGCAACGTAAGCGTAACATCCGACTGGAAGGGAACGGAGTATTTCACAAATGCTCTATCGCTGCATGGCCGCGGATAGCACTCCATGGACTGCAGCGGTGTATCAACATCCGATTCCACATCGGTAGCGGCTTCTTGAAACAACGGCAAAGGAGAAAACTCACGGAAGAGTGTTTGTGTCATGATATCATTATTCGTGCCGAACCATTGCAACAGCGATGCTGCATAGATCTGGCGATAGTCGTATTCCATAAGCAAGTCGCCGCGGCTATCCAGGTTTACCAGGTCGGGATTATGGCCGTGAATTTTTCCGCCAATGATATTCTCGCCGAACACAAACAGCGGTGCAGCTGTACCGTGGTCAGTACCCTGGCTTCCGTTTTCCGCAACGCGTCTGCCGAACTCCGAGAAGGTTAATCCTGCCACGCGGTGCGCGGTGCCAAGCTGTTTGCAATCATTAAGGAACAACGTAACGGCTTCGCTTAAGTCCGAGAGCAGCTGCGCGTGCACACCGTTTTCCCCGCCCTGATTAAAGTGCGTATCGTACGATGATCCGGAAATACTCACCAGATACAACTTCGTGGACAAGCCCCCGGCAATAAGACGCGAGACAATCTGTAAGCTTCGCGCTAAGCCATTGCTCTGCGGATACACCACCTTGTTTGTTTTCACTCTATCTGCGGCGGCCTTCACGGTTTTGGAATACACTTGCGAGGCCTTCTCAACGCTACGCACGTAGTCCAGCTCCGCACCGCCAATAGTGGCAGGTGCTGCATCGTAGGTAGAGTTTGTGTTTTGATCAACCAATGAATAAAACGCATCGGGATCGCGGAAGGTTATACCAAGCGAACCTTTATCTGCTTTGAAACCTAGAGAGAGCGCCTCGCCTATTTGAATTGCCAGCGGCTCTGTAGGCATCACCTGCGGGAACTGCGGCGCAAGAGTTTGCAAATAGCGGCCTAGCCATCCTGTGCTCTTGAACACATCAGCATCGGTAGCCGTAAGCCAAATATCCGTGCCGCGGAAGTGCGAGCGATCGGGATTGGGATAGGTAACGTTTTGAACAATGCTCAAACGACCGTCGTTGAACAAATCGCGGAATCCCGTCATCGAGGGATGCAACGACAACCCATCGCGCAGCTTCAGTGCTTTGGCTTTGGGTATAGCGATGTTCTTTCGCGCATTGTAGTACAACGCATCATCCACGGGAATCACTGTGTTCAGGCCGTCGTTACCACCGGTGAGCTGTATTAGTACCATCACTCTGTCGGTGTCCTGCACCAGCTTTTGCATGGCGGACATCACAGGCGAGGAAGCCAGGGCACTCATGTTCACACCGCGCGCGCTACCGGCAAGAGCAGCAACCGTCATGGCTTTACCGGATTGGGATAGAAAGTCTCTGCGTTTCATGGTTGTTCTCCCGTGGCTATTAGTACAATTGATATTCAGGAAGGGTCATAACGGCTTTGAGCAACTCGCGCACGCGGAACTCTGCGTTCGGCATGGTGATATTCCACTCGTAATCACGCGCGCCTTGCAGCAGCGATTCCAACAGGAACTCCTGCTCCTTGGGCCCAATGGGTGTGGTTAGCAAAAAGGCCGCAACATCGCGCACAAAATCGGCCGCCGTATTCACACTCGCGAATCGTTGAGCAAATGCTATTACATCAGGTTTCTTTGCAAACGAAACGTTGGTATCCTGACGCTTCCCTTCCACTACCGCTTCTACAATTCGCTGACGCAAAGGATACAAGTTGGTGTTCAGCCACAAGTGACCACCCTTCCAGCCCTCCACGGTGGGGGGCCTGAGTAGCTCCAGGTTCAACGCCGTGGCAGCGCTTACCCAATACACATCGGGAACGTCGTTGTAAGCAAGCTGCCGCTGCAATCCTGCTACAAATTCAATAGGCGATTTAATAAGCGAGCCACGGAACTCCGAGTCGAAAAAGTGTGCACTCTTCAGCAGCACCGAGAGCGTTGGCTTGAGCTCGTAGTTGTTGCTGCGAAGCACTTGCGCTAACTCGGCCACGAGTTTCTCGTCGGGTACATCGTACACAAATGCTTTGTAAAGGCGCCGAGCGAAATACAACGCACATGCATCTTTTTCGAAAATGGTATTCACGATATCATCGGCGTTGAGCGAGCCGGTTTTGCCCATGAAAGTTTTGGTGGTGTTGTCCCAGTACTCCTGGTAAAACTCACCGCGCAAACCTTTGATGCGCCATCCGGTAAGCGCTCGCGCTGCTTCCACGATATCTGCTTCGGTGTAGTTATTTACTCCAAGCGAGAACAATTCCAACAGCTCACGTGCAAAGTTCTCGTTGGGGTTTCCTTTGATGCTCACCACGTTATCCAGATAGATGAGCATAGCGGGATCGGCTACCAGCGAGCGCACAAGAGTTTTAATATTGCCCCATGCATTGGTGCGGAACAATTGATTCTGCACCACCATGTATTGGGGAGTATATACCTTGATGTAATCCGAGCACAAGAACGAATGCCAGAACAACGTCAGTTTCTCCTGAATGGAGAATGGCGAGGTGCGCATGCGAGCAAACCACCACTGTTGAGTTTCGTAGTATCTCTTGTAATACTCCGACTGCCGCGCTTGGGCATCGGGGAAATTCTCTGTGGCCGGATCAACCGCGCTCCACGAAGGCGGCGGCAGTGCAGATGCCGGAGAAAAAAGTGCATCCACCGCCTGAGAGGTTGTCATGGAAACCGCTTTGTCGAGATCCGCGTGGGTAGCACCGAAGGTGGTGCGACCAAGCAAATGCACGGCGTCTTCGCGGGAAAGTTTTTCTGTGGGCTTATACGGCTCAAGACCGCTTGATACCTGCATCCGCGGGGATTCGTCTCCAAGCAGTATGCGCTCAAAAAAATGACGTCTGTTCATGGCACTCCTCGGTGTGTAGAGGTGGTTTGATGCGAGCTTGCGATGGCGTCAAACTATTGTTTTTCATCACCTTGACAAAACACTTTCTTTGTGTTTGTCTAGTATCGATCCGCTATCAATGATTCCTGAACGCAATGCGCATTTCTGCAGCTCTGTGCCGCGCCAACTTCTGCCCGCTATATTGCGATGCTCATGAAACAATCCTTTGCAGGGCAGCTCCGCTTGGAGCCGGCCACCGACCTTCATACACACACCACCTGTTCCGACGGTTCGCTTTCGCCGCAGGATTTAGTGCGTAAAGCATGCGAGTACCAGATCTCTGTTTTGGGAATCTGCGACCACGACACCACCGTAGCTCTGGAGTTTGCTACACAGTTAAGTGTGCACACTCCGGTAGATGTACTGCCCGGCTGTGAACTGACCTGCGCAGAGTCCGGCAAGGAATTTCACCTGCTGGCCTATTGCTTCGATGCAACAGAGGATAGTTTCCAGCGGTACTTGGCCGGCACGCGGAAACTTCGCGTGGATCGATGCGAGATAATGCTGGAGCGCTTGCGGAGCAACGGCGTAGACATTCACATGGACGACGTTCTTCGATTCGCCGGTGGGGCAAGTATTGTGCGTCCGCATATAGCACAAGCGCTAATAGCCAAGGGCTACGTGCAAAGCACGCAAGAGGCGTTCGACAAATACCTCTCCAATCACGGACCGGTTTATGTGCCCATTCCGGATCAAACCTTGGATAATGCCATCAAGGTGATACACAATGCCGGTGGTATAGCAGTGATTGCGCATCCTGCGCGGAATATTCAAACAAGTAGAATCGTCGAGCTTATTGCTGCAGGTCTGGATGGCGTGGAAACGTTTTACCCCAAACACACACGTCAGCAAACGCGCTACTACCACTCACTCGTGAAGAGCTACGGTCTGCTTGCCACCGGCGGCTCGGATTTTCATGGAAGCCGCCCATTCGACGATCAAAACTTTGGAGCGTTTTCTGTGGATCTTTCTACAGTAGATGCTATGCGCTCCATGGCGCAGAAGTAT
>JBJOLU010000054.1:0-20215 GCA_046052705.1 Bacteroidota bacterium | reverse complement strand
GGCAGGACGGGTGCAAACAGTTCCATCATTCCGTAACTCGAGAGCTTTGCATCCCCTTTTTCACTCACACTCATGGAACAGGAAAGAAGAAAGTGATCTTTAGCACGCGTCATTGCCACGTACATCAATCGCTTTAACTCAGCCGCTTCTTTTTGCTCTTGGATTCTTCTGCTCATGGCTGCCATAGCACCTGTTTGGCAGTCGGTCATTTTGTCGGCCAGCGAAAAACACAAACCGAGTTCATCGTGGATATTCAAACTGCTATGACCGGAGTAGCCTTTGTAGTCGATGTTGTACATCACCACCACCGGAAACTCCAAACCCTTAGAGGCGTGGATAGTCATAAGATTCACAACGTTGTCGTCCGACAGCACTGCGGCTTCGGGCTCGTCGTCGTCTCTGCCAGCGCGGTACTCAAGCTCGTGAATCACATCGGCGGTGTGGCGAAATCCGGACTGCTCTATGTCTCGTAACACAGTGCCAAGCTTATCCATGTTTCGCCGTGACTGATCGGTGCGATGCTCTTGATACCCCACAGCAGCATCCCATCCGGTTTGCAGCAGAATCTCTCTCAAACTCTCGGAGGCGGGGCGCATCAATGCTTCGCGGCCGAACGTTAATAACAGATCTACTGCTTTGCTCAAGCGCGCATCACTGATATGAGTAACGGCCGAGTGCCGGCAGTGCAACAGGTGTTCCCACAAAGAGTAACCGCCCGCGGAAGTTTGATATGCGTAAATAGTGTCGTCCGAAACAGCAAACATCGGCGAGCGCAACAGCGCTATCAATGCTTGGTTGTTCGAATGATCCACAAGAAAGGTCAAAAAGGAAATTGCATCACGAACTTCCTGCGTGGAGTAAAAGCCGCGGCCTGCATGACGAATAAACGGTATTTGTGCGCGAAGCAGCTCGGTTTCTAACTGCTCCAGTGGTTTTGCGGATCGGCACAACACTGCGATGTCTCTGTAGCTCGCCTGCCTGAACGATGAGGACGACTTATCATACACCTGCACTCCGCTTTTCAAGACATGGCTAATCGCATCTGCCACCAGCGCAGATTGCTCTATGTTCTTGTTACCCTCGGCGCGCGCTTTGGAACTGAAGTTCGTGCCCAGCACAAACTCAAACCTGCCCGGCGCCAGTGTGTTCGTATCTCGAGCACAAACAAGCGGCTCGTAGGGCACATCATACTCGCTTTGATGAGTACCAAAAGCCTGCGTGCACACGGAATTCACAACCGCCGCTACCTGCGGTGCCATGCGGTACGAAGCAGGAAGATGCACGCTTCCCACTCCCGGCTCGTTGTACACTCTGCTGTTCAAAGCCAGCACATCCTGTTCGGCGCGCGCGAACACACGTACATCGGCGTTGCGAAATCCGTAGATGGACTGCTTTACATCGCCCACTAAAAACACATTGATGGAACTTCGGTCTGCGCTGCCGTCGAGCTCAGGAACTAGTTTCTTCAGCAAGGTGTATTGAACGTCGTCGGTATCCTGAAACTCATCCATCATTATATACTCGATGCCCCGGCATACCGCGCGCCGCACTGCGTCATTTTCCAGCAACTGTAGAGTATAGCGTTGAAGATCGTCGAAGTCTAGGGCACCTGCTTCCTTCTTGCGCCTGTCTGCTTCGGCTGCAACATCTACCGCCATGCGCGTTAATGTTCGCGCGTGAGCAATCATGCGGATGTCGGCCTTGTACGGGTCTGCGGAAATACCGTCAACAGACTTTACGATGCTCTTGTAAATTTCAAATGCCTGCTTTGCTGCTTTGTTACTCTTCAGAGCAACGGCAGTGAACGAGGGTTGGGGAAGAGCAACAAGTATGCTCAGCGCCTTATGAGCAAAGTTGTGTGTGCAATCTTCGTTGTGTAGAGACAGAAATTTTGCGGCGCTCTCTGCTAGTTCACTCAACCACTCGGCTACTTCCGGCTTCAGAGGATCTGCCGCACTACCATCGATGGCATACTGTAACTGTTGCACCATCGAGAGATGTTCTTCGAATAGCGACTCATGATACATGCGGGATACAATGCCCGGGAGCTCATCATCGGGGCGCTGATATAGCGCGCGAAGCTGCTCCAGCTTGTGGGAGTCTCGTGTAATGGATCCAAGGAACTTCATTGCCATTCCCGAACCAAGCTCGAAGAACAAATTCCGCACATGATCGTGATGCGCCGGCGAATTCCACCATGCTTGCACCACGGCGTCTATTGCTTCTGCGTACATGCCGTAGCGGTCTGCACTGTTCAGCTCGGAGAAATCCGGCGATAATCCTGCCTCCACCGCGTACTCGCGAAGTATGCCGGAGCAAAATGAGTGAATAGTAGAAACCCGGGCCGACGAGATATTCTTGCGAGCACGTTGCAGATGCGCGCGTTCCTCGGGTGTAAGTAGCTGTGGGCTTTGCAGCAGTTGCTCAATGCGCTCTCGAATTCGGCTTAGCATTTCTGCGGCAGCTTTGCGTGTGAACGTGATAGCCACGATAGCTCGTGGATGCACTCCCCTGCTGAGCATGCGCACATAGCGTTCCACCAGCACGAAGGTCTTGCCGGAACCGGCCGCAGCCCGCACCACAATGTGCCTGTCCAAGCGCAATGCTTCGCGCTGTTCGTCCGAAAAACCAGGTAAAAGTAGAATGCTCATAGCGCACGAATATGCAACAGAGTTCGCTGCTGCAAAGGTCGTGCTTTAAGCGACACCGCGTGTCGCGCGCATAGTGATTTTCCATGGCCCGCAACTGCCGGCGCCAAGCAGCATCCGCAAATAGCAGACCGTCAAGCTGAGCGGTGGTGGTATTTTTACATGCTCGTAACGCACATATCTCCCTTCATTGAACTCATGGCCAAGCTCTATCTTGTTGATTCCTTCTCGTTGATTTTCCGTGCATTCTATGCTATGCAGCGCGGGCGTCCGCTCACCACACCTGCCGGTGAACCCAGCGGCGCGGTGTTTGGATTTGCCACCATTTTGAGTTCATTGCTGGAGAGAGAAAAGCCGGACTACATTGCCTGTGTATTCGATACCAAAGAACCCACGCATCGCCATGTGATGTACGACGCATACAAGGCAAATCGCCAAGCAATGCCGGAGGAGTTAGTACCACAGGTAGCGCGAATCAAGGAACTCATCGATGTGCTGGGTATCAAGAGAATTGAACAAGCGGGCTTCGAAGCCGACGACATCATCGGCACACTTTCCAGAGAGGGCGAGAGAAAGAACATCGAGGTGTTTTGCGTTACCTCCGATAAAGACTATTATCAATTGGTAGACTCGAAGGTACGCCTCCTGAAACCAGCCTCAGGATCCGGTGATTACGAGATTCATGGTGAAGAAGAGTGCAAGCAAAAGTTTGGCGTGATGCCAACACAGGTAATCGATGTGCTGGCGCTTATAGGCGACACCAGCGACAACATCCCCGGTGTGAAGGGCGTAGGCGAGAAAACTGCAATCCCGCTTGTACAGCAGTATGGTACGCTTGAGAATATTTACGCTCATTTGGAGGAGATCCCCAAGGAATCGCTGCGTGTGAAACTGCGTGACAATCGCGCAATGGCGGAGCTGTCTAAAACGCTAGTCACTATAGACTGCGCCGTTCCGCTGGATCATGGTTACGAGGAGTGCTTGCCCGCGGCGCCCGATCCCGCTCGGGTAGTGGAGTTCTTCGATGCTATGGGTTTTGCTACGCTGAAAAAACGTTGGCTTGCCAAGCTCACACCTCAAGGTGAACAACCCGATGCCGCAGCGCAGGCCGCAGGTTCTACCGCTCAGACGAGTTCTACCGCGCAGACGAGCACTACCATGCACACGAGCGCAGCCTCCGCACCGGAACAACCGGCTCTGCTTCCTCATAGCTCTCCGTACTCCACACTGGCCGATATATCCCACGAGTATATCACCGTGAGTAGCAAGGCCGATCTGGAAGCCATGATCATGGATCTGCAATCGCACCCTGCCGTTGCCATCGATTTGGAAACCACATCGCTGGACGCCATGCAATGCGAGATCGTTGGTATATCCGCATGTGCCGAATCAGGTAAGGCCTACTACATCCCTGTATTTCCTTCGCACGCGGACGATCGCGACGTTTCGGGCGGCAATACACGCGCGGACTACGGCCATGTGCGCGAGGCTGGCATGTTCGATGATGATCCCGATGCGCAGAGCCCCGCTCGCCCCGTTCCGGACGGTTGCATGGAGACGCGCTTTGTTCTGAATGCCATGCGTGAGCTTTTGGAAACATCTGCTGTGGCAAAGTGGGGGCAGAATATCAAGTACGACGCGCTTATTCTGAAGCGGCACGGAATTAACGTTCAGCCAATTTCTTTCGACTCCATGATTGCCAGTTACGTGCTGAATCCGGACGCTTCGCACGGCATGGATGCCATGGCGCAACGACTGCTCAATTACCAACCCATTTCTATTACCACACTCATCGGCGAGAAAAAGTCCAGCCAAATCTCTATGCGGGATGTACCCGTGGAGCAAGTGGCCGAATACGCCGCCGAGGATGCCGATGTTACCTATCGTTTGTGTACGCAGTTGCAGAACGATCTGCAAGCCGAGCCGCGTTTAGATGAGGTGGCGCGCAGCATCGAGTTCCCGCTCATCAGTGTGCTTCGAGACATGGAGTACAACGGTATTGCTGTAGACAGCGCACAGCTCAGCACCCTGGGCGAGTACGTTGGCAAAGAAGTACGCGCGCTGCGCGAAAAGATTTTGGAAGAAGCGGGCGTTCCCTTCAATCCCGATTCACCCAAACAATTGGGCGAGGTGCTATTCGAAAAAATGGGACTGCCGGTAATCAAGAAGAATAAAACCGGCTATAGCACGGACGTACAGGTATTGAGTGAGCTCGCACCGTCGTTTCCCATTGCGGAGATGATGCTGGAGTACCGCCAGCTGCAAAAGCTGCAGTCTACATACATAGAATCTCTGCCGCGGATGATCAATTCGCGTACAGGCCGCATCCACTCTACCTTTGCGCAGCATATCGCAGCAACAGGAAGACTGTCCAGCACCGATCCGAATCTTCAAAACATCCCCATCAAAACCGAGCTTGGGCGAAAGATTCGCGCTGCCTTTGTGCCCGTTGGTTCCAATCTGATTTTCTCTGCGGATTATTCGCAGATAGAGCTGCGTATCATGGCATCGGTATGCAAAGACGAAACATTAACGCATGCATTCCGACAAGGGCTGGATATTCATACTGCCACTGCAGCGAAGCTCTTCGATGTGCCGCTTGAGAGCGTGGATTCGTCTATGCGTCGCAAAGCCAAAACGGTAAACTTCGGCATCATGTATGGCCAGGGAGCTTTTGGCTTGGCCAGGCAACTGGGAATATCCCGCACCGAAGGAAAAGAGATTATTGATCAGTATTTCCGGCAGTACGAACGCATTAAGAACTACATGGAAAGCACAATTCGTACCTGCGAAGAACGTGGCTATGTAGAAACCTTGTGCGGACGCCGGCGCTACCTGCCCGATATTCGCAGTGCCAATGCAAACATCAAAGCAGCCGCGGAGCGCACAGCGGTGAATACACCAATTCAAGGCTCTGCGGCAGACATGATAAAGATTGCCATGATCCGGCTTCATAAAGAGATGGCCCGGAGGAATCTGCGCTCGTTGATGATGCTTCAGGTGCACGACGAACTTGTATTTGAAGTGGTGCCCGAGGAATTGGACGAGATCAAAACGCTGGTGAAGGAAACCATGGAACAGGCATTGCCGTTGGGTGATGTACCGGTGTTGGTCGAGACGGGCGTAGGGAAAAACTGGGACGAAGCCCACTAAACCAACTCGTGTTAAGTGCCGATGATTACTTGTAACATAAAAATCCTTGTTTTACACTTCTTAGTTACATCAACTCCGCACTACTCCTAACACGTTCTGCATTGAGTGAATAACTTCCTTTTCCATAGTATTGCTCTGCCAGTATTTTTGTTTTTCTCCAATCTTATAAGCGATTTCTCCCGGGGAACAGGGTTTTGCAAATTCCAGGCTACCTTCGTACTTCTTTCTAATCATTCATTTGACGTCTACTTACTATGAAACAACGCGGCCCAATCTCTCAATTCATGGAAGAGCACTATCGTCACTTCAATGCTGCAGCAATGATGGATGCTGTTACAGCATATGAAAAACATCTGGACGAGGGCGGCCTGATGATGATTACCCTAGCGGGCGCAATGAGCACGGCAGAGCTAGGCCGTTCGCTGGCCGAAATGATTCGTCAGGACAAGGTTCATATCATCTCGTGTACCGGAGCGAACCTCGAAGAAGACATCATGAATCTGGTGGCTCATTCGCACTATAAGCGCGTGCCGCACTACAGGGATTTGTCGCCCCAGGACGAGTGGGATTTGCTTGAGAATCACTACAACCGTGTTACCGATACCTGCATTCCCGAAGAAGAGGCCTTCCGCCGATTACAAAAACATATACACGCTCTTTGGAAAAAAGCCGACGATGCAGGTGAGCGATTTTTCCCCCATGAGTACATGTATCAAATGTTGCGAAGCGGAGTGCTTGAGCAGTATTACGAGATCGACCCGAAGAACTCATGGATGCTGGCCGCGGCGGAAAAAAATCTGCCTATAGTGGTACCCGGCTGGGAAGACTCCACCATGGGTAACATCTTTGCTTCGTATGTAATTAAGAACGAAATCAAAGCCTCGACGATGAAGTCCGGTATTGAGTACATGGCATGGCTGGCCAAGTGGTATACGGATAATTGCGAAGGCAAGGGCGTAGGATTCTATCAAATAGGCGGTGGTATTGCGGGCGACTTCCCCATTTGTGTGGTGCCCATGTTGTATCAAGACATGGAAATGCACGACATTCCATTCTGGTCGTACTTCTGCCAGATTAGCGACTCCACCACGAGCTATGGTTCCTATTCGGGCGCGGTACCCAACGAGAAAATTACCTGGGGCAAACTTGGAATTGAAACACCCAAGTTTATCGTGGAAAGCGACGCCACTATTGTAGCACCGCTGATGTTCGGCTGGCTGCTTGGTTGGTAGAATCTGTGTGTGTACGCTCTAACCTATGTTGTATGCCTTGGCCAAGATTGTTGCATTCCGGGCAATCACCGGTGGTGGTACGGGCACTGCTGTGTGTTTGATTGACTGAAGGCGCTATCCTGCATTGTAATTGCAGAGTTTGAAGCGCCGTATACAGTGCATTCTCACTTTTGATGAGTCTTTTTCATAATTGTCTGAAACAACATCAGGCAATGCGGTATGTTGTCAGTAAATATCCTTCGGGATGTCTGTTGCATTGTGTGCGGGTCCCGCTCGCGCGGTAGGAATGGTTGGGGATGGGGGTTGATGGGTTGGATGGGGATTCGTTCGTTTATACTCCTCGGTCTTTTTTGGCTACGATTTCTTCTTTGATTCTTTTTGGGGGTTCCATGTATTCCATTCTACGACTATCCGTAGGTGTTTTTCTTGTCGCGATGTGGGCTACAGTAAGTAGCGCCCAAACGCAAGATCCGGTGCGGGTTCCGCTGTTCAGGCAGGCATCACAAAAACCTCTTAGCGGCACACCGTTGCCCGAGTCTGCAAAGACAACATCGGTGAATCCCTTTGTGTTTGACGAAGCTCAGAGCTCGTTGCCATCTACCTTTCTGATTCCGGATGTGCCTCTGCCGGGCCGGGGAACAGTATCGCTGCAATGCACGACCATGAAGCTACTCAGCGACGACGCCGTCGTGGCAGCCGGCACGCGTCATGGAGACGAGGAGCGCAGTATAGATCGCCATATTCTTGTTCACGGTTCCATTGCCTCGGAGCCCGGGTCGTTTGTATATCTGGCCTTCTTCCGCACCTATGCCGTGGGCTATGTAGAGATTCCTACTGCCGAAGGTGTGAAACGCATATTGTTTGCTCCCGACAATGCCGATGCTAAAGAGCCCGTGATGATCGTGTACGACCAAGCAGATGTGCCCAACCCTAAGCACCCCGGATGCGATGCGGAAAACCTGCCGGATTATTTCACACGCACGCAGGAGTCCTTCGGTCAGTTCGCTGCCATTGGCAACGAATTCAAGAGGAACAACCTGCAGAACGCGCAGACACTGCTTGCGCGGGTAGCTGTGGATTGCGACACCAAGTATTACAATCAAGCCGGAAGCAATTTTTCTCGCGCTGCCAATTATATGATTGTGGCAATGGGCGCCGTCAGCGCTGTGTATCAGCGAGACATCAACGTGGCTATTCAAGTGCCGTACTTGCGCATCTGGACGGAGAATTGTCCGTATTCCGGCGACTTAGGTTCGTACCTGAATCAAGGACGTAATTATTGGAACGCGAACATGAGCAGTGTGTCGCGCACCACCACCTATATCGTTACCTCGTACACCGGAGGTTTGGCGTGGGTGGGCGTGCTCTGCGGCTCGTATGCATATTCGGCCGGCGGTGTTTCGGGAAACACAAACTTCCCGGCAAATCAGTACGTATGGGATGTTGATGTGTTGTCTCACGAAATCGGTCACAACTTCGGCTCGCCGCATACACACAATTGCGGATGGGCACCGCCGGTAGACTCCTGCGTGAATGCCGAAGGTGGATGTTACTCAAAGCCGAATCCCCGCAAAGGCACCATCATGAGTTATTGCCACCTTACCAGCTATGGCACCGAGCTGCGCTTTCATCCTCGCGTGGCCACGCTCATGCGGGCTTCAGCGGTACGAGCGTTGTCCTCCTGCATGCGGAACCTTGCCTCAACGCGTCCCCTAGACATTCAGGCAAGTGCTATTCTCTCGCCTGCCAATGGCAGTATGGTAAAACCGAACACAAGCTTTGGCGTTCGCGGAATGATTACCAATGTTGGCGCACAAAAAGCTCAGAGCATACCGGTAACCATGACCATCACAGCATTGGGTGGCACAGCACCGGTGTTTACCTCTACACGCACAGTGGCGTCGCTGGACGCAGGCAGTTCGGTTACCGTCAGCTTCGACTCAGCGCGCGTGGCAGCGGGCACCTACATCGTGGCACTTAATGCTAATCTTAGCGGTGACGGCGACGCAGCTAACAACACGCTGACACGAACCTTCCAAGTAATCTCTACAGGTGCTTCGTCGGTAGACCTTCTGTACCCCAATGGCGGCGAACAGTTTATTTCGGACAGCACTGTTACCATTCGCTGGAAGGCCACCGGCACCGCCACTGTGTTGCTGGAATTCAGCTCCGACAATGGCGTGAGCTGGACCACCGTGCGCACCTACCAGAACGCGGCCGATGGCAATACCACATGGAAGGTACCGGCGGTAACAACGCGTCAGGCCTTGATACGAATTCGCGATATGCAGAATGCCGATGTGACGGATCAATCGGCAGCAGTGTTCTCTGTGGATTGCGATCGCGATGTGCAGTTTCTGGAGTTTGTGATGCCTGCTTCAGACACTACAGTAACAGCTCCATTTGTTCCGTCGGTGAAGATTCGTTCCAATGGAATTCAATCGGGCGCGTTCCAGGTTCAACTTGAAATGACATGGCGCGGCAGTGGCGATATCGTGTATTCGCGAATGGTGACAATTCCCTTTTTAGATATGAACAAAGAGGCGCTCATCACTTTTCCGGAGGTCAAAGCACTGCCACCCGGACAGATATTGATGATGGGCCGAGTGTTGCAGTCGCCAGCGGACAGAAATCCTGCGAATGACACTCTTGGTCGTACCTTCAACCACAATGGTGGCATCTCCCCGCCCACCGGTATTCGTGCGCAAGGCGTCCCTGATGCCGTGCTCCTTTGGTGGGGTGCGTCATTAACAGCTGATATTACCGGCTATAAGATTACAAGAATCACTGCGTCAGGCACTGCTACCGATGTTGCAACCGTTGGTACGTCAATCTTGAGTTATGTGGACGATAACGTGACAAACGATACTACGTACACTTACTTTGTGACCGCCATCAAAAACACTGTGAGTTCGGTGAGCACTCGTGGAGCTGTTGCTACACCCGGCCGGCGCATTAAGTACGACTCACTGCAAACCCCGCGGGCGCTCACTCCGGAGGCGAACGCAAAGTCGGTGCCTAATCCTACGCGCTTTGTGTGGTCTAATCCCATTGGTGCGCAGTGGTACCAAGTGCAGATTTCTCAAGGCACCGACATGCGAAACGTGGTACGTAACTATGTAGTGGACAGCGAGACACCTATTGCTTTGTCCTTGACCTTCCGCCAGAATTACTGCTGGCGCGTACGAGCATTTAACTTCAACAACACCACTCCGTGGAGCGCAGTAAATCCATTCACACTGGGAACCAGTTGCGCCGGCAACACTTTGAGTTTTACCCAAGCTTCGGATAAGTTGTCAGCGCCTACCTTCGAATGGAAAAGCGGTGGCGCCGTTACCGTAGAGTTTTGGAATTATGTGTCTGCCGCGAATCTGTCGAAGCAAAGCGTGGCACTTCGCGCAGGTCCCGACGATGCCACCAATCGTTTCCTTGTTCACGCGCCCTTCAGCGACGGTAACATCTATTGGGATTACGGCAACATCAATACATCCGGACGCATCTCGGCGAACTATAAACCCTATCTGGATAAGTGGACACACGTGGCGGTGGTATCAAACGGCACGAGTTTCAAGGCAATATATCTGGACGGAAAATTGGTTGCGTCGTCGGATGTGGCGGACGATCCCAAGAATCTTACCGGGCTCATCGTTGGTCTTTCTCACTTCGGAAAAATCGACGACTTCCGCGTGTGGAATGTGGTTCGAAGCGCCGAGGATATCTACGGATCGATGGCCGAGAGCTTAGCTCCCGGAACAAAGAACCTCGCTACCTATTACCGACTCAACGAGCCACTCAACGACACCATAGTGGCCGACATCGGGTATATAGCTGCGCCGGCATATGTGTCCAGCAAAGCAGCACGAAGTGCTTCGGATGCTCCTATCAATTGTGCGTCGTCGGCTACGCTACAGGCAGTGCAGTTAGTATCACCGGCGGACAAGGGCAAAGCCACGTTCCCGCAGCCGCAGCTGACGTGGACGGCCGTTCCCACTGCTTCGTCGTACGAGATTCAGGTGTCGGCGAACTCTGATTTTTCCGGTCTTGTCTTTGCAACATCGAACGCGTACTCTACCATGGAAACCGCTCCGGGCTTGGCTCCGCGCTCGGTGTACTATTGGCGTGCGCGAGCGGTGAACTCATTAGTCACCGGTCCGTGGTCTGCAGTGCGGTCATTCACTACAGACTCAATTTGCCCCTCGGGCGTGGCATATCTGGACGGCACCATAAGTGCCACCGTCAACGACTTGGCATTGCAAGCCGGCAGCGCTGTGACCATTGAGTGGTGGCAGAAAGTGGACTCGGCCGACGTGCGTACTTCGTCGGCATTTACCATTGGAAGTAAAGACGATGCAGCAAATCGCTGTCAGGCGCACGTGCCGTGGAGCGATCGTAAGATTTATTGGGACTTTGGTAATATCAATGCCGGCGGCCGCCTGGTGGGCGACTACTCCAAGTCTCTGAACAAGTGGACACACATTGCGCTGGTAAGCGACGGCGCTCTCTACAAAGCGATCTATGTGGATGGTCAACTTCAGGTTTCGGAAGAGCGCGCCAGTGCTATCACCACTTTAGGAATTCTTCGTATAGGTCAGCTGGCCGGCGGTTCAACTTTAGTAAAGGGTGGCATGCGTGAGTTCCGCGTGTGGAATAGAGTTCGTACCGCCGAGGAGATTCTTCGAAACATGAATGAGCGCATCGACGCGCATCCCAATCTGTTGGGCTCTTGGCACCTTGACGAAGGTTTGGGTGCTGTTGCTCGAGAGTCTCGTCAGGTGGACACAGTAGTAATGGCAGCGGTGTTTTCCAAAGCTCCGTCGTGGAAGGCCGAGTCCATTCCGGTGCGTTTTTTCACACCGCAAATTTCCGGCCCCGACACCGTTCACCCCGGCGATACCGTTCTGTACTCCAGCAACACGCCTCTTACGGGCTTGCGGGCGTGGTCTGTACCGGCGAACACTACTCTCTGGCCCGGACCTAATGCGTGGAGCACCTATACATCGTGGTCAGCGTCGGATACCGCAGTGTATATCACACTTAACTACACAACGGCCGACGGATGTATAGCAACAGCTACGAAGAAAGTAATTGTGCTTCCGCTGAGCAGCGTATTCGAGAACAACGACGACTTCGCCTGCCGCGTATGGCCCAATCCGGCTTCCGGCGATCTTCGCCTTATGGTGAAGAGTCTTGGTCCGGTACGCATCTCGTTACGCGACATGCTCGGGCGCGAAATCACAGCTAGCTCTGCGGATGCCACCGGTGATCAGGAGCAGATGCTGGTACTGCCCATACACAATGTGCAATCCGGCGTGTATCTGCTGCGCTGCACCTCCGGCGAACAAATGCGCGACGTGGTAGTGCATGTGGTTCGATAGAGATACCTCACTACGTGACAACATCACGTAGCAGAGATTTTGTATTCAAAACGAAAAAGGGATTCCGCATTGCGGAATCCCTTTTTTACTGTTCATGTGTTCGTAGTTGTTCTCTACTGACCTTAGGACAGCGGCACCACATAGCGTGCATCGGGCTTCAATACTGCCTTGCGCACCCATGCGCCACTCTCCTCCACCCATTTACGCACAGCCAAACGCTCCGCATTGCAGGGGCCGTTGCCGGCGATAACGCGATAGAACTCGTCCCAATCGGGATCGCCGAATTCCCATACACCGGTTTCTTCGTTCTTACGCAATTCGGGATCGGGAATAGTCAATCCTAACTCCCAAATCTTCGGTACATAACTTTCGAAGAACTGCTGGCGCATATCATCGTTCGTGGCCATCTTCACTTTCCAACGCATCAAGATCTTGGTGTGCTCGCTCATAACATCGGGCGGACCGAAGAAGTGCATCAACGGACGCCACCAACGATTCAGTGCCGCTTGTACCATTTCGCGCTGCACCGGCGTGCCGGTTGCCAGAGTTACCACATTATCGTGACCATACTTCAAGTGGAACGACTCTTCCGTGCAAATGCGCTCCAGTGCGCGGCAGTACGGACCATAGGAACCTTTGGAATTGATTACCTGATTGATGATTGCCGCAGCATCCACCAGCCATGCAATCACTGCGGTGTCGGCCCACGTTACCGCCGGGTAATTGAAGATGTTACAGTATTTGGATTTGCCTATAAGCAGATCGTTCAGCATTTGCTCGCGAGGCTTGCCAAGTGTTTCGGCAGCCGAATACAACAAGTGGCCGTGTCCAATCTCATCTTGTACCTTGGAGAGCAAAGCCATGCGGCGACGGAAGCCCGGAGCACGGGTAATCCATGTTCCCTCGGGCAGTGCGCCTATAATCTCTGAGTGCGCGTGCTGCTCAATCATTCGAATCAACTGACGGCGATACTCGCGAGGCATCCAATCCTGCGGCTCTATTTTTTCGCCACGATCAATCTTGTCCTGAAACTCCGCGAGGAGTATAGGATCTTCATCATAGCGGTTATCGCCTGTTGGCTTATCAACGATGCTGACATTTCCGTACATAATTGAATCTCCAATTATAACCGAGTGTTGTGTTGTGTCTTGTTGTGCTACTTAGTGCACTGTTGTGCTTTACTGTACCTCTAAGTGCTGCACCTGTAGGGGCTTTACTCTTTGGTATCGGCCGCCGTTTTCATCTTGCCACCAACCGATAGGGACGAAAATACGTCGCAGCAATTCACCTGAAAAACAAGCACATTGATATGGACAACGAGCTTGCAATGAACTCATTTACGCCGAACTCCTTGACTCCGCGTTTTCTTCGCTGCAATGACGCTGCGGAGGTGTTCTTAGTCTATGCTGCTCCCGGTCCGTGCCGTGCTAGTTCACTACTGTTTCTTCTCTACTGTTTCTTCACTACTCTCTCTAATCCACCCAATCGCACACAAAAACATTTGTGTCACCGGGCTTGGCATTGAAGCGATTGGAGCAAAAAACAAGCTTTTTACCATCACGAGTAAACATGGGAAAGCCATCGAACTGCTCAAAAAAGGTGATCTGCTCCAAGCCGGTGCCATCGGTGTTGATCATCCACAAATCGAAGTTCCTACCCTTGGGATCGCCCATGTTGGAACTAAAAATGATCCTCTTTCCGTCCGGGTGAAAGAAGGGTGCAAAGTTTGCCTTGCCGTTGTTTGTGAGCTGGCGGCGCCCGGAACCATCGGCATTCATCACGTAGATATCCAGTGAACGAGGGCGTACCAGATTCTGCTTGAGTAGATCGGCAAACTCCACTGAGTCCTTAGCTTTTGGCGACGATGCACGAAATACGATCTGCTTTCCATCCAAACTGAAGAATGCGCCACCGTCGTAGCCGAAGTGATTGGTAAGGCGCTTGATATCCTTTCCTTTAAGATTGCTTGAGTACAACTCAATATCACCATCGCGCGTGGAGGTAAACACAATACGGTCGCCACGCGGGCTTACTGTGGCCTCGGCGTCGTAGCCCGGACCGGCGATCAAGGTCTTTACTTTAGTTCCGTTGGGCTTGCATTCATAGATATCGTAATCGCTATACAGCGGCCATACATATCCCTTAGACATATCCGGTTTGTCCGGGCATGCCGCCGAGGCCGCATGCGTACTTGCGTATATAATATTTCCGTTTGGCAAATAATACGAGCAGGTCGTGCGCCCCTTGCCTGTGCTTACCAAGGTTTTGTTCGAGCCATCCAGATTCATTGTGTAGATCTGGTCGCAGGCGGAATCTCCCACATGCGCCTGATACACCAAGCGCTTTTCATCAAAAGCCAAATAGGCTTCGGCATTCTCGCCTGCCGTGGTTAGCTGGCGGAGGTTTTTAATATGACGCTCTCTACCATCGGGTTGAATATCGCTGACAGGCACACTCTTTGAAGTTGCATTGCACAAGCTTGTAAAGAGACATACAGCCAGACTAAACAAAAGTGAAGTACGCATGATGTTGGTGGTGAAGTGATGATGCTTTGCTATGTTCGAGTGAACAAAAATACGACCCTATGGAGATTTGTCTTGTGAACGAAATGCGTGTGTAGTAATAGACGAAGACTAACAGATGAAGAATAACAACCAATTGAACCCCCATCAGTGAGCACACCAATGAACTCGAATGTTGATACAGATTCTCACGGCAGTTCCCCTCGTGCGCGCAATCCCGTGGTGGAACTCGTTATCAACCTTAGCACGGCCAATACCTACATCAGGGCAAAACTCGACGAGGCATGTAGTCCCTTCGGGTTAACTGGCGCGCAATACAATCTGCTGCGCGTTCTGCAGCACAGCGGCAAGCCTGAGCTTACTCATAGCGACCTTGTGAACATGATCGTGGAAAAAAGTGTGGACGTAACACGCTCCGTGAACAACATGATCAAGCTTGGCTTTGTGATGCGACGTTCACACGAGAGCGACCGGCGAGTGGCCTTACATTCCATTACCGATTCCGGAAGGAATGCGCTGCGCCAGATAGACGAACGGTTTCGTGGGCTGTTGGAGGCAATAAGCAGCGAGTTTAACGCAGAAGAATTACAGGCGTTCTCTCAGTATTGCCAGCGGCTCCACTCCATTGAAGTGCCGTCGTTGAATACCTAAAAAGGGAGTCCTTAAAAACGGATCTTCAATCCCACATTACCACTGCGGGGCATCGAGGGTCTGAATCCTTGTGGAAGATTCGCCACTATGGCCGTTGAGTTTGCAACATTTGTGAGCGACATCAACACCGTCATCGATTCGCTCAGATCAACATTACATGTTGCGTCAACAAAGAATGTGGCGTCGAGAGCATTGAACGATGTGTACGCCACACCGGAACCCGGAAACACCATGTCTGCTTGTCCGGGCTTTACTCTTGTGGCGCCGGTGTATCTACCGATAACCAGGAAATGTACAGCCGAAGTAGAGAGTCCAATTTGGGCCGAAAGTTGATGAGGCGTGATAAAGGGAATGGCATCACCCGCGTTGATAGTTCCGCTTCCCCAGTCTCCGCCTGCTCCTTGAAAGGTATGATCAAATACTGCTTGAGTGTAGGTATAAGCCAGAGAGACAGGCATTGAAAGCATCGAGCCATTGAGTTTCATCAAGGACACATCGCTTGCAGCACTGAACTCCAGACCTTTCACGGTGGCTGTTCCCGCATTGAACATGTTGCCGGTGCCAACTCCCCCGCCGCTTAGATTATCCGAACCCAAAATATTCTGATAGTCGCATAAGAATGACACCAAGCCGGTGCGCACTCCTCCATACGTAGACCGCACACCCAATTCGTAGTTCCAAGCCTTCTCTGCTGAGGCCTGTGCCGAGCCCGAACTTGTAGAAGGCATTCCTGGCGGAGAGAATCCGCGATGAAGACCGGCAAATACACCTACGTTGTCACTTACATCATAGCTGACACCTGCTCCCGGCAGCAACGCGGTAATGGTGTTTTCTGCGGTCAGTAGTGAGGAACCTAAGCGTGCGTTGTCGTTAGTTCCGTAGTTCAAAAAGTCAAGTTTGAAATGCTCGACACGAATACCCGGAGTAAAGCTGAATGCCCCAACCATAAGCTTGTATTGCGCAAATCCGGACACGCTTGATGCACGTCGAATTTGGTTCTCAAGATTTCCTACCGGGCCCGAACCCGACATGATCATTATGCCTTTCTTCATGTCGAAGGTAGACGCGGTGTTATAGCGGTCAGCTTCATCGGAATGGATGCGCACACCCACCTTCACTCGGTGCGCAACAGAGCCCTGAGCAAAGGTGTATTCGGCTATAGACTGAACTCCTTTGGATACATAGGTACGAGCTGCGCTGCGAAAATCTACACTACCGTCTGCAGCACCGGTCATCACACTATCTTCTTTGCGGTAGGTAACCGGATCGCTAAGAACCGTTGATACTGCTACTCCGCCTACGCCGTTAACCCTACCCCATTCCCGGAAAGTGCGTGAATGATATGCGGTGGTATGAATTGATAAACCGGGGAGTGGTTGTATGCTATGGCTAAGGCTCAGATGAGTGTGGTTCATGTCGAGCACATCGCGCTGAGTTGATGCATACCGTCGAAGCGGATTTGAAAGGTAGTCGTCGAAGGTGAGCCCCAAATACCCCTCGTTAGCCAACTCGTTGGATTGTACAAACTTCAGCGTTAATGCCTGAGGAAGTTCAGCACCTTCGGCGGTGTGCCAACGCACTTTACCTACAATATCGCGTCGGTCGAAGCCTGTGTTGCCTCCGTTGTCCAACTCCTTGAAACCATTACTGGACATTCTATTTACCTCCAGCACATAGTCTACATTCTCTTTACTATCCCCCACCCAGAGGCGTTGACGACTCATACCAAAACTTCCGTACATAAGCTCAGCCATTCCCCCAAAGGAATCGGGAATACTTGTAGAGAGAAGATTTAATGCTCCTCCGGTAGTGTAAGGACCGTATTCAATTTGACTACTGCCTTTGAGAACCTCTACACCCTCCATTCTAGCGAATGTTGGAAAGTAATACGCTTCCGGATCGGCATACGGAGCCGGCGCAATGAGTATGCCGTCTTCCATCAATGTGATCTTTGAGCATCTGTTCAATGGAGTGCCTCGCATACCTATACTGGGCCGCAGGCCAAAGCCCTCTTCGTCGCGTACATTCACGCCCGTGACCATTCTCAAAATTTTATTTACGTCGGGTTGGTTGAACTGCTCCAGCGTTTTTTTATCCATGTATGTACCGGAACCGGGAACCTCGTGCTCTTTGTACCCCACGATCATCACTTCCTCAAAATGCTTCGTTGAATCGGCAATAACTTCTTCCGATGGAACCGCACCGACTACGCGTGAATGAGCCGAGGCAGTCAACCGTGAGGTGGGAAGATCAGCCGCAGGAATTCGAGGCTGAACCAATAGAACCACAACCACGGTTACCAATACGGCGCGATACATTTTTTTTGGATTTTTTTTCATGAGTAGAATTTGGAAGCACGTGATAACCATTCAGAGAATGCTGCAAGTTTGAACGGCCCAACCAGAGCACATTTTGAAGTCAAACGTATTGACATTCACCTTTGGCATTTGTCTTGTTTAGATTCTGTCTAAATTAGCAGGAATCACGGTTTTATGCAAATTTTTAGCGATTATGCCTTGATATTCTCAAAATTCAGCCCTTCCGATGCGATATTTGTTTGCACAACGGATCCATACAGCAGTGGAAATACTGCCCTGCGATGTAACTTTCATACCATAGAAACTATCACTTCACGCTATAGGGAGAGTACACATGGTAAGCATTGATGTTGAGTACGCGGGCAACTTGCGATGCACGGCACAGCACGGACCTTCGGGAATGGTCATTACCACCGATGCACCCAAAGACAACATGGGTCAGGGCGCCGCGTTTTCGCCCACGGACTTATGCGCCACGTCGCTGCTTACCTGCGTGGTCACCACCATGGGTATTGCTGCAAAGAAGAATGGGTTCGAGTTGGGTAATTGCAGAGCACGTGTCGAGAAGATCATGACGGCAGTTCCTACGCGCCGCATCGCATCATTACCTATACGCATTGAGTTAGCGAATACTTACACACAGGTACAGCAATCAGTGCTGCATCACGCAGCGGAAACGTGTCCCGTGAAGGAAAGCTTGTCGCCGGCAATTACCATTCCCATTACGTGGGAATATTGTTAGGAAGATGCTTAAGCTGCGTCGGCAATTCCGCGACGCTTTTTGGTTCGTATGTAGGTGGGATCACCCTCGCCTCGAATACATGGGCCCGTGATTATCACGCGGCGCAGATCGTCCTGGCCTGGCAGAGAATACATGATGGGAAGCATGACGTTCTCCATAATGGAACGCAGGCCGCGAGCTCCGGTCTTTCTGTTTTTTGCCAAAGCCACAACCTCGCGCAGGGCTGCTTCCTCGAACTCTAGCTCCACTCCCTCCATATAGAACAGCTTTTCGTATTGCTTTGTAATAGCGTTCTTGGGTTGGGTAAGAATGTTCAGCATGGCATCGTCGTCCAATTGCTGAAGCGGAGCAAACACCGGCATACGACCAACAAACTCGGGAATGAATCCGAAGCGGTTCAAATCGTCCGGCTCGGCGAATCGGAACAGATCGTACGACTCCTCCACGATTTCCTCCGACGCACTATGGAAACCTATGGTGGCAGCTTTCATTCGCCGAGCAATAATCTTCTCCAAACCGTCGAAGGCTCCGCCGCAAATGAAAAGAATGTTCTTTGTGTTCACATGAAGTAGCGGCTGCTCGGGGTGCTTTCGGCCTCCGCGGGGCGGCACACCGGCCACAGTTCCCTCGAGAAGCTTCAGCAAGCCTTGCTGTACTCCTTCGCCACTTACATCGCGAGTAATACTGGCGCTATCGCTTTTACGCGTGATCTTGTCGATCTCGTCGATATAGATGATTCCTATTTCCGCGCGAGGCACGTCAAAGTCCGCGTTCTGCACCAGATTCACAATGATGCTTTCAACATCATCACCAACATACCCGGACTCTGTTACCGTAGTGGCATCGGCAATGGCAAAGGGTACATCAAGAATACGCGCTAAGGTTTGTGCCAACAGGGTTTTGCCGGTTCCCGTAGGCCCCATCATCAGGATATTACTTTTCTCGATTTCTACATCCTCGTACATGCCAACCATACCGTGAGACATAATTCGCTTGTAGTGATTGTACACCGCTACTGCAAGCACGCGTTTGGCATCGTCTTGCCCCACCACGTACTCGTCGAGTTTTGCTTTAATCTCTACGGGTTTGGGGAGATTATACTTCACCGGACGTTGCTCAGCCGGCTCGGTTTTCTTCTGGTTTTGCTGCATCAACACCAGAGAGTTTACCAGGCAGAGGTCGCAGATATTCGCTCCGGAGGGCGACGTAACCAAGGTGGTTACTTCATGACTCATTCTGCCACAAAAGGCACAACACACCTCGTCAACTTCCTGCTGCTTCATTACCGGAACTCCAAAATCTCATTTGATGAAAATCGTTTGCGGCACACAAAGAGTGCGCTACCGCACTCGTTGCCTGAACCTACTTGTTACTCTCAAGGATAGTATCGATGAGACCATACTCCAATGCCTCTTTGGGCGACATGTAATTATCGCGATCGGCATCAGTCTTAATCTTGTCGAACGGTTGCCCTGTGTGGCGCTCGATAATCGAGTACAGAGAATCACGAATGCGGAGCATCTCTTTGGTATAGATCTCGATGTCCGTTGCCTGACCTTGTGTTCCTCCAAGGG
>JBJOLU010000053.1:0-8315 GCA_046052705.1 Bacteroidota bacterium | reverse complement strand
TGCGCCCGCGTCGAGGTCGAGAGAAGGAGTTTCTGCGTTTGCCCCGATACGAAGGTGGTAACGCGGCTCTGCGAGCGTTCATTGAAAACAACCTGCACTATCCCGAGCAAGCTCGTAGCAGGGGCATAGAGGGCGATGTGCATGTGAAGTTTGATGTTGCGGAATCCGGCCATGTAATAGAAGCGCATGTGGTTCGTGGAATAGGGGGCGGGTGCGACGACGAAGCTCTGAGACTGGTGCGCAGCTTAAGGTTCAAGCCGGTGCGTAATCGCGGCAGGCATGTGATCGCTCATCACGATATCATTCTGCAGTTTCGTCTTCCGGTTGAACACGGCAGTGCTTTGCAGATAAGCTATTCGTTTGTGCCTCAGTTAGAGCCTCAGTCTGAGTCAGAGTCAGAGTCAGCGTCAGAGTCAGCGTCTACGCACAGTAGCGATACGGTGCATGCTGACGATCCCCAAACATCCTTGCCCCTGGTGCAAGGCGCCGCTACTGTTGTGTACACCTGGAAGCCCGGCTCCTGATACCAGCGCTGTTTTGTGGTGCAAGTCTGTATGCGGAAGTCTGTATGCGTTAGTCAGTATGACGGAGGATTTATAGCCCTATTCGCAGAGGTGTTCACTGATGTTTTTGCTATGCACTTTGGTCCGTTATGATCAAGATTGAATCATGTATTCCCATGCCATTGCGTGCGCTTCTTGGCGTTGCAGTAGCCATACTATTTCTCGCCGCATCGGGTTGCGGTAGCAGCCGCACAATGCGTGTGGTGCGCATGAATGAAGCGCCCCGAGTGAGCGAGGTGAGCGCCACCACCGTGGCCTATCCTCTGCTGCTGCTGCATGGCCTTGGCCAAAAAGCCCACGTGTGGGAAGGTGCCGCGCTGAGTTCTTACGAGCAAACGCTGGGATTACACTTTGGCGGCGTACTCACCATGAAAAATGGTCGCGTGCAATGCTCAAAAAACGGATCCGGCCCCTCGGACTTCTTTACGGTGTCGTTTAGCAATCCCGTGGACTCCGTAGCTGCATGGTCCGCGGAGTTAGAGCAGTTTATCAACGAAGTATTACGCCGCACCGGAGCAAATAAAGTTACCTTGGTGGGATACAGCATGGGCGGAGTTGCTTCCCGCTTGTACCTAACGCAGCATCAGCAGAATCATCGTGTACAGCGGTTGATAACTATAGGCTCGCCGCATCTGGGCTCGCCCTTTGCTCGAGTGTATTCGCTGAAGGCCGGAATAAAGAACTCTCTCGCGAGTAGTTCCAATCCCATTTCGCAGGCCATTCTTGGCGGAGCTCTTAGCGCTGTGGAGGCATGCGAGACTGATATGCCCTTCGATGCTCCGGCTATGCGGGATTTAATCCCGCCCGATAATGCAGGCAATTTTCTTGATCGATTGGGTAAGGCACCTCATCCGCTGGATGTGGAATATGTAAGCGTGATCGGCAACGTGGATGTGATTGGCGACGCACAGAAGTTTCGTACCTCGGCACTGCAGGAAGTGCTGCGGCGCGTCGGAGAATTATACGATAACGGATTGTCTGCCCTGCTCACTCCGGGCGATGGTGTGGTGAGCACATCCAGCCAAGTGATTACCAACATTCCCTGGTTCGCGGACAAGCAGGACAACGTGCGTCTTGCTCGAACGGTGGTGTTGAAATCGGTGCACACCCAACATTTGCAAAAGTCGCCGGAGGTTCAGCGCGTCACACTGGAAGCCAAGCCCGAACTGCATGGATCGGAGTGGCTGTTGGTGAATGGCGTGCCGTCTCTTGTGCTTACCTACAACGACTATCTTCAGCCCTCGTCGTCGGTGTGCTCGGTGAGCTATAGCAGTATGGCAGGTGAGCGCAGTGTTCAGGCCACCGATCAGAAATTAGTATCGCTACCCACCGGAGAGCGCGTATGCTATGCCGTGATACCGATGCCCGATGCGGACTTTAGCGCACCCTTCAGCGTGCGCTTTTCCATTCGCAATGCGTATGGTTACACCACACAATCCACAAAGATGTGGCAGCCGCTTCCGTAGTGCTTCGTATCCATTAACACTTCGGCGCCCTGTTCATACGTCTGCTCTGCGCATACCGCCGTACTTTTGCAGTCTGACTTGAGAATATCACCACTTACATGCACCGTTCTGCTGTTCGCGCCATATTTATTGTTCTTCTATGGGCTGTGTCTGCCTCGGCGCAGCTGCGTGTGGAGTTTGTTGATACAATTCCGCTGAACGGCCTGAAGTATCCCTTGCTCACGGCTCGTGTGAAGGCCACACTGAATGGCTTGCCCTTTGTGTTAACTACTTCGAATGTGCTGATTCAAGAGGATGTAGTAGTAACGGTGCCATCCGCTGTGAGCGAACTGACTTCGGGCATTCAAACGGTATCATGGTACACACGAAACAGAAATGTTAAAGGCGGTTCTGCCACCATTGTGATTTTCTCGGCCACGCAAACGGCGTCGGCAAGTGCAGACACATCATTAGGTCTGGGCATTGACTCACGCACTCCGCAGCTTCGCTTTACCGACTCGCGAAACCGACGTATCAAAGAACTTGCATTTGGAAACACTCCTGCAGGCACAACCGCAACTCGCACGGTTTTCTGCGTACCCACCAGCGGGCGCTTCGATGCAGAGCGCAACGAAGAGCGCGTGTTTGTGGATTCCATCCGAACAACCACTCCGTACTTCAAACCTATTTGGCGCGGGGGATTAGGCGCGTGGTCCTTACCGGGTAAAATGTCGTCGCCCTTGGATTATCCCGTAGCCATCGAGTTTACGCCGCCGGACGGCAAGTATTATCAAGATATTCTCACGGTGTATTACGAAGGCGGAGCCGTGGAGCAATTGGCGCTCATCGGCAATTCCTTTGTGCTTCCCACACGTACCGTGTTGAATATTACCAGCCCTAATGGCAGCGAGATGTTTGCGCCCTGCCAAACTGTTAATGTCCAATGGACCGGGGCATCGGTAGGCAGCACAACAATTGTGGAAGCTTCGTTCGATGGTGGAGTGAAGTGGCAAGAGATTGGTCGCAGTAAAGATTCATCGTTGGAATGGACCGTTCCCGATACACCCACCAACGACGCCATGCTGCGGGTGCGAGCAGAGCTAGACAATCAAACAAATGAACAGCTGAGTGGCACGAACACGGCCGCATGCGATAAACTGAGTTTTAGCCCGAACAGTTCCACGTTGCTGTCATGCTATCGCAACGGGCAATGTCAGGAATGGAATATGCAGAGCTTCGCATCTGCTGCGTCGTACACACTCAGAACCTCTGGCAACCTTGGGAACGGTATGCAAAGCTTTGGATGCGGCTATACATCAGACACCACCTTCTTTGTGGCCTATCGCAATACCACGGCAGGAGCTGTGAGCGATACGCTGGTGTTCTTCCGTGTGGGTATTGGTCTGCCGTTACGTGTGGTTGCGTTGGGTTCGGATGTGCGATACAAGGGTGCGTTCCTCGATTCATCGCGCAGTACTATTATTCTTGTTCCGCGCAGCGGCACTGTGGTAAAACTGCTCTCGGCTGCAAACGGCGCTGAGCAGAAGGTACTGCCTATGCCGGCGCCTGTGCGAGCATTCTCCATTGCTAAAGACCGCGCAGCTATTGCGCTCCTGGATGGGCAGATTGTTCTGTACTCTACCCAAACCTGGACTCAACTGCAATCCGTTCGCTGTCCAACAGTTCCGGTGATTGAACAGGTGATGCTTCTTCCCGATAATCAGCGTTTGGTTATAGGCTGTCAGGTAAATGAACCCAGCACGAACGAAGCATCATTCTCTGATGCCTACGTGGTGGACATTGCCTCGCAGCAAATTATTCGGGCAATGCGAAAAGCCGCCACCGCACCGGTAGCAGTGAGCGCCAACAGCACATCGCGATATGTGCTTTTCGGATATGTAGCTCAGCCTCAGGGCCCGCTTTGGGACATATCGCCTAATCAAGTATATGGTAGCGTGCTCGGTCACGGCGGCTCGCTGACAGATGTGGCCTTTAGTCCGTCGGGAACCTTGCTCGCATCCTCTGCTGTTGCCTCTGATAATCTTCGCGTTCGATCATTCGTTTATCCGGAGATCGACTACACCGACGCGTCCTTTTCCATTCAGCGTCCGGTGCTGAGTGTTACGCCGCTGGTTGTGAACAGCATGTACGCTTTTACTTCCGCCGATACGGTGATTACGCTGAACGTGTGTAATACAGGCAAGGTACAGGCAGTGGTGACGGCTGCACAGTTTGCGCAATCGTTCATCTTCAGACTTCTGAACACAGTATTCCCGGATACAATTATGCCCGGTGAATGTATGAGCTTGAGAGTTCGCACCTATCCGGTGGATACAGGAAAGCTTCGAGATGATATTCGCCTGCAGCTGTGCGCTTTTGCCGTTTCACTTCCGGTGGAGGTGTATTCCATACCGAGAAACTTGGGCGGCATCGATACCGTGAATATGGGAGATCGTTGCCCCAACGCTCCGCTGGATACTATTGTTACCGTGATCACGAACAACGATCCCGTTCCGGTAGTAATTGATGAGTCCTTTCTTAGCGACCAAACAGATTCGTGGTACACCGTGCTAAGCGCTGCACGTGGGGATACTCTGCTTCCGGGCGAGTCGTATCGTGTGCGCATTCGATATACGCCCACAAAAATTGGTGTGCAGGACAAGGTGCTATTGGTGTTTTATGGTAATCAACGGCGGTATGTGGCCAGAATAGTACTGCATGGCCGAGGCATCGGTTCTGAAGTGCAGGTACGGCCACGCGTAGTGGGCTTTATACCGGAAGTTCGAGAGCGCCTTGTAACACTCACTAATTCCAATGCGAATGAGGTGTCGATCACCGATCTTAATGTGACACCTGCGGGAGCCTTTAGTATCGATGCGATTTCGTTACCGCGAGTTATCCCGCCGGGTGATTCGTTGGTGGTGAAAGTGTATTGGACAGACACATCGGTTTCGCAGGGAAGTTTGCAAACAAGCATAGCACCATGCAGCGCGCCGGTGAACATTCCATTGCAACGATACAGCGGCACTGCTTCCTTGCGTTTTGGTGCTGTGAATGCCGACCCTCGCGGCAGAGCTCGCATTCCGGTGCTGCTAAAAGTTGCGGAGAATTTTGCTTTTGCCGAAGAGCGAACTCTGGAAGCAGAGTTTAGTGTTAACCCACGCATGTTCCTGGCCGACAGTGTGCAATCGGTGATCGGCAGGGCATCGATTATTCGCCAAGAAATTGTTGATGATGAACGCCGCATTACCCTGCGTGTGGAAGCGAACTTTCCGTATGCAGATACCGTAGCAGCAGTGGTTCATGGGGTGGCGGGCCTTGCAGAAACCGACGTATCTCCGCTGAAGTGGATGGCATCGAGCTCCTTCTTCGGTTCGTCTGTGCGCGTAACCACCACCAATGGCGAGATGCGATTAACAAATCTTTGCGGCTCGCGGAGAATAGTGCAGAGCGGAGGGGTAAGCATTACCGCCATAGATCCGCAGCCCGCAGAGAGCGATGCACACATACGATACACCGTGGAAGAAGACGGCCCCGTGATCTGCCGGGTATTTACCAATGCCGGTGAGCTTCTTTATACAGAACAGCTTCAAGCAGTAACAGGTGAGAACCTTGCTCATCTTTCTTGCAGCGCGCTATCGGCAGGTACCTATACCGTGCAGCTGCACTCGGCTCGCGGCGCATCATCCACATTATTGATGGTGATGAGATGATGCAAAAGGTAATACAGAAGGTAATATACTGCGTACTGCACTGCGTACCACACTGCGTAATGCAACGTGTATCACACCGAGCAATCGCCGCGCTTGCTATTCTCGCTATTGCGGGAGGTTCTAGCGCATCGGCTCGTGCTGCGTCGAGTATTACTCGGAGCATTACTCCGAGCATCACTCCGAACACTGCAGTGTATGATGCATCTAGCGATTCATCCGCAACGGGTGTGAGCTATGTGGGCGATGTGATGATTCCGCTGACGCTGCATCAAGCATCGTTTACCCAGATGCCGGGCGTACCAAACTGTTGCACCGAATTCCGCTTCGGAATGGGAACCGGATTTTCGCTAGCCGGTGGAGTGCAGCGAAAGGAACTGACAAGATTTCTGGGTATGGATGTTGTATCCGGTGCGAAGCTGCGGGTTAGCTACGAACAGACCACAATGAGCGAGCAGAACGCCATTGGGAATATTATCATTGGATCGCAGGTGATACCCGGAATCTCCGAGCACACGCTGCGCAGCACAATGCTGGATGTAGCTGTGGAACCCACATTGGTGCTACCATCGGTGCAAGGTTCTGCGTGGTCTGTAGTGGGCGCGCTGCGTTTGGGCGCAAGCGTACTTGCACGCTACGAGCAATACGAACAGCTTGTGAACGCGCCGCCATCTGTTAGCTTCGAGAACGGGTCTACACGGCGCAACGAACAAAGCGGAACTATTCCCGAAGCATCGACGTTCCGGGCAGCATTGGTGCTGGGAACACGGTACGGTTCCACGGAATGGAACTCGATGATGATCGAGCCGCAGCTGTTGGTAGCGCTGTCTCTTACACAGGTGATTCCGGGATACACCTGGTACACGCATTCGGTGAGTGCCGGTGTGCATGTGCGATTACTTCCATCGCCACCACCGCCTCCTCCTCCGCCACCGCCTCCTCCGGCGGTCATCGTTCCCGAGAAGCGTTTGATTGCCGGCGTTCAGCTTCTGCTGAGCGGGCAGCCTCAGCCCTTAGTTCGCGACACAACAATCAACGTGACTATTCCGATAATCGTGGACGAGCGCCGCGAATCGCTTGCGCCCTATGTGTTCTTCGCGAAGAATAGTGTGCAAATGACAGCGCAGGATACGCTGCTTGCTCAAGAGAGCGCTCGCCTGATGAACATGCAACCTTCGCTGCGCGTGAAGTTGTATTCGAAGCAATCATCGGACGAGGATACATCCATGGCGCGCAAGCGCGGCGACGCCATGAAAAAGTTGATTCAGGAGTTTGGCATTGATGATTGGAAGATTGCTATTGAAACTGAACGCGGACGCAATGAGCGGTATGATGAACTCGAAGAAGAATCGCGGAGAATCTTTGTTTCTCTTTCGAACAAACAACTGCCCATGCTGATAACACGTGATACCACACGCATGGATATCACACCGGTGGAGTGCCGGGTACTCACTTCTGTAACGGCAGACACTACTGCAGAAGCAACTCTTACGGTGAGTGATGCCGTAGGGCGCACGATGCAGACCTTGAACGACGGGCTTGTTGGTACAGAGCGCCGCATTGCGATACAGATATCAAGCGAGTGGCTCATGAGCGGAAAGGCGCAAAGCTTGCAGGCAACACTGCGTGCCACTGATGCCGATGGCCGCAATGCAACCGGCACAACGCCACAATGCACGTGGGCCCCGCAACTTGAGCTGCGCGAAACACGCGTGAAGCATATGCAATCCGGTACTACATCGGATGCCATGGTACTTGGGTTCTTTGCATTCGATGAATCGGAGTTTTCCTGCATCGACATGAATGTAGTGGACCAAGCACGCCGCCATCGTGCCGCAGGCGGGCGCGTGAGTATCATCGCTATGACCGATTCTCTGGGCGACAACGACGAGAACACCAAACTGGCCACAGAGCGCGCTCAAACCGCAACTAAACTGCTGGGAGTGACAGACGCAGATGTGCAGATTCGCACCGGAGGTATGCAGCTCAATACCACGCCGGAAGGCAGAAGCCGCAACCGTTCTGTGCTGGTGATTTGCCGCTAACAAGCGCCCCGGCAGAATGTTCATCAAAAAACTTTGAAAAAAGCAGTCCCCGCACTATTTTTGCCATCCGTTTCGGCACGCCACTTCCAAAAGGAGTGTTTCGACGCAGAAACTCGGTATTCCGACTTAGCTCAGCTGGTTAGAGCATCTGACTGTTAATCAGAGGGTCCACAGTTCAAGTCTGTGAGTCGGAGCAGAAAAAACAAAGCCTCGCTCAATCAATGAGCGGGGCTTTTGTGTTTTGTGGGTTGATGAGTGGGGCGAGGGGAAACCTACACTCAATTGACGGCATTGCGTGAGTTCCATTCCCGCGAGGTCTTCGAGCGAAGTCGAGGAGCAAGCGGGGTATGAGGTTTGGAAGCTCAAGACAAAAACGTTATCGGTGCGCGAGGCCTGTCCCCGCGAGGTCTTCGAGCGAAGATGCCGTTAGCGAGTTCCCTTCCCGCGAGGTCTTCGAGCGAAGTCGAGAAGCAAGCGGGTTAGGAGGTTTGGAAGCTCAAGACAAAAACGTTATCGGTGCGCGAGATCTGTCCCCGCGAGGTCTTCGAGCGA
>JBJOLU010000052.1:0-29251 GCA_046052705.1 Bacteroidota bacterium | reverse complement strand
AAATCGTGGTGGTCGTACATTCCCCACATGATTCACACACCCGGCTATGTGTATGCATACGCCTTCGGCGAATTGCTGGTGCTGGCGTTGTATCAGATGTACACCGCGGGCGACGAAAGTTTCCGCCAGAAGTACTATGAGCTTCTGCAGGCAGGCGGGCGCGACACACCGGACAATCTCTTACAACCTTTTGGAATTGATCTTGCCGATCCCGCATTCTGGATGCGCGGACTGGATGTGATCGATTCAATGGTATCGCAGGCGGAAGCAATAGCGGCTAAGCGCACAGCATAGTAGGCAGGCCGTATGCAGTACCGTAGTTCTGCACCGGCAACAACATTCACACAGACTCTATTCACATACTCACATAGCTCTATGTTTAATCTTGAACTTTCGGAAACGCATCAGATGATTCGCGACACTGCACGGCAGTTCGCTCAAGACGAGATAGCACCTTCAAGCATCGAGCGAGACATATCGGCAGAGTTTCCTGCGGATATCGTGAAGAAACTCGGCGAACTTGGCTTCATGGGCATGATGGTTCCTCCCGAATGGGGTGGAAGCGGACTCGATGCTCTGGCGTACGTGATTGCTATGGAGGAAATCTCGAAGGTAGACGCCAGTGTGGGTGTGATTATGTCGGTGAATAATTCGCTGGTGTGTTGGGGCCTTACCGAATACGGTAACGACATGCAGAAAGAAAAATATCTGAAGCCGCTTGCACAGGGCGAGCGCTTGGGCGCGTACTGCCTTAGCGAGCCCGAAGCCGGCTCTGATGCTACCTCGCAGCACACAATGGCAGAGAAAGACGGCAGTCATTGGATTATCAACGGCACGAAGAATTGGATCACCAACGGTACCAGCGCGAACACCTATTTGGTGTTTGCACAGACCGACAAAGAGAAGCGTCACAAAGGAATTACCTGCTTTATCGTTGAGCGCGGCATGCCCGGCTTCGAGCCCGGCAAAAAAGAAGATAAGCTTGGCATTCGTTCCAGCGACACATGCTCACTTGGATTTACGAACGTACGAGTACCCGAGGAGAACGTGCTTGGCGGCGTAGGCATGGGCTTCAAGATTGCAATGGAATCGCTGAACGGCGGACGTATCGGTATTGCTGCTCAAGCATTGGGCATTGCTTCCGGTGCATACGAGGCAGCGCTGAAGTATTCCACACAGCGTACAGCGTTTGGCAAGCCCATCAGCGAGCTGCAAGCAATTCAATTCAAGCTGGCCGAGATGTCTACAAAGGTAGATGCAGCGCGCTTGCTGGTGCATCGCGCCGCATGGATGAAGGATCAGCATATGAACTATATCAAAGCAGCTGCCACGGCGAAGCTGTTCTCGTCCAAGACGGCAGTGGAAGTAGCTCTGGAGGCAATTCAAACGCACGGCGGTTACGGTTATGTGCGTGAGTACTTGGTGGAGCGGTATCTGCGCGATGCGAAGATCACGGAGATCTACGAAGGCACAAGCGAGATCCAGCATATCGTGATTGCTCGCGAGTTGATCAAGGAAATGGCATAATAGCTTGGCAGTAGACGGTTCGCACAGGTTGATGCATAGTGGTGCATAGTGGTGCAGGTTGGTGCAGGTTGATGCAGGTTGATGCAGGTTGATGCAGGTTGATAGTTAAATCATAATTATTCGTTCTAAGGGCAATGGACTACAAAGCAGCGGGAGTAGATATCGAAGAAGGCGACGAGCTTGTACGCCGCATCAAACCTCGTGTTCGATCCACGTTCAACAGCAACGTGCTTGCGGATATTGGGTTGTTCGGGGCGTTGTACGATGCGCGCTTCCCGGACTTCGAGCACCCGGTGCTGGTAAGCAGCACCGACGGCGTGGGTACAAAACTCAAGCTGGCCTTTGCTATGGATCGTCATCACACAGTGGGTCAGGATTTAGTAAACCATTGTGTAAACGATATCCTTGCCTGCGGCGCTAAGCCCTTGTTCTTCCTGGACTACTTCGCCACCGGAAAGCTCGATGCCAATGTGGGCGAGAAGGTGATCGAAGGTTTGGTGATTGCATGTACTGAGAATTCCTGCGCGCTTATTGGCGGCGAAACTGCCGAGATGCCATCGATGTACACCCCGGGCGAATACGATTTGGCGGGAACGGTGGTAGGCGTGGTGGAGAAGTCGAAGGTGCTCGATGGTTCCTCTATTCAGCGGGGTGATGTGCTTATAGGATTGCGCTCTACCGGTCTGCACACCAACGGATTTTCTTTAGCCCGCAAAGTGTTGTTCCCTCGATATTCCGCCGATCAACACGTAGACGAGCTTGGAATGAGTATCGGCGATGCCTTGTTGCAAGTGCATCGTTCCTATCTCAACGAGGTATATCCTTTGCTTGCGGGCGGCACGATCAAAGCTGTGTCCCACATTACAGGCGGCGGCATTGTAGGTAATACATCACGAGTGATTCCCAAAGGGCTGAGTATAGATGTAGACTGGAACTCGTGGGAAGTACTGCCTATCTTCAAATTCATTCAGCACACCGGTGCGATTGCCGACGACGCTATGCGCCAAGCATTCAACCTAGGTATAGGTATGATTCTGGTGTGTGCAGAGGAACATGCGGATGCTCTGATTGCGTCACTGAATGTATCTCCGAATTCATCTGTTGATGCTCGCGTTATCGGGCGAGTGGTTGCCGAAGTGGTTGCCGAGTAGTGCGCAGGTGAATACTCAGCAGAATACCTAAGCTCACTGCGAAGAATATTGTGAGCGCTACCGATGCATTGCGCATGCTTCCGGTGACATCGGATATCCATCCGAACGCAAACATTCCGAATACCACACCCAGTTTTTCGCACACATCATAAAAGCTGAAGAACGAGGCGTGGTCGTGCGTTTGAGGCAGCATCTTGCTGTAGGTGGATCGCGAAAGAGACTGCGTTCCGCCCAGCACTATACCCACAAGCATCGAAAGAACAGTGAACTCCGTTGCGGTGGCAATAAAAAACGCGCTCACGCAAATACCAATCCACAGTGCCAAAGCAGTGCACAGCGCAATGATGTTTCCCAGCTTCGCGGACAAGGCGGCAAACAGATACGAGCCGCCAATAGCAACAAACTGCAAGAGCAGCAACACACCCAGCATCTGATCGGAACGCATGCCTATTACTTGTTTACCAAAAAAGGTACTCACAAGAATCACCGTTTGCACACCCATGGAATGAGAGAAAAAGGCAGCAAGAAATCGTTTGAGATTGGTGTGATGCACAAGAGACCTCCACACCTCGCGCAGTTCCCTATAGCCCGCAGTGAGCGTGCTTCCCGTTGTCGATTTTCCCGGACGATCGTGCAGCCACGATAAAGTAAGCTGCGCCCAGCCCCGCCACCACAGTCCCACGAGTACAAAGGTCCACGGCGCAATCATCACGAATACCGCTTTCTCACTCATGCCGTTGGTGTTTATTCCAAACAGCGACGGCTTGGTCAATACTGCTATGTCAAAGATGAGTAGCAGCGAAGAGCCGATATACCCCATGGCAAATCCACGCGCGCTTACCATGTCTTGCTCGTCCGCTCCGGCTATCTCGGGAAGAAAGGCATTGTAGAACACCAGCGATCCGCTAAAGCCCATGCTTGCCAGCATTGCTGCACCGAGGCCCAAGCCCAGTGAGTCTGCGCGAAAGAAGGCGAGCGAGGCGCAAGCCAGCGAGCCCAAAGAACAAAAAATATTCAGGAAGCGTTTCTTCTTTCCGGAGAAGTCTGCCACGCCGGAGAGCACAGGCGTAACAAGGCACACGAGCAAGAACGACAATGCGATGGCGTAGGAATACAACGCAGAGTTGTAGAAGGTCATTCCCAGAAACTGCACGTAGTCGCCCTGTGCGTCTGTGTGCGTAACGGCGCTGTAGTACAGGGGGAAGATGGCCGTACTGATTACCAGCGGATAGGCAGAGTTTGCCCAGTCGTAGAAGTACCAGCCTATACGTTCCTTTGTTGCTGCATTCATGATCACTCCCGAATAGATTTTGTGGCACGAGTACCGCGTACGTACTTACCACACCCAGGTGCCGGCTATCATCGGTACTACCTGAAACGAAGCCGCACTGCCGCTTTGCGATGCTCCGATGTAGCCAAGGCCGGCATCAATTGCATACGATGGCCCAATATAGCGCGCAGTGAGAATCGCCGGCATTGCATCCAGCGATGTGGCCTGTACCACCTCCGTCACCAGCTTCCAATTGTTGGCTACGCGAAGTTCCGCGCTGAGCACGGCAAACACACTCGATGAGCTGAATCCTGCAGGAACGGCAACGGTGGTGTGATTGCTCATGGCGTATCCGCTGCACAATGATACTCTCGATTGATCATCACCGTAACTCACCACCGCATAGGGTATGTGTGTGCTGATCGTAGACTCCACCGAATCGGTGCGCGCGTTGTCCGACACACTATGCGCAAACTGATAACCAATACCCGCACGTAGCTTGGAGCCCAGTTCCCATGCGCCTTTCAGGCCCACCGACCCCAATGTATAGGTCTGCTTGTTCAGAGGAATGGGGAGTATTGCTCCGGCGTGAAGCATGATATTATCCGTGATGCCGGCTGCCGCGTGTAGCCCCAAAAGATTCACCGACCCTGCAGCAATTGTGCCTGCTTTCAGTGAAGCAGCGGTAGGCGCCACCACACCGCGAAACAATGTAGGATCGCGCTGGTGTTCCACCCCGGTAGCAAAGAGTTGAAGCATTACAGGTGAGTCGTCGGAATCCGTATGCACAAATATCTGCGACGATGTTCGTTGAGGTCTAATCGCTGTAAAAGTGACCGATACCGAAACAGGGTAACTACCTACAGAAGTTTGTCGAAAAGATGAAACTGAAAATGAGAACTGCGATGTATCAGGTCCGCGCATCTCGATCCAGCGTATCTCCGGAGTTCTTACGGACGTTGCGAAAAAATGTCGATCCAGGTCTATGGTCTGAGATTCACCGATAATCACGTGCCCAAAGTCTACCGGTGATCCCTTTGCAATCACTAAAGGATCTACGGCTATCCCGGAAATCGGGGCCGAGATATATCCAATTGAAGTTTGAAGATTCACCCGCGCCGAGCGAACACCTGCGTTACGTGGCATAAAGCTCAGCTCCAATGAATGGGTGCGCCCGGGTTCGATAGTGATTGGCGGCTGATCGGCGCAGATCACAAACTCGTTGGCATTCTCGCCCGAAAGCTCTACGCCATCGATGCGAACAGCTGTATTCGACGCATTGGTGAAAACGTTATCGAAGATCTTGTCTTTACGCGATCCTACCACCGTAGGATTCATCTCCATGCTTCTCAGGAACGAACGTGCATCGCGTATGCGCAACGGTGCGGCGATAGTGCACTGCTGAACAACACCGCCGGCCTTCGGTGCATAGCCCAAATGCGACACGCGCAGGCGAACATCGGCTGCAGCGTTCATGGGCGTGTGCCACAAATATCCGCTGCCGCGAACGGAGTCGGCGCTTACTTGCCACGTCTTGCCGCCGTCGGTACTGATATCTATACGATGTGCATCGCCCGGCTCGCTTCCTTCCCACGAAATCAGTGCGTACGAATCTGCAAACAGCGCGGAACCCGGCGCAGGTTCCAGCATGCGAATAGTGGGCTTCTTGATGGCGGCGGTTGCTTTGCCGGCGCTTAGTGACACGATGCGTGTTCCGCCGTTGCGCACAAACACACGTAGTTGCGTCCACACAAAATTTGTATCGCGAGGAGCATATCTCAGCGGAACATTCACGGTAGTAGAGGAGTCTACGCGCAAAGGATAGTCGCCGCGAATGCTGAACCCTGTGGAGGGGTCATCCATGCGGATAGAGTCCACCACGAACGAGGCATTCTCTGCAGACAAACTCAAATAGGTAGACGCCGGTGCCGAGGGCGGCACTACGCCAAATGATAGATGCGGCGGGATGTCTAAGCGGGCCAGGCGGCGCACCGGTGTGCGAGCTTGAAACTCCCACGTGGTGGAATCGGCAAGTAATCGAATGCGAATGGTATGCTGAGCATCGTTGGTTGCGGGAGATGTCCACAAAAGATCGAACACATTGCGCCCGCATATAGCCGCGGCAAGTGCGCGAGCGGCATGCCCCACACTGAGCTCGTTGCAAAAGCTGCGAACCACAACGCCACCGGTAGAGTCCGCGCATTGTTCATGAGCGTACAGATTCAGCGAGCCAAGCCCCAGGAACGACAGCGAAGCATGAGCATTGCGAGCTGCAGTAATGAGGTCTGTAGTCGCAAACGAATCTTCGCCATCGGTGATCACAATAACCGCCGCAGATTCCACGCCCTTTGTAAGCACCGAGAATGCGCCGGTGAGCGGCTGGCTAAGTGCATTCACAACACTCGATGATCTACCGTAGAACATTCTGTTCATACCGCTTTGTATTTGCGCGGGATCGGTTGTTAAATCACAACCAATGTGAGCGTTGTTATCAAAGAATACAATGGCCACCCTGGAGCCCGCTGGCAGTAAGACCTCCGTCAGGGCATCAACGGCACTGCGTAGCACCCCACCGCGATTGAGCTCGGTGATACTGTTCGACACATCCACACAAATCACTACCTCTTTGGGAAGCTGTGCTTGAGGAAGCAGGCGCAGGGCGTCTATGCGCCGGGCTTGCAAAAGGGGAGCAGGAATATTGTTGTCGTTCACTACCCATTGCTCGGCAGCGTCGAGCGAACGCGTGGAACTGCCGGACAGCGCTACGCGAGCCTTCATCAGCGGGAACTGCGACGAATCGCAACGAAGTAACACCGGTGTTTGCGCATGAATCGATGCGGCTTGCACGGCAAGCAGCACAGCCACACAGCATAGGCGAAGGTTTCGCAACACAGACATGAAGTGAGTCATTGGAAACGTGGAGAATGGTAGTGGTGATGAGTTGCGGTAACAACTATGGCGCTCCGCGAAAATACGACGCGCACTGTGCTTAAATCAGGCGAGCTTAAATGGCGCAGGTGTTTTTCATGCATGCGGAACTTCGTTGTAGTTTGCGGGCGCAGCAGGTATTCAGCACAGCGCGATCCACTACTTGGTTTATGAAACAAACTCTCTTGGTACGGGCGGTACTTTTTATTTCGGCAACAGTATTTGTGCTCATGGCCGGGTGCTCCACACTCGATCCAATTACCGCGGAGCGCCTGCGTACCATGGAACGTCTTATGAAGGGAACCGATGTGCGCTTTCGATCGGCGGTTATGGGACTGCTTGCACGAAATGCAGATACAGCATTTATCTCTACCATTCTTCGCAATCCGAACACGGTGTTTCTGGAGAAGATGGTGAAGATTAACGTAACGGGTTTTTTAAAGAAAGCAGACTATTCCCACAATTACAACGCGATGTCGATGCGTGCTACTCGGGAGTTCTTTGCCGAGAATGCGGATCTGCTTCGCCGCGTGCAAGATTCCACCGGTGTTCCTGCGCAGGTAATAACTGCTATTCTGTGGGTAGAGACAAAGTTTGGAACGGTGCTGGGCACCTATAATGTAGTGAGTGTGTACGCCTCTCTGGCTGCTGCTGCAGAGCCGCAGAATATCGAAGCCAATAAGCAGGCATATCGTGCCACCGTATTTTCTCCGGACTCGCTGAACCGCTTGGATTCTATGGTAGAGACCCGCGCTCGCCGCAAAGCAAACTGGGCTATTGATCAATTGATGGCCTTGAAATCCATGCAGGACCGACTTCCATTTCCTATCACCGATCTGCGTGGCTCGTGGGCAGGCGCTTTCGGATGGCCGCAGTTTATACCCTCGTCGTTCATGACCTGGGCGGTAGACGGCAACGGCGATGGAAAGGTAAGCTTGTTTGATAAAGAAGATGCTGTGGCAAGTGTAGGAAACTACCTGAAGGTGAACGGCTGGGGCGAGAAGCAATCACAGCAAGAGGCCGCCGTGTATCATTACAACAACAGCAAAGACTACGTTCAGTGCGTACTCACGCTGGCAGATAAAATCGTGGCGCAGGAAGAAGAGAAGTAGATCAGAGGCACGATCAGAGTCAAGATCAGAGCCAAGTTCAGAGTCAAGTTCAGAGCAACGCAGCGCCTACATATTCGTTGCCATAAACACCAGCGTTCCTGCGGCAAAGCCGGATAATGCCAGCAAGGAGATTCGCTTGGTGTACCAACCAACGCGCATGTCTTCCATACCCATCACGGCCACTCCGGCTGCGCTACCGAAGATGAAGATACTTCCTCCGGTGCCGGTAGTGAGCGCCAGCAAATTCCAAAAGGGATGATCCATCCCGAAAGTCTGCATGTTGAACATTTTCTGCGAAGCAGCAACAAGGGGAATATTATCAATCACCGACGAGGCCACACCCAGCAGCACAGCCACCGACGACGGCGTAGGAACATTCCCGGCCAGCCATGAGGCCCACGAGGAAATAAATCCTGCCACCGACAGCGCGCTTACCGAAAGCAACAGACCGGCGAAGAAGAGAATAGTGGGTGTGTCGATATTTCGCATGGCCTGTGCCACGCCAAGGCGGCCACGCTCCGACTCGTCCATTGAGCGATGCAGTAGAGTTACGGAAATCCACATCAGAGACAAAGCAAACAACATCCCTACCACCGGCGGAATGTGATACAGAGCGGCAAGCAGGGGAACCAACAGAAACATTGCCGTACCCAGTGCCAGAATCTTCGTGCTATATGCAGGAGTTCCTTGGGCATCTGCAGCAGAGGTGATTGGTGTGAGAGGCGCACTGCTCTTGAACCGCAACGCACAATACACAGTGGGTACTGCCGCCACCACCAAAGCCGGGATAAAGGTAGCGTACATTACTCCGGTGGTGCTCAGCTGTCCGCCAATCCACAACATGGAGGTAGTTACATCACCCATCGGAGACCACGCTCCGCCGGCGTTGGCTGTGATCACGATCAATGCCGCAATCCACAGTCGTTGCTCTCGCTCTGCCACTATGCGCCGTACGATGGCACACATGGCAATGGTGGTGGTAAGATTGTCCAGTATAGCCGACAAAAAGAACGACGCCACGGCCACACGCACCACCAAAGCCGGCAGCGAGCTTGTCATTAACAATCGCACGAAGGCATCGAAACCATGATGCCGGTCGATGAGTTCCACAATGGTCATTGCGCCCAGCAGAAACAGGATCACTGCGGCGATCTCGGAGAGATGATGCATGAACTCGGTTTCGGCCGTGATGCCCTGCGGAGGTGCAATGAATATCAAAATCCAGCAACCCAAACCGCTCAGTAATGCCGTGGCGGTTTTATCGAGCTTAAGGCTTCCCTCGAAGGAAATGGCAACGTAGCCGGCCACGACGAGAAGAAGGATAATGATTTCCATGCAATGCGAATGTTGGTATTAGGTTCAAATCACTCCCGAGCAACCCTGCGGGATGTAATCTTCTTTGTTTTCAAACTGCGCAACTTCCGTTTGGTGCTATCCACGGCTTTCAAGACGGCTTCGTGAATATCCTCGGCGGTACGGCGCACGGAAAAGTCGTTGCCCGGAGCAAAAATCGTAAATGCGCAGGTAAATGACTTCGCGTGATCAACGCGTGCTTCGCTTACAGTGCAGTGGATGCGCGTGATGCGGGGCTCCAGCTTCAGCGCTCCCTCCAGTTTTTCTTCAATAAATGTGTTCAGCGCGGGGCTTGGGTCGAAATTGGTGCTGTCGATGAGCAGGTTCATGTGCGTTCTCCTTTTTGTGAGATTAACAACAAGTGGTGGTCCGTGTTTCAAAACGTGACCCGTGCAAAGATAGTGTATGGTTTTGATTAAAAGATAGAGATGTCCGAAATAAGAAACGTGTACACAGCATTCACGTTCAGTATCCGTAGGATGACCGCCTTTGCCGTAGTAATTGAAACAGTATTTGAAACAGTATCTGAAATAGCATCTGAAATGCGAATGCTCTATTTTGCGCCTCACTCTTCAGAGAATTTTACTTCCCCAACTTTCTGCCTCAGGTATGAACAACACACGTGTACACACCATCATAATTAAGCTTGCGGTACTTGTCCTTTGCGTGCACACCGCCGGCGCCGTTTCGCTTGATTCTATACTGGAGAAGCATCGCGCTGCAGTGGGCGGCCGTGAGCTATGCATGCGTGCTACTCAGTACATAGCGAAAGGTACATACATCAGTAGCGACGGTAGCTGGAAACGTACGTCAATCACAACGGTGAAAGGCAAAAAGCAACGAGCCGAAACGGTTATTCAGCCGGGGATGTCGATGGTGCGAGGCTATGACGGCAAAACAGCATGGAGCATTATGCCGTGGTCCGGTTCGCTGGATCCCCAGCCAATGAATGCTAAAGACACTAAGAGCATGACCAGCGCCGGGGATTTGGTTTGCAGCGACCTTATCATTGGAACGGACAGCATACGAACATTGAGCTACAAAGCCACCGAGGAATTTGATGGTTCGGATTGTTATGTGATTATTTCAAAACGCAAAAACGGAGTAGAGTATGAGTATTTCCTGGACGTGGACTCGTACTTGGTAGTTAAAATCACCACACGGTATCGCTTCCAAGGTGAAGACAACGAGGTGAATACCACCTTCAGCAATTACAAACGCTTCGGCGGCATCCTTCTGCCCACAGCGCTGGATAACGAAGGCGGCGGCACCATGTCCGTCAACGAGATATCAATCAATCCTTCTATAGACGACAGCATTTTTGTGATGCCTGCTTCGGAAAAGAACACGGAAAAGAGTTCTGAAAAGAAACGCAAATAGAACTCGTGCAACTGCAGTGTCGGCAATCCATCCCATTGAATAATTAAAACCAAAAAAGTACTTATGAAGATGATGAATCGCATTGTTTACGGAAACTATACAGGTCTTTGCCGTGCGCTATTTGTTGCCGCTGTTCTTATGATGGCTGCCGCTGCTACACCTGTTCGAGCACAGCTCACGCAGTCGTCCATGTTTGGCGCCATGAAAGCCCGCTCGCTTGGTCCGGCCACATCATCCGGACGCGTGAGCGCCATTGAAGCATGTTATCTGCCCACCGAGTCGGGCTCGCCGCTAGAGAAAAAGCTGTGCATATACGTGGGAGCTGCTGCCGGCGGTGTGTTTAAATCCGTTGACAACGGTACCACCTTCGAGCCGGTATTCGATAAAGAAACAGAACATTCCATAGGAGCGTTGGCTCTAGACCCCACACACGCAGATTCTGTGCTGTGGGTGGGCACAGGCGAAAGCAATTGCCGCAACAGTGTGAGCATTGGCGGCGGTTTGTATAAAACAACCGATGGAGGAACGTCCTGGAAGAAACTCGGTCTGGAAAATGTGGAGCGCATAGCCAAGATCGCTCTTGTGCCCGGTGCTCCGCAAAAAGCCTTTATCGCCGGCTTAGGAGCTTTATGGTCCGACTCACCGCACAGAGGATTATACCGCACCACCAACGGTGGCCAGAGCTTTGAGCGCGTGCTCTATGTGGACGAAAAAACCGGTTGTGCGGACGTAGTAATCGACCCCGTGCAGCCGAACATCATGTACGCATCCATGTGGCAGTTCCGCCGAAAAGCATACACATTCAGCAGTGGCGGACCCGGTAGCGGATTGTACAAAAGCACCGACGGCGGAGCTACGTGGAAGAAAATGACGAACACTATTCCCGCCGGAGACCTTGGTCGTATTCTGCTTGCAATAGCACCTTCGAAGCACAACATAGTGTATGCTATGTTCGAGAGTTCTAAAAGCGGATTGTATCGCAGTGAGAACTTTGGAGAAAGTTGGAAACTTACCTCCACCGCATCCAGTGTTACGGCCCGTCCGTTTTATTTCTCGTGCTTGCAAGTAGATCCCTACAACGAGAATATGGTGTACCGCCCGTCCTTTCAGCTTGGTATGAGTGAAGACGGCGGCGAAACCTTCAACGGATTTCAGTATGGCGGCGGCACGCACCCGGATCATCATGCCTTGTGGATAGATCCCACAAATCCGCAGCACTTGTTGCTGGGCACCGACGGCGGTGTGTATCGCAGTTATGATCGCGGATTGTCGTGGAGCAAGTTTCGTAATCTCTCGCTGGCACAGTTCTATCATGTTTCCTACGACTTCGAAGAGCCCTACAATGTGTTCGGCGGATTGCAGGACAATGGCTCGTGGATGGTACCGCACCGCATTCCGGGCGGAGCAATACAGAACAAAAACTGGGAGCCCACCGGATGGGGTGATGGTTTCTGGGTGATTCGCGATCGTTCCGATGCGAATATTTTATACTTCGAATCGCAGGGAGGTAATGCCGTTCGCCGGCACATTGCCACGAACGAAACCAAGCCCATCAAGCCCTACGAGCAGCCGGGCGAAGCAAAGCTGCGATGGAATTGGTCTACGCCTCTTACTCAAAGCCCCACAAACCCGCGGCGCATCTACATCTGTTCGCAGTATGTGTACACGTCCACAAATCACGGTGATACCTGGGATCGCATATCGGGAGACCTTACCACCAACGATTCAACGAAGTATAATCCCGAAGGCAGCGGCGGCGTTACGGCAGACAACACCAGCGCAGAAAATCACTGCACTATTGTTACCGTTGCCGAATCGCCTATGGATGAGAAAATTATCTGGGCAGGCACCGACGATGGTAATCTTCATGTCACAACCAACGGCGGTAATACCTGGACCTTGTGCTCATCAAAGCTTCCGAAGAATGTACCCGCAGGCACGTGGGTAAGCTGCGTGGAGCCGGGTCACTATGCAAAGGGAACGTGTTATGTAACACTGGAGAACCACACTCGTGGCGATATGAAGCCCTATGTGGTGCGCACCACAGACTACGGCGCAACATGGAGTGCTTTGAACACCGATTCGCTGCGCGGATATGCACATGTAGTGCGCGAGGATCCCGTTAATGCACAGTTGCTGTTTGCGGGCACTGAGTATGGTTTGTATATCTCGATGGACGGCGGGTCTTCGTGGGCTCGGTTCAAGGGAGATTTTCCCGTAACACCTGTGCGCGATTTGCAGATTCATCCTCGCGAGCACGACTTGATTATAGGCACACACGGCAGAGGCATGTACATACTCGATGATCTCACGCCGCTTCGTGCACTCACTGCCGATCTGCTCAAGCAGGATATTACTATTCTTCCCACACGGCCCTCGCTGTTGCGCAGCGAGAGCGGATTCCAGGAGTTCGACGGTGTGGATGAGTTCATTGCTCCCAATCCCCGTGGTGATGCGCAGATCACGTACTTCCTTCGCGCGCGGCACCTTATCGGCGATCTGAAAATTGATATTCTGGATTCATCCAATTCTGTGATTGCCACTGTGCCTGCAACCAAGCGCAAAGGCATTAATCGCGTGGGCTGGGGTATGAATATGAAGCCGCCTAAAGTGGCGGTGTCGAAGAATACCGGTGGTGGCGACTTCGGGCCCACTTTGCCTGCGGGCACATACACTGTGCGCATCACCAAGAACGACAAGGTGGTGACAGGACCGCTAACTATAGCTTACGATCCGCGCTCTATTCATTCGGGTAGCGATCGCGCAAAGAACTTTGCAACAACCATGAAACTCTATGCACTTATCGAGCGTGTGGCCTACGCCGCAGAGCAAATTACCAGTGTACGAGACAGTCTTGCTGCGCGAAGCGCGGCAGGACTAAAGTCTGCTGCCGTGGATAAGTGTATTGAAGAGTTCGATGCACTGCATAAAACAGTGGTGGCAAAGAAGAGTTCGTTGTTTGCCGACACAGAGCCGCAGCTGCGCGAGAAGCTTGCAGAGATTTACGGCGATGTTGCTCAAAGCACCGGAGCACCCAGCGACAATCAATTAGCCCGAGTGCAAGGCATGGCCTTGGCTGTAGAGGAACTAGAGAAAAAGATAGACACACTGGTAAGCAGCGCGTTGAGCTCCGCCAATGCCGATGTGAAAAAAGCAGGCGCGCTACCGGTAAGCCCCATTTCAAAGGCAGAGTTCATCGCAGCAAGAGAGCAAGAGTAACGCTTGGCGCGGTGCAGTTAGGGACGCAGTTCCAGCGTAGCGATATTCTCCACGTGATAGGTGTGCGGAAACATATCCACGGCCTGCATGCTTGTTACATCGTAGGCCTCGTGAAGAATAGCACAATCCCGCGCTTGCGTAGCAGGATTGCACGACACATACACGATGCGGGGCACGCGAAGCATGATCAGATGTTGCAGAAGCATGGGATGAATGCCGGCCCGTGGCGGATCCAGAATAACCACGTCCGGTGTTTGCTGACCACGCAGAAAGTCTATAGTCTGGGCCTTGTGTAGATCGGCAGCGGCAAAGTGTACATTCGCAATTCCGTTGCGTTCGGCATTGTGCTTTGCGTCGTCGATAGACTCTTCCGAAAGCTCAATACCCAGCACCGTGCGCGCATGGCGAGCAGCGGGCAGGGTGATAGAACCCGTGCCGCAATACAAATCCCACACCGATGAATGTTCCTGAATGTGCGCCGCGTTGATAATGGCGTCCAGGAATCCATGCAGCTGATGAGAGTTAGTTTGAAAAAACGAAAACGGTGAAATGCGAAAAGCAACATCATGTACTTTCTCCGTGATGTAGCCGTTCCCCGTTACAGATGCAATCTGGCCACGGGCCACAGGATTCGTGGTGTCCTTCACCGCGTGCACTATGGTGCATGCATCGCTGATCAGCGAGGGCAATTCCTGATGCATCCATGTTACAAAGGCTGTTTCGTCCGGCGTGTGCGGTGTGGAAGAAACAAGTACAATCATAAACTCCTGCTCTGCCTCTGAACGCCGCAGCACAAGATGACGGAGAAATCCTTGGCGCTGCTTTGTGCTATACGGCTCCACCTTTAGCTCCAGAGCTTTTTCCCGTACCAAACGGAGAATAGTGTTTGCCGCTTCATGTTGCAGGAAGCACGCATCCACCGTGAAGATGGCATCGTATCGCCGCGGCACATGAAGGCCCAACGCGAAGTTTCTGTTTTCAATTTCCTCGCCACGCGCAAGTTCCTCCGAGCTCACCCAGCGCCTATCGTGGAATGAGAACTCCATTTTGTTGCGGTAGTGAAAAGTCCGGGGCGAGGGGATAATGGGCTTGAGCTCGCCAAAAGGAATTTTACCCAGACGCTCAAAGCAATCCACCGTGTGTTGCTGCTTCCATGCAATCTGCGTGGCGTAATCGCAATGCTGCCAACGGCACCCACCGCAAATTTCCGTGTGTGTGCATTGCGGCGCAATTCGCGAGGGCGATGCCAAGAGCACTTCGTCGATGGTAGCGTTCAAAAAGGATTTCTTCTTGGTGCGAATAGTTGCGCGTACATGATCGCCCGGAAGCCCGCCCTCTACAAACACCACCAGACCATCCACACGAGCAATGCTCGCGCCCTCGAATCCCAGTGACTCGATATGTAGTTCTACGCTATCGCCAACTTTCATAATGTACCTGTGAATGCCGCGTTCGTGTGTCACTCTATGCGGCTGATGGGGAAGTCTGTTGATTGAATTGCATTGCATACAACTGCGCATAGATACCGCCGGCGCGCAACAGTTGCTCATGCGTGCCTTGTTCCGCAATACGGCCGCGGTCCAGCACCACGATGTTGTCGCAATTCACAATGGTAGATAAACGATGGGCAATAATCACCGCAGTGCGGTGGCTAAGTACATCGTTGATGGCGTGCTGCACAATGCTTTCGGACGCGGAGTCTAAGGCGGAAGTAGCTTCATCGAAAATCAATATGTCCGGGTTCTGAGCTATGGCTCGAGCAATCGCAATACGCTGGCGCTGTCCACCGGACAAAAGCACGCCACGATCACCTACAATAGTCTCGTAGCCTTGAGGCAGTGTCATGATAAACTCGTGAGCATTGGCAATACGCGCGGCTGCCTCAATGTCCGTGCGCGAGACACCCGATGCGCCAAACGAGATGTTGTTCGCAACAGTGTCGTGAAAGAGCACCGTATCCTGCGAGACAATTCCGAAACGGCGACGGTAGGAGTCCATGGTGAACTCGCGAACATCCTTGCCATCCATGTGCACTGCGCCTTCCTGCGGGTCGTAGAAGCGCACGAGCAGATCGATGAGTGTAGACTTCCCACTGCCGCTGCTTCCCACAAGGGCCACTTTAGAACCTTTGGGAATGGTAAGTGATATATCGTGAAGCACCGGGCGGTCGGCGCCATAGGCAAAACGTACATTCTTGAACTCGCAGCTGCCCGTAAATGCAGGCGCGACACGCGAACCATCTTTGAGCTCGGGCTCGGTATCTATCACGTCGAATACTCGCTCGGCGGCCACAATACCTCGCTGTATCTGACCGGGAATGGACACCAGAGATACCGTCGGCGCCATAATGGCAAAGAGCGCAAACAAAAAGGTCATCAAGTCCGAGCCGCGCATTTTTCCGGCAAACACTTCGTGCCCACCTAAGTACAATACCACCGACAATGCCGCAATGGCAAACACTTCGTTCAGTGTGGGAATTGCTTCGTGAATTCGAGCCAGCTTTACCGCCGAGCGCATATAGCTTAAGGCCTGCTGCGCAAAACGATTGCTCATCACCGGCTCAGCAGAGAATGCTTTAACGATGCGAACGGCAGAGATGGTCTCCTGCAAGGTTGATACGTATCCCGCGGTAGAGTCTGCCATACGAGTGGCGTAGCGCCGCAGGTAGGTGCGGGAAATACGAATAATGACCAGTGTGACTACGCTCGTGCTCATGGCAATAAGCGTAAGCTTCACCGAAAGCGAGAGCAAGAGCGCAAGAAGCAGAATAATTTCTACGGGCGATCGCACCAGTTGCATGAAGAAGGGTACCAAGCTGCCATGCATGGCGTTGATCTCGTTGGTAACCAGCGATATTAACTCCCCGGTTTTGTTTGCATGAAAATACCCCAGCGAGTGCTTCAGCAATCTATCGAACACCGATGTGCGCATGTCGCTGACGATCATCTCGCACATTCGGAAGTAGTTGACTCCGCTGATATACTTGGTGATATTTTTTACCAAGAAAATCATCACGATGAAGATGCTCAGATTCAACAGCGTGCCCGACGGCGTAGCAGAAATCAGCAGAGCATTCATTCCGGAGAAGAATGAATCTCGGACGGCGTTGAGTGACGCGTCGCCGGCCGGCGAGGGCACAGCCTGTGCTTCTTCAAAGAGAATTCCCATCACCGGCTTGATAACAGCCATGGTGAGCGCGCCGAATGCACCCAGAATAATATTCAGCACAACCAGCAGCACAAAGCGCGCCGAGTAGGGCCGTACAAAGCGAAAGAGACGTAGGAAAGTTTTCACGAGACGATCGGCAGACTGCGATGAGTCACGATGTTCATAAGAGTGGGCGAAGATACATTGTAGGCGTAAAGTAACCACAGTGCGCACCCACGCAGCACATGCTAAAGTTGTGCATGCTAAAGATGCACCTTCTAGAGCTGCTCGCGCATGGCACTCGGCGCTGTATTCATGGCTGTAGTAACTGCCGTATTCATGGCCGGGCGCAATCCCATCTCGGGTACAGCCAAACGAAGCTGTTGAACACGCTCCAATACTCCGCTCACGCGCAACAATTGCGCACTTCCCGGTTCATTACAGCGGTATTGAACAAAGGTGTTGCGGTAACATCGAATGGAAATCTTTCTTCTTGAAAGCAACAGCTTTGCATTTGGCGCGTTCTCCGAGTCTAAAAACTCCAGCAACGACTCAGCGGTACTCTTGTGTAGAGAATAATTGGCTGCGTATACATCCTGTGCGCGGGTGGCCAGTGCTTCTTGTACGGAATGCCACGGCAGGAATACTGCATGCAAGGCATAAGTAGTTTGCCCAAAGATGCCATCGGCCAGGAGCGCTACGATACTACCGCCGGGCCATCCGCTGCGAATAGCTTGAGCGCTCAGCTCGGCAGAAACATCCGCAGATAGCTCCACGCGTGCCCCGGTGAGAATGGTTCCCTTGTGCTGCTGCGCCGCCTGATGAGCTACGTGCATTTCTACAAATCGCGGATGCAGTATGCTCACCGTGTCGCTGAATATGATCATGGATCCGCCGGCAGCTGCCACAGCACATCGAAGAGTATTGCGCTCGGGGGTATCGGTAGATCGTGCATCCTGAGCATAAACAATGCGCGCAGGTATACTCAAGGAACGAATGCGCGACTCCAAATACCGTATCACATCAGATGGAGCGGAATCGGCAACAAACACCGCTTCGAACTCCATGTACGTTTGGTGTTCAATACTCGCCAATACTGTCTCGATGAACAACAGTGATGGTTTTACGGCAAGTACTAAGCTGGTAGCCATCATGAGAGTGCGGGGGAATGGTGTGCGACGATTGTTCTCCGTAGTTTCGCGCTCTGAAAATACCACCCCATGAGAATACAGCCACCACATAGAGAAGAACCCAACGCAATTCGCAGGTTCCTCCTGCCGCGCCAATGCGGCACGGGGCTGCGCGTGCTGCGGTTCTGCGCGCACTTTCTCTTCCTGTTCTTTTTCTTTACCGGAATTTCGTTGTTTGCTCAAAGCGAAGATGTGCTGCGGCCGAAGGGACGCCCTGTTACCAAAGAAGATCGCGCCAAAGCTACCTGGGAGTTTTTTCCGGAGCGTCTGCCTGTTGCCCTTACGAGCGAACTTGGCGTGAACGCGAATTTCTTTTCGCAAAGCTTGCAACGCACCTTCGATGCCGGGCAGACGCCGAACAATGTGCTTTCTGCCGGATCGGGCGTAGGTTCGGTGTTCGGAATTGGCGCGGAGTATCAGTTCAGGCCCGACATGGCAGCGCAGTTGCGCATAGGTATTGATCAAAAGTCGTATGCTAACTCGTTGCAGGGAGTGATTGATTTCCGCGATAGTTCCATGGAAGTGCCGCGGGATATGAGCTTCCGCGCAGATACGAAAAGCTCCGTCACGTTCTTGTCGTTTACTCCTTCGCTACGCTACTCTATCAATCACCGCATGTTTGTGACGGTAGGTTTGGGCGTGCACGCAATGGTGAGTGATTTGAAGCGCACAGACGAGATAATCATTACCGATGCCGACCCACTAATTGGTTTGAACGTGGATTACAACTTGCGTCCCGGATTGTATCGATCTATATCGCGCACGGTTTCTGCGAATACCGATATGCTGCAACCCATAGAGCAGCAATACCCGGCCAAGTCCACAGAGTTTGTTGTGTACGATAGCTGGCGTACCACGCTCGAGCTGGGTGCAGGATACATTTATCCCATCGACAAACGATTGGCCATAGTGGCAAGCCTTCGCTATCAATACGCAATGACTGCTCTTAATGCGCCATTTATGGTTACGGATTTTTCCCGATCGCTAACACAGCGCTTAACGGAGATTACGTACTCGGATGCTCGCATACATAGTGTGCAGTTTACCATAGGTGTGTGGTTCAAACTTGCGGAGCAACTATGAGCCGTGGTGTTGTGTCACATAGACCCAATCGTTTAGAATGGGTATCAAGGTTGAGGATTTTACCAATACTAACGCTTCTTCCGCTCGTGATATGCGCGATGGCAGGATCGTACGTCTTGGCCGCCGCTTCGGTGTTGAAGTCCGGCGAATTCGGAGAGCTACGACCACTAAAGCTGAATACAAAAGAAGACGAGTTCGGAGTGGCCTTCAGTGCCGACGGACGAACGATGTATTTCACAACAGAAACTGCCGGTCGCCAGAGAATTATGATGTGCGACTTCAACGGCGACGAATGCGGACCTGCATCGGAAGTGAATGTGTTTCCGGTGGGACGCGTGCGAAACGTGGGAATGCCGGCCATCAGTAGCGACGGGCATTACATGGTGTTTGCTGCTATGCTCACCGATATGTCCGGGTACGGGCGAACGGATTTGTTCTCCGCCCGAAAAGTAAACGGTGCATGGAAAGACATTCGCAATCTGGGCGTAACGGTAAATTCTTCGGGATGGGACTCGCATCCGTCGTTGTCGTCCGATGGCTCTACCTTGTACTTTGCCAGCGACCGCGATGATGGGCTTGGAGGTGCGGATATCTACCGTTGCACGCGTGTTGGTTCTTCTTGGTCTAAAGCCGAAGCCATGCGCGGCCTGAATACTACTGCCGACGATATGGCTCCATGCATTTCACCGGACATGCGAACCTTGTATTTCGTGAGCAACAGAGCCGGGGGCATTGGCGGATACGATGTGTATGCCGGTGTGATTGATGCCGATAGCATTCGATCGGTGCGGCTGCTTTCCGAGCCGGTGAACACCAAAGCCAATGAATATGGTTTTAGCGTTTCTGTTTCCGGAAACGTGATAGCAGTGGCAAGCGATCGTGCTGCGGTTGGTGTGCAGTGCGACCTGTACGTTGGCACGTCGTTGCTTCGCGATCCTGCAATGACACTGCTCAGGGGAGAACTTGCCGCCGACGATTCTGCCGGCCGCGGTATCTCGTGGATCACTATTCACTCGCTGGACGATAATCGCTCGGATATTGATGTGCGTGTGGATGATCAGACTCGAACATATACCGCTGTGCTTTCGCCCGGCCACGCGTATGCAGTGACGTCGTGGGAAACCGAGAGCGCTGTGCCAACACGAGTACTACGAATTGACAACACCGAGCAGGGAACAGTGCGTAGTGTCAGTCTCAATGCTCTACCGTGCGCGGAAGGTACCCGACTAGTATTGCCGATCTCTCTTACGGAGTCCGGTGCGGTTATGAATGCACTCACGCACTTAGAACTGCGGCGATTAGCCGAACTCATGCTTGCTCATACCGAGCTTCGCGTGTCGGTAATTGTTCGGACTCCCGACGCAGACGGGGATTCTGCCTCTGCCTTGCAATCAGCGAAAGTTGATTTTATAAAATCGATGCGCACAACTCTGAATCTTCGCGGCATTCCGTTTAGTTCCGTGCTCGATGGCTCCGGTACTGCGGAAGAAGCGCGGGAAAGAGAAGTGTATCAAGAGGGCTCGGAGCCCTATGTAGTGGTGTATTTCCGAAAGTAAAACGAGTGTAGATCAACACGATCGCAAAGGAGACAAGCGGTTGTATTCTGCGCCCGATCTGAGAATAACTGACAACAATATTAGAGAACAACCATGACAATCAAAGGTTCAAAGGTATTGGTGCTTGGCGGCTGGGGCTTGGTAGGTTCCGCAATTGTGCACGAGTTGATGAAGCACGAGCCGGCACAAATAATAGTAACATCGTTACGAAAAGAAGAAGCCGAAGATGCGGTATCAATGTATAGAGCTCGATACTCCGAGCTTCCGGCGCACACCTTTGTGGCTTGGTGGGGAAATATTTTCACTCGAACGGAATGGAAAGACGCCGCTCGCGGAGAACTGCTCGCGAACGCAACTTCGCGCATGCAGTTGGTGCACGATGTAGTGGACGAGCTTAGCCCCGAGATGCTTGGTAAGCAAGCCCTGCATGCATTGCTGATGGAACATAAACCGGATGCGGTGATCGACTGCATCAACACCGCCACTGCCATTGCCTATCAGGATATTTACTCGGCCTCGCGCCAAATGGCAGAAGAGCTGGAGAGCGGTTCCCTGCAAGCAGAGCATGTAGAGAATCTCTTGGCGGGGTTGTATGTGCCGCAGCTTGTGCGCCATATACAAGTGATGCACCACTCACTGCGAGCAGCAGGAGTAAGCGTGTATCTCAAGGTGGGTACTAGTGGCACGGGTGGTATGGGATTAAACATACCCTACACTCATTCCGAAGACAAGCCATCCAGAGTATTGCTTTCGAAGACGGCGCTGGCGGGCGCTCAATCCATGTTGCTGTTCCTGATGGCCCGAACGCCTGATGGTCCTATGGTTAAAGAGGTAAAACCCAGTGCGGCAATTGCGTGGAAGTCTATAGGATACGGAGAGATTCGCCGCAAGGGCAAAGCCATACAGTTGGTCGATATGCCCGGGCATAGTAGCCGCCCACTGCAGGACCTGTTTGAGTTTGCCGATCACAGCGGCGTGGCTGCCTTAGGCAAGCCGCTGGAGTCTGTGTATATCGACACCGGCGAGAACGGTATTTTTTCCAGAGCAGAGTTCGAGACGGTGAGCTCTATCGGCCAAATGGAATTAGTAACGCCGGAGGAAATCGCTCAAGTAGTATTGATGGAACTCCGCGGCGGTAATACGGGCAAGGACATAGTGCAAGGACTGGATGCCACGGTGATGGGGCCCACATATCGTGGTGGTGCATTGCGCGAACGTGCACTTGAGCAGCTTCGTGAGTTGGAGCAGAAGCATGGCGTGGCCAGCATTGGTTTCGAGCTTCTCGGACCTCCGCGATTAACAAAGCTCCTCTACGAGGCGCATATACTCAAGTGTTTGGGTTTGACGCCGGCTTCTGTGGAACAAGCGGATGCCCAAGAGTTATCGCAAGAGCTCGAGCAAGAGATTCTCGCCAATCACAATCTTCGTCAAACGATACTATCGGTGGGCTTGCCCATTTTACTTGGTAACGGCGATCGCTATTTGCGCGGAGCAGAGGTGCTTATTCCTCTGCAGAAAGGACGCACGTCGTTGGCAATAACAGAGGAGTCTGTAGAGAAATGGTGCCACGACGGCTGGGTGGATTTGCGTCCGCAAAATGTTCGCACCTGGCAACATCGTTTTGCGTCTATACGTGCCTCGTTGGCACAAGAGTCGGCGCAATCTACCGGGTCTACCAACGACTTCGACTCTTCGTACTGGAGCGGCATGAGCAATATCGACGAGGGAAAGCTTGCAGCTTTCATCTTACACAGCGAGGAGCGCGGAGGACGTATTAAGCGATGAACAAAGTTGGCGTAGCTGTGCTGGCATCCGGTGAAGGAACAAATGCGGCGGCGATCATAGAGTATGAACGTCACACTTCGGACTGCCCGTACACGGTGGTTTGTATTGTATCGAATAAAACTGACGCAGGAGTGCTGCAGGTAGCCGCCCTGTACGGCGTTCCGTCTTTTGTTGTGTCGTTCAATAACCGTGATGAAACAGACATTGCATCTGAAGTGTTGCTGCATCTAGGGGAGTGTGATGCGGAATTCATTTGCTTAGCGGGGTTCCTACGAAAAATACCTCTGAAACTCTTGACAATTTTTCACGATAAGATCATTAACATTCACCCATCGCTTCTGCCATCCTACGGAGGCAAGGGGATGTATGGACGGCACGTTTTTCAAGCCGTTTTGGATGCAAAGGAAAAGGTAACGGGCGTGACTATTCACGCTGTTAGTGCCGATTACGACGAAGGGGCGGTGATTTTTCGCGAAACGATAGCTATAGACGAAGACGAAACGGTGAATAGTTTGGCCGAAAAAACAAGAAAAGTTGAGCATAGAGTATACCCCGAAGTTCTTGCGTCAGAATGTCGCAGAATTCGCCGGATTTCCATGATTTGATTTGGAAAAAGAAAATCTTTGATTATTTGGAGATTCTTTATCAACTTACACCGGTTAGTGAATCGAGCGGCGCTCGATTCATGGGGATTTTATGATTCTTCCGGGGGAGCCGCCCTGCATGAAACGTGTAGGAGCGGAAGTGAAGTGTCGCAGAAATCGTCCTACAAGGGGCATCAGTTCTAGGATTTAGGCATAGTAGAGGGTGAGGACGGTACTTCAATTGAAAGCTAAAAACATATCTACAAAGATTTTTGTATCACTATTAACCATTTGGGGGATCTCATGAGATTCAAACTGCTACTACTTACCCTGATGCTGTGCGTGGCCGGAAGTGCTATCGCCGGCGGCAGTGGCAAGGGGAATGACCCTCTCCGCAGAAGTAACCTGTACAAGCAGGGAACACCTGGTTCCTATCCTCGGAACTTCAATGCGGAACCGGCCAATCCCACGAAGACAACCATGGATCCGGCCGTTTCGACCGGATACTATATCGTCGATAGCGACGACAACGCGGATACCTATTGGAAACCCTACGGCTTCCTGAATCCGAACAACGAGGTGGACCTGAACTATCAGCCTGAAACATGGCGCAAGGTAGTTTCCGGTGGTCACCAGTTCCCCGTTTCGTATTGGGATAATAACTCTGAAGGAAAGCCCTTCTTCCAGAACCCTGCTACCTACACAGCTCAGTATGCCTTTGGCACAGACTCTGTAGACAATGCTTTTGCAGGTCCTATTCCTATTGGTTTCCCGTTCTACTTCAACGGTATTCGTTACGACAGCTTCTATGTATCTACGAATGGTCTTATCGGTTTGAGCAATCGTCGTTACTTCTATGGTGATGACGGAAGCCGCGTTCAGCGCGAAGTTCAGCCCGGCATATTCTCGTACTACGATCCGGAATCAGAAGATACACGTGCCCCTGCAGGTGCAAGCGGTGCACAGGATCCCACACCCGATGACTACGGTTATCGTTGCGTAGCGATGGGTAAAGCTGCAAACACAGCAACCATCACAGAGGGTACTGCAAACGCCAGCGATGGTATGCGTAATCCTACCAACGCCCCAAGTGGAAACGGTATTACCGGTATTTCAAACTTCACCAACGGCGCTCCGTTGATTATGCCGTTCTGGGGTAATACTCAGATGTCGGTGTTTAATTCATCGATCAACCTTACCGACGATTTCTCCAGTGTACGTTACAAGCGCTCCGTGAGCGGTGACAAACTGATCATTTGGTATCAGCGTATCACACCTCGTGGTACATGGACAGCCTACCGTAATGGTGGTACATGGGGAACGGTTACCTACAACGCGAACATTCGCCCGGGTTCAACCAACTACATCGAAGCCAGCTGTGCTGTAATCCTCAACCGTCTTGATTCGTCGGTTTGTGTGTATTTCACAGACTTCCAGGGTGTTGCGTTTATCAACAACTTCCCCTTTACAGCTTCGAACCTGTTCCGTATGAACACCACAAACGCTGTTCGCGGAACCGCTCGTCACTACGCGTATAACTCACTCACAGGTACAGGTAACACAACCCCTACCCGATATACTCAGTACACGATTTATTACACCCAGAGCCCCGGCGTCAATCCTAAGGTATTCGCTTCGGGTACACAGCAGCAGGATGATCAAACACCCAGCGTGAGCTTGGTAGTTTGCTATAAGCAATGGAAGAACACCGTACGCGCTGTAACCACAGAGTATCGCGTTCGTCCTCGTGACCCCAACGCTCCTCTGGACTATTCGGTTACCGTTCCTTCGGCTAACGTAAACAACTTCGAGTTGCTTGCCGGTGATTCACGTCTTGGCGGTATTACTCCTATTGCAATTTTCCAAAACTTGTCGAACGACATTCAAGGTCCGAACGGCGTAAACTATCAGGCGCAGAACGTGAAGTTCCGCACACGTTTCCGCATTATCAACCTTGCATCGAAGAAAACAGTTTACAACCGTTTGGTACGTGTAAACTCCTTCTTCTCCGACAACACGAACTTTACCATTGGCGGTTATCGTCTTGGAACATTCAACACGGCAAACCCGCCGGTGTTCCAGCCTACAACCCCTGCACCTAACGCAAACGGTGTTCCTCCGTATGCCTATGTACAGGTACAGTTCCCTCCCTTCGAGCCCAATGAATTTATCGATGATCAGATCGGTCGTTTCCGCGCTGTAATTATCGCTGAACCTATCGACTCTACAGATCAAGGATACAAGGATGCATGGCCTTTCGACGATACCACCAACGTAACGTTGTTCGTAATGCGTCGCTTGAGCTCATTCAACGAAGACATTCGTGAATACCACGTTATAGATGGTACTCCTATGCCTTCGGTGTTGAAGTGGGTTAATATCGGTGGTGAAGTAAACGACGGTGACAATGCAACCAACAACCCGCCGCCTCCTCGTGGTGAGTATGCAGCTGCAAACAACACTAACTTCAAGCTGGGTACACCTGTTGTACAGCTGAACCGTATCATCGATGGAAATGAGCCTCCTACAGCACCCGGTGGTGATGAGTTGCGTTCGTTCCCCATTGATCTTCGTGGCCGTTTGAACGCCGTACTTTCATTGGCGTACCACAGAACAGAAAAGCAGTCTGATTACCCGCGTGGCTGGGCTGATAACACACTTATCGGACCGGAACCTCGCGTAGCATTGAATGGTAACCCCAACACAACCACCTCCGGTGGTACTCAGTCCGGTGGAACAGACCAGCTTTTGGTTGAGTATGCTCGTCCCAGCTTGGACCAGGTGAACAACATTGTTGTAAGCTCCGTACCCGGTGCAACAGCATTTGCTTGGAACTGGCACCCACGCTGCTGCGGTCAGTCTGCAATCACCGACAATCCTGCATTCTCCATCTTTGGTGGTGGCGGATATCGTCGTGGTTATGATGAAGCAGTAAAGGATACAGCAATCAGCCAAGCAGTAGGTCTTCGCGCTGACCTCTTTGACGATGGTAAGGACTTTGAATGGAAGAAAGTTTATCTGCCCATTCCCGATACCTTTATCAATGCTCCGAACGATGGTGCTCGCAACTTCCGCTTCCGTTTGCGCGTAGCTGCAACACGTCACGGCTGGAACCCGGGTCCTTCTGACGACCAGGATAACTTCTTCGTAAAGAATGTTCGTATTCTCTTCCCGTCTGAAGTAACAGACATCGAAGCGTTGTCCGTTATCACACAATGGCCGTTCGTAGAAACACCTGCCAGCCAGGCAACTGCAATTCCTGTAACCGTTCGTCTTGCAAACAACACCGGTCGTGATGCGCAGGCCTTCAAGGTACGCGTAGCCATTGTTGGTGAAGACGACACATGGAAGATTGCCAATGACTTCAACAACAAACAGTACTACGACGAAACCTACGTTTACTATCGTTTCGTAACAATACCGTTCATGGTTGGAAACAAGGACATTCTTATTCAGTTCCCGAGCTGGAACGCACGCCGTTCACAGCGCACCGGTACTAACACACAGAATTACTTCGTAACAGCGAAGGTTGATTATCCGGGTGGCGACTTGGAGCCCCTCAACGACTCAACATATTCTGTTGCTACCATGAACTTTGCTCCGGCATTCTCGTACTATCCTACATCTGAGCAAAATCAAGTTCCTCAGTTTACACAGCAATTGATGGGTCAGTCGCTGGTAGGTAAGGGTCTTGGTACACTCGGTTACGTAAGCGCAGGTTGGAATGCTAACACAGCATTCGGTGACGTGGGCGGTTCAGGTTCCGGTCAAATCGCTGTTCGCTTCAACCTTACAACGCAGGATACAATCTTCGGATTCCAAGCATACTTCGCATCATTGAACTCGGACCAGAACAATGTTCGCTTCAATATTTACGACGATGCTAATCAGGTTCCGGCATCACAGCCCCGCGCAGGTACAACACTTACGAAGGGTCGTGGTTTCGACGACATTCTGCAAACAGATAAGTACGATACAGTAACAACCTACTTGTACCAAAACCCCGTGGTTCTCGGACCGGGTGAGTACTGGGTATCGGTTGGTCAGCTTAGTACCATCGGTATGGAACTTGGTGCAACGGGTGCTCGTTCAGGTTTGCAAATCGGAAACCACAATACAAGCCCCATTCCCGGACAGTCGAACTACAACTTGTATCTCGATAAGCGTTTCCGTCGCTACACACGTAACGGTACCTTGTTGAACGACAACCGCTTCGCATTTGAAAACTCATATCGTAGCGGTCAGTGGCAACAGTTTGCTGCTACTATCGGTAACGTAGGTTACAATCACTTGGACTTTAGTGGTACGGTAGGCGTAGGCCCCACATACACACGTGGTTCATGGATTCCGATGGTTCGTCCCTATTTGGGTCAGCGTTCTTTCGGTGATCGTACCTATGTTAAGATCACTCCGGTTGAGTTGACTACCTTCGAAGGTCAGAAGCGTTCTACTGCAGTAGATCTCTGGTGGGAAACCGCTTCCGAGAAGAACAACAGTGGCTTCCACGTTGAGCGTCGTGTAAATGGCGATCAAGCATGGGCTGATCTTGGTTTCATCGGTTCCAAGGCCGGTGCAAACGGTAACTCTACCCAAGATTTGAACTACAACTACACCGACAAGAACGTTACCATGGGCTCAACCTATGAGTACCGCTTGCGTCAAGTGGATCTTGATGGCTCTGCTACCTACTCGCAAACATTGAAGTTCTCCTTCGATGGTACGAATAGCACAGCGAACATCGAGTCCTTGGGCCCCAACCCGTTTGTGGAAGGCACAAGAACCACGACGTTGAACTATACCGTTTCTTCTGCATCACGCGTTAAGGTTGACATCGTTGACCTGATGGGTAATGTTGTGAAGACACTCATCGACGGTGATGTAACGGCAGGCCGCTACACAGCTGAGTGGGACGGTACAAACAACGACGGTGCAATGGTTGCTAACGGTTCATACATCTATCGTTTCGTTGCCGGTGATGCACCGATCGAAACACGTGTACTGAAGGTAATTCGCTAAGCGAATTAGTTAGTTGAAACAGAAGAGCTCCCTGCAGGAAACTGCAGGGAGCTCTTTATTTTTGGGGCATAACGAAGACTGAGGCAATTATGGGCTCAACGATATTCTCGAAGATCATCAACCGCGAGATACCGGCGGATATAGTGTACGAAACGGAGACCATTTTGGCCTTCCGTGATATTGCACCTAAAGCTCCGGTGCATGTGCTGATCATTCCAAAGAAGGAGATCCCAACCGTAAATGATCTTGAGCAGATCGACGATGAAGTGATGGGATCAATTCTTCGGGCAGCAGCTGCTATTGCTAAGCAAGAGGGCATACATGAAAGCGGTTACCGCGTGGTACTCAATTGCAATGGCGACGCGGGGCAGACGGTGTTTCATGTGCATGCTCATCTGCTTGGTGGAAGAGAGTTGCAGTGGCCTCCGGGCTAAACGTATACGGCTTGTTGAATAACTGACTTCAAACGATCTATCATGAATCCCTCTTCTCTACACATAGAATCAGCGCGCCGTGTGCTCCATACCGAAGCACAGGGAGTGATGCGACTGTCCGAACGCATAGATTCCTCCTTCAGCGCCGCTATTACTCTTTTGGCAGGCGCGCAGCGCGTGTTTGTCGTGGGAATAGGAAAGAGCGCTCTGATAGGCTCAAAGATTGCCGCAACGTTTGCAAGCATAGGAAAGCCGGCGCACGTGCTGCATCCTGTAGAAGCATTGCACGGAGATATAGGCAGTGTAACGGCCGGTAGCTGTGTGATAATGATTTCCAAGAGCGGCACAACAAACGAGCTACACGAATTGTTACCATTTCTACGAGACCGCAAGGTGCCGGTGATCGGGTTATTCGGCACGCCGAATACAACGCTGGCAAAGCGCCTGGATGTGGTGTTGGACTGCAGTGTGGATCGGGAGGCCTGCTCGCTTAACGTTGCCCCTACGGCAAGCACG
>JBJOLU010000051.1:0-10112 GCA_046052705.1 Bacteroidota bacterium | reverse complement strand
TGGAACGCCTGGGCTATATAGATGTCTTCGATTTGGCTTTTGATGCGCTGTTCACCTGGTGGCCGGTATTGCTGATTATCTATGGTGTAAATGAGCTGATACAGAACCCGCGGAAAATCACTGCGCCGCTTATATCAATTGTTGTGGGAGTGGTATTCCTGGCCGACAATGTGTATGATATTGATCTATGGGCCTTCATTCTCCCTTCAGCGCTTATTGTTCTTGGCCTTTCCATGCTCATTCGCAAACCGAAGCGATTTGCAAGCCGTGAGCGGGCCTATACATTTAGTGTGGGTGATGGAAGTGATGAGGCGGGTAGTTCTTCTAACGCCTCGAGCACGAACGACAGGTACACCAATGCCAACAACTTCAGCAGTGGATATAGCGAGAACTACGACGACGACGTACGCTTTGTTTCGGATAATTCCATTGCCATGGAGACTACTCTGAACGAAGGAAAATTTGTGGCGACCTCGCAGTCGTTCACCAATGGCAGAGGTACTGTATTACTGGGCTCGATGGTAGTAGACTTCCGCCGTGCTGTTATTGCTCCCGGTGGCGCTACGCTTATGATTGAGTGCACGCTGGGCTCGGCAGAGATTGTTGTTCCCGCCGGCTGGAATGTGTCGGTACTGGGAACAATTGTGATGGGTAGTATACACTCGCTCGGAGCTGCCATCCCCATGCCGGCAGCAGACAAACCCAGGCTGACTATCGATATCTCCGGCGCACTTGCCGAAGTGAAAATTCGCTACGTGTAACACATCTGAGTATGCATCTAAGGTAGCTGTGGGTAGCCTAGGGTAGCTTATTGGGTTAGCCGGGTAGATGCAAATGCCCCGTAGATCTGCCCTGTACAGCTTTGTTGCAATCATGTACAAAGCCGCCGGCGATTCGTGTATAGTTTTGACTGCGTAAGAATACGACGCCGATCAGGCGTTAGCATACGCCATATAAATATTTACCAACGATTACTTCCTATGGAATCTTGTGTGTTGTCGGTACAAGGAATGAAATGTGATGGCTGTGTGCAGACTATACAGCGCGCCCTTAGCATGGTAGATGGAGTAAAAAGCGTACAGGTAGATCGGCCGGGCGCCTCTGCCACCGTGGAGTATGATGCCGCTGCTGCGCCGAGTTCTGCAGTGATTTCAAACATGATTGCGATGATTGAAAAAGTTGGTTTTAACGCGCAACTTCAAGCCGCAGCCTAACACGCAGCAGCTGCCGGCATGGCAGAGTATTGCTTGCAGACGTTTTCCTTCAGACTATTTACTTCAGTTTACTTCAGTCTAACCGCTTCTGCCGTGGCCGCGCTTCTTCATTGAGCCGCCGGATATCATCGCGGTAAAATTCTTCCCCTGCCTTTATGGACTTTCAAGTTCAACAACATTATCGGGTGATTGGAATGTCGTGCGCGGCTTGCGCGCATAGCGTAACATCACTCTTAAGTGCACAGCCCGGGGTGGTGAATGCTACGGTGAATTACGGAACACAAACAGCAGCTATTTCCTTCCGCTCTACGCAAACATCCACGCAAAAGCTGCGAGAGGGATTGCAATTGTTCGGTTATGATATTCTTCCGCAGGTACCGGAAAACGAAGCGGAGATAGAGCTTCGGGACGCAGCGCGCTTGCAATCGCTCAAACGTTCGGCAGTAATTGGCAGCGTGCTCTGCATTCCGCTGGTTGTGCTTGGAATGGACATGCAGGCATCGAGTGAATCGCTGCTGGCACAGGGAGTGTTGTCGTTGGCGGTGATGCTTATCTGCGGCCGCGATTTTTTTGTTCATGCTTTTCAGCAGGCGCGGCGAAAGAGTGTTTCAATGGATACACTGGTAGCGCTGAGCACAGGGCTGGCCTTTGTGTGGAGCCTGGTGGTTGTGTTCCAAGAGCAGTGGTTGCACTCGCTGGGAATTCACGGCCATGTGTTTTTTGAATCGGCTGCAGTGATCGTTGCCACGGTGCTTATTGGCAAAGTGGTGGAGGAAAATGCCAAGCAAAAAGCTCGCGGCGCGACGGCGGCGATACGGTCCTTGGTGCCGGCTAGAGTTCGCCGCCTTCGCAGCGCGAGTGAGCCGGAGGCAGGTACAGCTTTACAAACAGAAACAGAAACACAAACCGGAATAGAAACCGGTAGTGAAACGGAGATTCCTATTCAGGATCTACAGAGTGGTGACATACTGCGAGTATTGCCCGGAGAGCGATTCCCTGCGGACGGTGTGGTGCACACCGGCACAACCTACGTGGATGAATCCTTCCTGACGGGCGAGAGCGCTCCTGTTCCCAAAGCACCCGGCAGTGTGGTGTTTGCCGGTACCTTGAACCACGATGGTGTGGTGATCATGGACACGCGTAGCGTGGCAGACGACACCATGATTCGCTCCATAGAACGTGCGGTTCGTGCCGCACAAGACACGCACGTTGCTGCACAACGCTTTGTGGATTTTGCCTCATCGGTGTTTGTACCCGCTATACTTGCTATTGCACTCATCACCTTTGCGGTGTGGTGCGGTATTGGCGGTATTGCAGCGCTGCCTACGGCAATTGCATCTGCTATCACTGTATTGATTGTGGCCTGCCCCTGCGCGCTGGGATTGGCTGCGCCGATTGCGCTTGTGGTGGGTATTCAGCGAGCTGCCTCTAAAGGCATTCTTGTAAAAGATGCCGAAGCGCTGGAGCGAGCAGCAAGCGTGAGCGATGTGATCTTCGATAAAACCGGTACGCTTACCGATGCAGGCACAGTTACAGTGCACCTACGCACGGCTTCAACACTAGATTTTGCGCCCCTTGCAGGCGTACTGTATACCGTAGAACGCGGGTCGAGCCACCCACATGCCAAAGCTATAGTTCGCGAATTGGAATCGAAGGGCGCACAGCATGTAAAGGAAGTCACGGACATTCGTGAACATCCCGGCCAGGGTATGTCTGCGCGCTGGGACGGCCAAATAGTATTGGTTGGCTCTTTGCAATTCGTAGAGCAGAGTGGAGTGAAGGTGCCGGAGCAGATGCGCAATGCAACCGTAATATTTGCGGTGGGCGAGCGTGTGGCCTGCGCGGTAGATCTGCAAGCCGATCTTGGTGCTCATGCTGCCGATGTGGTGGCGCTGCTGCGTGCTCGCGGAGTAAACACCCATCTGCTGTCCGGTGATACTCAAGAAGCGGTGGAACGTGCCGCAGCGCAAGTGAGGATTACACATGCTGAATGGCGATGCACACCCGAGCAAAAAGAACGCTACGTGCAAGAGCTGCAACAACGTGGCGCCGTGGTGGCCATGGTGGGAGACGGAATGAACGACGCGCAGTCGCTGGCCCGAGCCGATGTAAGTATTGCTATGGGCCGTGGAAGCGATATAGCGCAGCACGCCGCACAGATCGTGCTGGTGGGATCGGAAATCAGAGGCGTGAACACCGCTCTGGATCTGGCCCGCAGGACCATGCGAGTGGTGCGTCAGAATCTTGTGTGGGCTTTTGGATACAACGTGCTGCTCATTCCCATAGCCACAGGTTTTTTCGATTCTATCACCGGGCTGAGCATGGACCCTATGATGGCAGGAATCGCCATGGCAATGAGTTCCATATCAGTAGTGAGTAATAGCCTGCGATTGCGCCGTGCGTAATCGCGTGGCAGGGATGCGGCTTGCGCGGGATGGCAGGGATGCGTGCGGCAGAATAGAGTGGTTGAGGAATACTATCGCGGGAATCAATCGCAATAATCAATCCCGGATATCAAACCCTGATATCAATCCCTGATATCAATCCCCGGCACCACTAACAAGCTGCACCGGTCTGAAGCATAGGCAGAACCTCGCTTCGCAGCCATTCCTCAATTCCTGCTCGCACATGTTCATACACGGCCACGCGCTCGGCCCGGCTGCCAGTGGCATGATAGGGATCGGTGAAACCGTGGTGATAGTGCGAGACGTCCGCGGGAAGAACAGGTAGTTCTTTGCGAGCATTGTCGCATAATGTAAATACCAGCTTGGGCGCTTGATGATTGTTTGCAAAGTTTCCCGATGAATTGAGGTATTGGCGAACATGTTTAGGGTGCAATCCTTCGGCAGAATAACCGGCTGCACGCACCACCAGCTCTGCGTTTGCGGAGATCTGCATCCCCGGAGCTACTCCTGCGGAATACACTGTAACGTTTGGAGCTAACGAGCGTAACATTGCATGCGCCATTTGACTGCGGCAGGTATTGCCGGTACATACAAAAAGTACTGCCGGCGCAGAAGATGCAGGCGAAGCATGTAATACACGTGATGCAGTAGATACAGACGGTGGTTCCACGAAAGGTGCACTTGATGGTGATTGCTCTTCTAATCTACGCTAATATTGTGCAGAGAACTAGGGTGATACAAGCGCTTGGTGTATTACGAAACGTGTCAATGAGAGATTCATCGAATGATTCATCCGGAAATGTGCGCCGCACCCATTCGCTTTCATCACAGAGAGACAGTAGAGAATATTTTCAGAATTGAATACAAGCGTCTTCGATGAATTCCTCAGAGCATAATTCAGAGCATAACTCAGAGATACCAAACACACCGGAAATCCGCGAACCGCAAACACCGCAGGAGTGGGAACAGTATTACGATCTGCGGTTTAGAATACTCCGGCAGCCCTGGGGCAAAGAGCCGGGATCGGAGCGAGATGCAACCGATGCCCAAAGCATGAATAGAATGCTGGTGAGGGATGGCCGCGTGGTAGCGGTGAGTCGATTGCACTTTAACTCTGCACCTGAAGCGCAGATTCGCTACATGGCTGTAGAGACATCGCTTCAGGGGCAGGGCATCGGAGCATTGCTCATGCAGCATATGGAACAATTGGCTGTGGAACATGGCGCGGATCGTGTGGTGCTCGAGGCCAGAGAAAATGCGGTGGCATTCTACGAGCGCTGCGGTTACGCCGTTACGCAGAAGTCCTATCTGCTCTTTGGTTGCATTCAGCACTATACCATGGAGAAATTCGTTCATGCAGGAACCGCAAACCGAACCAAACGTAACAACACACAATGAGCACGAGCAACGATTCCGCAGACGATATGTACGGCGTGCCGCCGGCAAAGAAAAACAATTGGAAATTCTACTACGGTTTTGTGGGATTTCTGGCGGTGACGGGCTTGATTCTCGTTGCCTTGTATGCGGAGCGGCCTAAACGTTTTCAGGTATTGCCCAAAAGGAAAACACCTCCTGTACGCAGTGTTTATGCCTTAGTGATGTCGCCCCTGGATACGCTTACCGCAAAAGCCACAGTGGATTCCTTGCGCGCCGAGGTAAGCGGAGCCGATTCTTCGGATATCAATATGATTGTTGCCGGCACAAAAATTTACAAGCGTTTTGTGTCGAGCGCAGAGTTCCTGCGTGTACTCAGCGATGCTCTGCTCAATGCACAGCAGGTACCATTGGACAAGCAATCGGTACTGCTCTCGCAGCTGTGCGGTATACTTATCAAAGACACACTTGCAACGAAGATGGTTTTAATCGGACGACTTTCCAGCACAGACTTCGAGCCGTTGCGACGGCAGTTAAACACCTCGGCGCGAATCATCGTTCAGCGAAACACAATTTTCGGACCGGTAGAGATCGAAAGCTTTCTTGATGCACCGGTTGGTAATGCCGTGAAGCAATTTCTTGCGTACTTCAGCAGTCAAGGAATTCGTGTGAATGAACGCCGCGCTCTTGCTGCTCCGGCATCAGCGCCGCCTGCATTGTAGCAGGGAATATTGCTCGCAAAGGAGCCTATATAGTACCTGCATCCACGTGTTTGTCTGAACCGCACTGCTTGCTGTGCATGCATCAGCGGGCAATAACAAAGCGGCCGTAATGAAGCATGCCTGCCGCGTCTATCACTTGGACAAAATATGCACCTGCATCCAGTGTCCGCGTTTGTAATGTGATGTCTTCTCCTGCTTCGATCTGCTCTGCGCTCTGCTCTGACTGCTTACTCAAGTTCGAGAACGAGATCACGCGGCCTCTGATATCCCGCACTGTTACCGAACGAATCATGGTGTTTGGAAGTCGCAGACGCAGCTGCTGATCGGCCGGATTGGGCGAGCACATCACATCCATTGGAGAAGCTTCTGATTCATCGCGCACAGAACTCGTGGATCCCGGGCGGAAGAGTTTAGCCAAAGAATCCGCACTGGGAGCTGCCCCGAATAGAAACCGCACCGAGCGCGTAGCTTTAGGAGCAATGCCCGGGAAGCGCATGCCCACTATCATGGACATATCATCAAAGCCGGGAGCTTGCAGCGAATCTCCGCTGGTAAGCGCAAGTATGCGGCGCTCATTAGTGAATCCGCTGAGGGTGAAGTCTGCATTTACTCCTGCTGCTTGGCCTTTGCCTTGGGGATCTTCTGTGTGGGCAAGGCAGGCCACGTAAGGATTGCGTTCCGTGCGCCATAATAGTTCCGCCATTCCATTGCCGCTTGTTGGCTCACCTTCAGTGAATCGACGCACTCGGCAACTATCACCAAGGGAATTGATATCCCAGTCTAAGAACAAACCAATGGCGAAATCATCCAAGGCGTCGGGAGTTTCGTTTGTAATGAGCATATCACACTGTGCAAGAGATCCGCTCGTGATGGTCCATGTTTGTTTCATGGTAATGCCAAGGCGCAGAGCGTCATCCGATTCTACGTCCGAAATCGTCAGAACATAGGGCCACGGGGCTGTGCGCGAGCGCACAAGAAAGTCGTGGTCGGTGGTGCCATCGGTGCTGATGCCCGAGCGAACGATGGACTTGGCATCGGTGCAATAGAACCCACCGCGATACAGCAAATTGCCCGCAGCTCCGTACGAGAATCCAATGCCCTTGCGCTGTCCGAGTGTAAGTTGATTGGACCCCACCCATCCGTAATCGCCCAGCGAAAATGTTGCAACGCTGTCAGAAAGCGTTACGTAGTCTTGTGTTGGGATGAACTCTACCAGTTGAAAGTCATTGTAGGTATCACCGCTCGCTCCCGTGCCACTAAACTCAAGACGCAGGAAAACATGGTACGTATTTGCTTGAGCAATGATCGCGGTAAACGAGCCGGCATCAACAGTTGCATTAGCCGCTACGTTTCCTATTTGTACCACCGAGTCTGTAACATACATGCTGTTCGTACCCAAGGGATCCACGATCCGCAGCTTGCATTGAAGATCGGAAACAGCACCCAAGTAGTTTTTCAGACTAAATGTGAATCGTACTGTGTCGCCGACTGATGCACGTTCGATAAGTGTTTTCTGTGTGTTGTACATCTTCCGGCTCTGCACTCGCAGAGATGGTAAATCGAATGGCTTGCGTCGTACTGCGTTACTCATATTTGCTGTTCGGCAAACAAAGTCGGTGAGAGTCGGGTTAGTATTGGTATATAGTGTTCCCGTGATTCTCAAGTGTTCTATAGCCTGGCGTGCAGACAAAGTCGGATGCGCTGCACGAACTAGCGCCAGCGCGCCGCTGGCCATTGGTGCCGCTGATGATGTTCCGGAGAAATAGTTACCGGGCTCTGAATGATACGAGGCATCGCTTAAGTTTGATGTCGTTACAGCATCGGCGCCCGGAGCACTTATAGTGCAATGTGAACCGTAGCTCGAAGTTTCGCTGATCTCTCCGGTAGCCGATGTCTCCATTACGCTCAACACATTTTGATAATTAGCGGGATAGAACGTACCGGTAGGCCGTCCTTTGTGATTGCCCGCAGCGGCCACTACGCAGGTACCACGGGCAGTAGCGTAGTTGATGATTGCTTGCTCTAATGGGTTATAACTCTGACCATCGTTGCCCCATGAACAATTCACAACTGCTGCTCCTCGAGTGGCGGCATAGAGAATGGACTCGTAGCCATAGTCCAAGTTGGAAGGATCGTTGATGGAGCTGATCTTTACCGGCACAAACGCACATGCGGCGCCTACACCCGAAATCCCAACGCTGTTGTTTTGCGCCGCTGCCACCAGTCCGGTTACACTTGTTCCGTGGCCTTCGTTGGGGTTGAATGTTTGGTCGTTCGGCACGCCATCTTCGGCAGCTGTGAAGTTGAAACCGGCGTAGTCGTCCACATAGCCGTTGTTGTCGTCGTCCTGACCGTTGTCCGGAATCTCTTTGGTGTTGTACTTCAATTTTGTTCGCAAATCCTCATGAGTGGTACGTGTGCCGGCATCACTGATAACTACGACCACTGAAGAATCGCCACGAGTAACATCCCATGCTTCGAAAGCCTTCATCGTGCCCAGGTACGCTTGCGATCCCACCAGCGCGTCGTTAGGAGTATACTGCATCTTGTTTGTGTATACCGGATAGGCCTCGGCCACAACACCCGTTGCGCGAGCTGCTGCTTTACAGAATGCAAAGGGATCAACATCCTTGTTGAATTCTACGACGTAGGTGGACGTAAGTACGCGTTCAAGCTGAGCCAAACTCTCGGTATTGTCTGAATTCTCTGCATCATTTACCTTGGGTGCATCGCTGTCTGAAAAGTTCTTCGCCGAAGGCGCGTTCATAGCCACACATTGAGTAGGCGTGAGCATGGCCCCACGAATACGAGGCGAGCCGGGCAGCCCAAGCGAGCGAAGTTTCTCTTGGGTGAAGTCGCAACCGGGTTGCACGCGTATCCAAACGCGTCCCCGCACAACAGTCTCCGATTTCGCGTGCAGCACCGGGGAAAGAGTGTGCAGCAGCATTATCACTATGATCCATATACGAGTACCTAAAGCGTTCTTCATCATCCTTGTATGAGCGGCAAATGTTGGTAGTTACTGTTTGTTGTGCGTGTTTGGCGGACGCTGAGTTCCTGACTTGGTTGTATTGATTTCGGTGCCGTTGTACTGCCCGCCACGAATCACGCGTAATGAACAACACACCAGGGAGCAAAGAGATTCACGCGCATGAATGCGGGACTTGCTTCAATCCGGCAGCTGAACTGTCTTAGCAACCAAAGCAACTATTCAAAGGAAGTAATTGCATAAATCAAGCAGAGTAATCAACCATAGAAACCAATGACAGAAATTAACCATAGTTACGGCTATGCAGCTGACGCCTAAGGGTTATTTTTCCCGTCGAGCAGCAAGCAAAACAACATGACGAACTCTACGAGTAAAGCATGGAAGCAGAATCATAGGAGCAGAATTGTGAACAGTAAACCTACAGTGGCAATTGTCTTTACCGGCGGAACTATTGCTTCACGCATCGATGAAGCCTTTGGTGGAATTGTACCGCAGTTGTCCGGCGCCGAGATACTGGACGCTGTGCCCGGAATCAAAGAGTCGTTCAATATCGAGGTGTGTGAATATGGCAGATTCCCGGGGCCGCATATCACCCCGGAGAAAATGCTTGAGATCTCCGGCGTTGTTCAAGGCCTGCTGGACAAGCCCGAAGTTTGTGGAGTTGTTGTCACTCATGGCACGGACACCTTGGAAGAAACCGCATACTTCCTTGATTGTACCATTCGAAGCTCAAAGCCGGTGGTAGTTGTGGGCGCTATGCGAAACTCCAGTGAGCCGGATTGGGACGGACCGCGAAACCTGCGTGATGCCATTGCGCTGGCCGCACACAAGAGTGCGCACGATATAGGATTAGTGGTGTGCCTGGCGGGCACTATCAATGCGGCCTCTGAGGTTGCAAAAACCGACACGGAAGAAGTGAATACGTTTCGGAGTTTTGATTTCGGTAGCATTGGGCGCATCACCAACAACGAAGTGTTTATCTACAGAAAAGCGGTTCATCGGGAGCAATTCACGCTGCAGCGACTTCCGGAGCATGTGCCTTTGCTCAAGTGCTACGCGGGAATGGATGGCAGTTTTGTTCGTGCAGCTGCCAATATGGGAGCAGAAGGGCTGGTTCTGGAAGCCATGGGAGTGGGCAATGTGCCTCCGCCGGTTTTCTATGCGGTCACAGATCTTGTGAAAAACGGAATTCCGGTGGTTTTGGTATCCAGATGCCCGGTAGGCCGCACCGAACATGTGTATGCGTACGAGGGCGCAGGCAAGCATTTGTACGACTCCGGCGTGATTTTCGCAGACTTTCTCAATGGGCAAAAGGCCCGAATCAAGCTCATGTGCGCCATCGGAGCCGGAATGAACGTGGAGCAGATCCGATCCTCGTTCCAATGGATGGCCTAAGCGCAATTCTTCG
>JBJOLU010000050.1:0-5960 GCA_046052705.1 Bacteroidota bacterium | reverse complement strand
GTGGCAGGCACACGAGAAATTTTCTTCGCGGTGATTTCCACCTCGCTCACACTGGCCATTGTGTTTCTGCCTGTGGTGTTCTTGCAAGGCTTTACGGGCGCGCTCTTCCGCGAGTTTGGTGTGGTGCTTGCGTGCGCCGTGCTGATCTCCGCATTTGTGTCTCTTACCATCACGCCGGTACTGAACGTACGATTGGCTCGCAGCTCGCATGGTCACACACGCTTTTACGAACTCACCGAACCCTACTTTGAAAAGCTGAACGATGCATACAGAAACACCTTGGTGCGCTCGCTGCGCAAACCGTGGATCAGTATTGCTGTGGTAATAGCATGCTTTGGTACAATTGCGGGCGTGGGTTCGCTGCTGCAAAGCGAGCTGGCACCGCTGGAGGATCGCGGCATCGTGCGAGCGATGATGACATCGGCAGAAGGCACGGACTTCGATGCCATGGAGAACATCAACATGCGTATCGCACAAGCATACCAGGATTCTCTTTCGGACGATATGAAGATGACCTTTCAGATCGTTGCATCGCAATGGCAAACCGGCGCACCGAACACGGGCATGTGTAATGCCATATTATACGATCGTTCGCAGCGCCCGCATTCGCAGGCGCAGGTAGCGCAAAAGATGCAGCGTATTCTTAAGGGCTTCCCCGAGGTTCGGGCTATTCCCGTGCAAGAGCAAACCATCAGCGTGGGCTTTGCCTCTGCGTCGCAGTTGCCGGTGCAGTTTGTTCTGCAAAATCTCAGCTTCGAAAAACTGCGCAGCTTTATTCCGAAGTTCATGGACGAAGCCACGAAGAGCCCGGTGTTTCAGGGTGTGGATGTGAATTTGAAATTCACCAAACCTGAATTGCGCATCAGTGTTGATCGCCTTAAAGCCGCAGACCTGGGTGTCTCGGTGGCTGATGTTGCGCAAACATTACAGCTGGCCTACTCCGGACGTCGCTTCGGATATTTCTTGATGAATGGCAAGCAGTATCAGGTGATTGGCCAGGTAGAGCGTGCACATCGTTTGCAGCCCTCCGATCTACAGAGCTTGAGTGTTCGAAACAACCGAGGCGAACTGATTCGTCTTGAGAATCTTATCACCATGGACGATGCCGGCAACCCGCCGCAGATCTATCATTTCAATCGTTACAAGTCTGCTACCATCAGCGCGGGCCTTGCGCCCGGCAAAACTGTGGGCGATGGTGTGGCGGAAATGGAAGCAATCGCCAAACGCGTACTCGACGATTCCTTTGTAACCGCGCTCAGCGGTACTTCCAGAGACTTTGCCGAGAGCGGCTCGAACATTTGGTTTGCGTTTGCGCTTGCCTTGGTGCTTATCTATTTGGTACTTGCTGCGCAATTCGAGAGCTTCCGCGATCCCTTGATCATTATGATCACTGTGCCGCTAGCCCTTGCCGGAGCAGTGGTGTCGCTCTTTGCCTTTGGGCACACGCTGAATATTTTTTCGGAGATAGGAATCATCATGCTCATTGGCCTTGTAACGAAGAACGGAATTCTTATCGTAGAGTTTGCCAATCAGCAACGCGAGCGCGGATTGTCTATTCGTGAAGCTGTAACGGATGCCGCAACGGCGCGTCTGCGACCTATACTCATGACCAGTTCCGCCATGATACTTGGTGCCTTGCCCATTGCTCTTGCGCTGGGAGCCGGCGCCCAAAGCCGCGTGCCCCTTGGTATTGTGGTGGTGGGTGGTTTAAGCTTCTCCTTGCTTCTTACTCTGCTTGTTATTCCAACAATGTATCTTTTGATGAGCGGGCAACGACACACCGCAGTAAACGGCTCTGTGCCACCGGCCAATGAAACAGAGGTGAGGGCATGAGCAAGCATTACTCAATACGTTACTCCGTTCATTGCTCGAACCTCGTGGCGATCTGCGTGCTGGCATGCTGTGCTGTTGTACCAACGTGCGCGCAGGAACTTTTGCGTGTGAACGATGCAGTTCGCAGAGCGGTACAGAAGAATTACGATATCATCATTGCGGCCGACGAAGCTGAAGCAGCGCGGCGCGGAGATTCGTGGGCCACTGCCGGCGCGTATCCTTCCGCTACCGCCGGGGCCTCGGTAAATACTGCGCGGGTGGCAATCGATCAGAAATTTTCCAGCGGAACGACGGCGCGTCAACGTGGTGTGGAACAAACATCCACTCAGGCATTCGCCCACATGCAGTGGCGAGTGTTCGATGGCATGAAGATGTTCGCCACCAAAGAGCGCCTGGCACAAATACGTGAACGCGGCGAGTCTGCCTTGCGTCAACAAGTGTCGGCTACTATCCTTACAACAATGAGCACCTACTATGCGCTGGTGCAAACCGATGAGCAGCTGCGGGTAACCGAACGCATGCTTCAAATGGTGGAAGAGCGTAAACGCATTGCCGATGTTCGCTTGAGCTCGGGATTGTCGTCCAGAAGTGATGTGCTGCAAGCGCGTATCGATGTAAACGAAGCGTTGGCCTCTCTGGTGTCCCTGCGCGCACAGCGCAGACAAACAGAGATATCATTGCTCCGGTGCATGGGCCAAGACAGCAGCGGCTCTGTGCGCTGTGCCGATACTGTGCAGGTAGATTCCACAATCAATCTTGCGGCACTGCGAGCGGCGCTTGCCACGGCCAACGAGTCGGTGCTTCAGGCGTTGAGTAACATTCGTATCTCGCAGGCAGCCAAGCGCGAGGCAGCGTCGGCAGGATATCCAGGCCTTGAGCTTCAGGCAGGATATGTATTCAACCGCTCGCAGAACAGCGCGGGCTTTGCCTTGTTCAACGAGAACAACGGCTTTAATGTGGGCGCCAATCTTAGCGTGCCTCTGCTCAATGGATGGCGCACGGAAACAGAGATGGAAATCAAAGAAGTACAGATTCAACAACAACAACACATAGCCGAGAACGTGAAACGCAGTGTGGTAGCGGAGTTCGAGGGCACCGCGGAAGAGTATCGAGCCGCATGCACGATGCTGCCCATGCTGCGCGAGAGCATGGACTTGGCTACCGAGAACAGCACCATAGCGCTGGAGCGATTCCGCCGCAGCGATATCACGAGCACGGAGATTCGAGCAATTCAGCTCGAGGTACTGCAGAGATCGTTGCAATTGCTTCAAGCTGCTGTTCGCGCAAAAGTGGCCGAGCTGCGGCTGCGCATGTTGGCGGGAACGTTGAGCGGCGGCGAGTAAGCATTGCCGGCGGTTGTTTCTGCTGTTGTATCTGTATCTGTTACTGTTTCTGTTTCTATCTCCCTTTTTCGATCTCAACTTCTTTCTCTATTTCGATACCGTTACTTTCTTCACTGCCATGAAAACTCGCAACGTCCATGTATGCCAGAATTGCGGACACCAGGAATATAAGTGGACCGGTAAGTGTCCCTCGTGCGGTGCATGGGGCACGCTGGTGGAGGAAGTTGTGCGCTCGGAGAAACGCGGTGGCGCTGCGGGCAAAGCAGTGGCCTCGCTTTCTACCTTGGGCAATGTGTCGATGGAAGCCACCGATAAGTTCACCACCGGCATCGGTGAGCTGGACCGCATCCTTGGCGGCGGAATCACCCGCGGCTCGCTCATTCTGGTGGGTGGCGATCCGGGTATTGGAAAATCTACCTTGATGCTGCAGCTCTGCGCGCACACGCAGCGCTACAAACCGCTCTACGTAACAGGCGAGGAATCGTTGCAGCAGATTAAAAGCAGAGCCGCGCGCATGCGAAACATCTCGGACGATTTGCTGCTGCTTGCAGAGACCGATATCACCACTGTGTGCAATGCCATTCGCGAGAGCGAATGCGGCCTGGCCATTGTAGACTCTATTCAAACCATGCAGTCGCCGGAGATCGACAGCGCTCCCGGATCGGTGTCGCAGGTGCGTGAATGCAGCATGCGCTTAATGGAAGTGGCAAAGAAAACGCACAAGCCGATTTTCATTGTGGGGCATGTGAACAAAGAAGGATTGATTGCCGGACCCAAAGTGCTGGAGCACACCGTAGACACGGTGTTGCAGTTCGAAGGCGAAGGCATTTACTCGTATCGCATTCTGCGAGCGTTGAAAAATCGCTACGGCTCCACACACGAGCTTGGCATATTCGAAATGAATGAACAGGGTTTGCAAGAGGTTCCAAACCCCAGCGAGATCTTTCTTACGCAGCGCTCGCAAGAGGAATCGGGCGTGGCGGTATGTACCAGCATCGAGGGTACGCGCCCACTACTGGTGGAGGTTCAGGCGCTCGTTACTCCCACAAGCTACAACGTACCGCAGCGTACGTCTACGGGCTTCGAGTATAAACGCCTTCAGATGATTCTTGCCATCCTCGAGAAACGCATGGGTCTGCGCTTTGCCCACAACGATGTATTCGTAAACGTTGCCGGCGGTATAGTGCTCAACGATCCGGCGGTGGACCTTAGCGTGGCGGTTGCCCTGGTAAGCTCCCTGCGCGATCATCCAATTGCACCGCGTACGGTGTTTATCGGTGAGCTGGGCCTTACCGGCGAGGTTCGTAATGTTACCGCCATAGAGCAGCGCCTGGCCGAAGCCGACAAGCTGGGCTTTAAACATGCGATGATTCCCGCTACCAATGCCGATAAACTTGGCCGTTCGTTCTCCCTGCAGCTGCATCCCGTGGAGAAAATCTCTGCTGCCCTGCTAGCTGCTTTCGGTTCATAGCACGCCCACCGGCTCGAGAAAGTACAGGAACGTTGCTGTTGCGGACAGCTTCCTCTCCATGCGCAATGACTGCCCTGTTGGTGCCTATTTCGTATCTTAGCGGCGTTCATACTATTACGTCACCAGAGGCCCGCGGGACATGTTCGAATCGGACATTGAGCGAAGTAAACTTCGGTTGGTTGAGGCCGTTAACGGCTATCAGCCCGGCACCTATCTTCGCGATATTGTTGCTCAGGCAAATGTTGATTATGCCTACAAGCAATACTTCGAAGCGGAGTTCGCGTGGTGGCTATACGAGCAGCAAACAGTTCGTAAGGCAAACCCGCATGTAAACCCCGACGACCCCGAGACAGCGGCCATTCTTCGCAACCTTGATATTCAATACCACAAGAACGCGCGCTTCGATCGCGAGGAGCTCTTGAGCATTGCGGATGCTGCGGTAAAAGGAGTGTTGAATTATCGTGTACGTCCTCGTACCACACTAAAGTGGTTCGTATATCGCGGCGAGCCCACGAAGCCCATCTACGAGATTTATCTGCGCATGCGGTACTTCGCAGATTATCAGTATCTGCACGAAGGCTTCAATCGTTGGCTGGTACAACGCGGACTGCGCTACGACAGCATGGATATTATCTCGGTGCTGGAGTTCGAACGACTGATAAAGAAAATCGACGACGACGCTATCCTGGATATGTCGCCCTCGGAGTTTGTGAATCTGATTTCTCCCATTGGGTATTGCTTCCCGCCGGATGCCGGTGAATCCGTGGTTCGCGGAATTCCTATCGAGGCCGTCATCATTTTTCTTGATGACAAGGAAGTTTACGTGATTGCTCAGAAGCTAGAGCACATGCTGTATCAGCAAGGTATTCGCTACATCACCAAAGATATGTTCCTCACGGTAGTGGATGAAGTTCTTGCCGAAGTGGACAACGAGCCCTACGCGGAAACGCCTAAGGCTTCGGCGAAGGTAGCAGCACCGCCTGAACGCCCTGCGGATATTCGCACCTTTGATGTTCCTGCATCCGATGTGCGAGCATCGGAGTTCATCAGCATGCAACCACTGCGCGAGCCAAGTACCGAAGCTCCGATTCGCACATCTAGTGCACCGGCCATGGATGCCATTCCTATGGCTGCGAGAGTGGAAACTAGAGGAGATAATAAAGTAGAAACAAGAGAGCCGCACGAGCATCTATCTTCTGCCAAGCCAACCACCATCCACCACGAGGATCAAAACTCTGTGGTTGATAGTAGCGCGTACACAAGTGCCGTTGCCGGCCCTGCGGATATTCAGACGACGGAGTCTGCGCAAAGCC
>JBJOLU010000049.1:0-19261 GCA_046052705.1 Bacteroidota bacterium | reverse complement strand
TAGGCAATAATGTTCGTATCGATCCATTCGTACTTCTGGACGCCACTGAGGGACCGATTATACTGGATAGCAACACACACATCATGGCTCACTCGGTGATTATGGGGCCGTGTTACATAGGCGAACATTCTCGCATTAAGGCGGGCGCGAAGATCTACGGCAACACCGTGATCGGCGAGTGGTGTAAGATTGGCGGCGAGGTTGAGAATTCCATTGTGCACGCATTCAGCAACAAACAGCACGAAGGTTTCCTGGGCCACTCTCACATTGCCGAATGGGTAAACTTGGGAGCTGATACCAACACCAGCGATTTGAAAAACACCTATGCCCCAGTTCGAATAACGCGGCGCTCACAGCCGGTAGAAACAGGACGCATGTTCCTTGGCTTGCTCTGCGGAGACCACACAAAGAGCGGCATCAACACTATGTTCACAACGGGTACGGTATGCGGCATTCATGCTAATGTGTTTGGTGCCGGATATGCTCCGCAGGAGATTCCCTCCTATGCCTGGGGCGCTATTGCAGACACTCGCCGCTATCCTTTGAAGAAAGCACTGGCCGTGGCCGATACCGTGATGAAGCGTCGAGGCAAAACACTCTGCGCCGAAGAAGCTTTGCTTATGGAACATGAGTGGAATCGTATCACCGAGGCGTAGCAAGCGCTTCTGCGCTGCGCAGACCTTTGGCAAACCATACCCACACAGCTGCCGCGCTGGCAGCAAGAGCTGTAAGCACGAGCGCTAAGGCCGGATTGATCTTCCATATCATACCCGCTGTGGTACTTGCCACAAGTAGCGACAAACTTTGCGAGCCGGCGAGCAATCCCATAGCGGTGCCGATTTCTACTTCGGGAACAACAGCGCTCACCCATGCCTTCGAGGTAGTCTCGAACGCGGCAATACCAATACCGTACAGTACAAACAGTAGAGCCGTGCTCCACAACGACGTGGATAGCACTAAGCTTCCGTACACTACAGCTACGAGAATAATTCCCATAGACAGCACCGGTCGAACGGAGCTACGATCGGCCAAACGGCCCAGTGGATACGCCGAAAGCGCCAGACTGATGTTGTACACCACATACACCATCAAGGCATTTGCTGTTCCTCCGAAATGTTCGGTAACATAGAGCAGCAGGAACATATCCGAACTGTTGAACAGAGCGAAGAGCAGCACAGGGCGCAGTGCCGATCGAAATGCCGGCGGAGCAACTCGCCAATAGCGAAGTGCGGCCCACGAGAGCGAGCTTTTTGGTTGTGCGGAATACGTGGCGCTTCCGGTGGCGGCCGCATTAGTGGCACCGCGGCCATCGCGAACCAAGAATGTAAGAGCAACCGAAAGCAATCCGGGAATAACTGCAAGCACAAATAGCGTGCGAAGATCAAGCAGATACACGTGTAAGAGTAGCAATGCAATCACCGGCCCCACCACTGCGCCCACCGTATCCATTCCGCGATGAAATCCAAACACTCGCGCCTTGGTATGCGGAGTGGTCTCCATAGAGAGCAGTGCATCACGCGGCCCGGTGCGCATGCCCTTGCCCAACCTGTCCATAGTTCGCACGCCGAACACCCAAAGTGGATTCGTAAAGACAGCCATCAAGGGTTTGGAGAGAGCACCAAGAAGGTAACCGCCGCGCACAAACCACGCACGGCGTTGCGTGCGATCGGACCAAACACCAAACAGCGACTTCGACACTCCGGCCACCACTTCGGCGGTGCCTTCCAGCAGTCCGATCAGTGCAACATTGAAGCCTATACCACGCAAATAGCCGGGCACTACCGGATACAGCATCTCGCTCGCTATATCGGCGAACATGCTTACTAAAGAAAGCAGAAGAACTGTTCGGCTAATGGGAGACTTCATTACTCGGTGTCGCTTAGCAGCAACTCAATCTTCTCGCGCGCTTCATCCACAAAGGCATCGGGACCGGCAAGTCCCACTTCTTTGAATTGTACTACACCCTTTCTGTCGATGTAGAACTTTGTGGGTATACCCGTAACGCCAAAGCATCCAACGATCTGATCGTTCACATCGATCATCATGGGAAAGGTGTACGTTGGATTTTGCTCCAGAAATTTCTTGACAATTCCCTTCCGCGATTCCAATCTCTGGGCTTCGGTGGTATCAGATGTTCGCTCCCAAACATTGGCTAGAATAATCTGCACATCGCTATTGCCTTGGTACATCTCGTAAATCTTCTGCATGTACGGCATTGCCATACGGCAGGGGCCGCACCACGTTGCCCAAAAGTCTATCACCACCACCTTGCCCCGAAGATCCTTCAGCGATACGGGCGAACCGTCCAGGCGCTTAAAGGAAAAATCGTTGATTTGAACATTGCGCGAATCGCCCATGGTGAAGCTGAGGTTTTGAATATCGTATTGCATCATGCTAAGCTTCAGCTGAATCAGTCGCTCATCGCGAGAGGCTTCCTGCAAACTTGCCAGCTCCCGGTTTCGCGATGTTGCATCGCCGGGTGCAAGTTCCTGAAAGCGCTGAATACTCTGTGGGAACGATCGCGCCGTGCTTATTGCCAGTCGTGTAATCTCCAGAGCTTCTGTACGCTTGCCTGCGGCGATCAGCGCCGAGGCGCAGTGCTCGAGCATATCTTTTGTAGCACCTGCTCCCATAATCTCTATACTCTTTTGAAATTCTTCGGATGCTTCGGCCGGTTTTTGTAGCTGCATGAGAATGCAGCCGTAGGTGTCGTGCACAATGGCTTCAATTTCCTTGCGGCCGTAGGCAAACTCCGTCTCTGTAAAAAAACGCGGACGCTGCTCACCGGGAGATTCGGCCGATCGCAACGCACGCTCGGCATACTGACGGGCTAAGGGCAGCAAGGAGTCCTGCTTCAACAGCGATACGGCAATCATGTTGAGAATAGATGCCGGAGGATGGCTACGCACACCGGGCGGTACCGGATAGGCACGTATCAAGCGCAGCACTTCGTCGCCGGCTCCCTGCTGCAAATAGGAGTTGATCAAATCCATGTACATGCGGTCGCTGTACACGTTGTATCCAATACCGGACACGTACTTCTTTACACGCTCTTCAAAATCCTCGCGCGTTTCGGCGGCAAAGCAGGCAGCCCGAGCGTCTTCTTCAGCAAGGTCGCATCCGGGGTTCTTGGCAATAAACCGCCGCACCAAATCATCGGCATCGGCTGGCCTGCCAATGGTTCTGAGCGCACGCGAGACAATGCGAACCTGATGCTCTTGAGTGGAGTCCAGACCATTGCGCACAAGCTCCTCTATGCGTGTGGTGTACCCTTCCTTTGTCAGTTCACCGCGGTCCAAACGTATAGACTCCGCTGTGATCAATGTTGCAAGATCACCGGGATAATTCTTCAGCTCGGCTTCGAGGTATTGCAACGCTTTTGCATTGTCTACCGGCCTGATCACATTCGGTACGGGCGATCCCAAGTAGGAAAAAGCGCGGCAGTATTCCGCTCCACGTGCAGGGGATTTACCGTTGTATAGCACGGCTTCCCACATGGTATTGTTGTTCCAATCGGTTCGATATTCCGTGCCCACCTTCATCAATAGAAACACTGCATCGGAAGGCAAACCACTCACTTCTGCTTCGTAGCGTTTACCGCTCTTCGAGAGAGCAAACGAAAACGCCGTGGGAAACAGCTTTGTATAATTGAATGCATACACCGACAAAAACAATCCTTCCTTCCCGTTGAGCAATAGCCCGGGCCGGTACTTCACCGTGAATGAGCTTCCCTGCTGAATCTTCGATTCGGAGAACTCCAGTGTGCCTTGAAAGGCAGTGCTCCACGCTGAAGTTGAAACAAGTATCAACAAGGCAACAAACAGCAGCGATCGATGTGCTAGAATTTTCATGTAGGTTCAGTGGTGAGGTAATGATGCGCAGGAAAGGACGAGCCAACCTTGCTACGCGCTTAACTTTTGTTCGAGTGCTTTCTTCGCCGCGTTTTGTTCGGCTTCTTTTTTATTCTTTCCTGTGCCAATGCCAAGGCAATCGTCGCCTACATACACAGCCACAGTAAACTGCTTGTCGTGATCGGGACCGGTTTCCTCCACTACTGCATAGCGCGGCGAATAATTACCCTGTGCCTGCACATACTCCAAAAGTATACTCTTGAAGTTGGTGTCTTGCATCAGGCTCTCGGAAATCATAATGGGCATGAGCGTATCTTCTACAAACTGCCGTGCCACGCTCAAGCCGGAGTCCAGATAGATGGCGGCTAGTACGGCTTCCAAACAATCGGCAAGGATGGACTCATTGCCTTTATTCAGTGATTGATTCGCGCTAAAACTCAGGAGCATAAAGTGCTCCAAGTGCAGCTTGCGCGCACACAGGGCCAACGACTTCTTATTCACCAGCCAGGAACGCATCTTTGTGAGCTCGCCTTCCTGCACTTCACCGTGATGATCGAATAAATACTCGGCCACGATCATTCCCAAAATGGCGTCGCCAAGGAACTCTAATCGCTCATTGGAAAAACGCAAGGGATTTGCCTTTACCTGCAGATAACTACGATGCGTCAGAGCTTGCTCGAAGTACTGCGGCTTACTGATGGTCACACCAATCTTAGCTTCGAAATCTTTAAGGCGATCGTCCTTCAAGCTTTCGGTGATTTGAAACATCTCCTCGCGTTCGCGCATACGAACCGGACGCTTCTTGAAGGCAATGTTGACTATACCGGAATAAATATTCCGCACCAGACCGCTGACGAAATTATTAGCAGACTGAAGATCGTTATTTGCCATGAGTACAAAGTGTGTGTAAACGGTGGCGCACAACCGTTGCGCAACCGCCAAGGTTCACCGGTGATATCACCGAAATGTTCAACGAGATGATCATTCTTCGAAGCGCTGAAAGCAAATGGAAGCATTGTGACCACCAAAGCCAAAGGTATTGCTAATGGCTGCACGAATGCTGCGCTGCTGAGGTACGTTCGGCACATAGTTCAGATCGCAGGCAGGGTCCGGATGCTCGTAATTTATTGTGGGAGGGCAGCACTCGTTTTGAATAGCAAGCACTGTGGCCACAGCTTCAATTGCACCGGCAGCTCCCAGCAAGTGACCTGTCATGGACTTGGTGGAGCTCACGGCCATATCGTACGCCCTGTCTCCAAACACAGTTTTGATGGCAGCTGTTTCGTTCACATCGTTGAAGGGCGTGGATGTTCCGTGCGCATTGATGTAGTCGATGTCTTCCGCTTGAAGTCCGGCATCGCGAATGGCTAGCCGCATAGATCGCACAGCCCCCTCGCCGCCGGGTGCGGGAGCAGTGATATGATGTGCATCGTCCGTGAGGCCTATACCCGAAATCTCCGCGTATATCTTCGCACCGCGGTTCATAGCGTGTTCAAGAGTTTCCAAAATCAGAACGCCGCCGCCTTCGCCCATCACAAATCCATCGCGATGAGCATCGAAGGGCCTGCTTGCACGAGCCGGGTCGTCATTGCGTGTAGACAGTGCTTTCATGGCATTAAAGCCGCCAATACCCATGGGGCAAATCACTGCTTCGCTGCCGCCTGCCACCATGACATCAGCATCGCCTCGCTGCAACAGCATAAAACAATCAGCAATGGAATGCGAGGATGTAGCGCAAGCGCTCACCGTGGCGTAGTTCGGTCCCTTAAATCCCCATCGAATAGCTACGTGGCCTGCAGCGATGTCGCTGATTAACATGGGAACAAAAAAGGGAGAAATACGATCGGGACTACCGCCGCGTTCGTACAACGTTTGCTGCTGATGATGATAGGTCCACATTCCACCAATGCCGCTGCCAATGATCACACCAACGCGTTCCTTGTCGAGAGATGCGGTATCGAGCCCTGCATCCTCTATAGCCATCTGTGCAGAGGCCAAGGCAAAATGCGTGAAGGGATCCATGCGCTGCACTTCTTTGCGCGTGATAAACTGCAGTACGTCAAAGCCTTTTACTTCGCAAGCAAAGGTGGTGTCGTAGAGAGAAGCATCAAACTTGGTTATGGGGGCGGCGCCACCCGTACAGGACATCATACCCTGCCAGAACTCGTCTTTGTTGTTGCCGATGGGGCTCACAACACCGATGCCGGTAATAACGATTCGGGGTATGGTGCGCGTGCGCGTACGCATGAGGGTTAAGATAGGAGAAAAAGAACCGGCGCACTGAGAAGTGCGCCGGAATAATCATTCGAACCTTACGCGGAAGCGCGTGATTCCAAATACTCGATAGCAGCGCCTACCGTTTGAATCTTCTCAGCGTCTGCGTCTTCGATCGTGAGGCTAAATGCACGCTCGAATTCCATGATCAGCTCAACGGTGTCCAATGAGTCTGCACCCAGGTCGTTGGTAAACGAAGCCGTAGGTGTGATTTGTGATTCTTCAACGCCAAGCTTGTTGACGATGATTTGCTTTACTTGATCTGCAATTGCGGACATGGATCACTCCCAATGATTGAAAAAGAAAAAATACTGTTCGTTCTAAATAATGAGGCAGACAACCACGATGATGTTACTGCATCACCATTCCGCCATCCACACAAATTGTTTGCCCGGTGATATACGAAGCGTCTTTAGACAAAAGAAAATTCACCACACCGGCAATATCTGCTCCGCTTCCTCCGCGACGCAAAGGAATAACCTCGGTAAATGACTTTCTCTGCTCTTCCGAGAGCTTCGCTGTCATCTCTGTTTCGATGTAACCGGGAGCAATACAATTTACTAAAATGTTGCGAGAAGCGAGTTCCTTGGCTGTGGCCTTCGTGAAGCCGATCATGCCCGCTTTGGAAGCGCAATAGTTTGCCTGGCCTGCATTACCCGTTATACCCACCACGGAACTGATATTAACAATACGACCACTGCGCTGCCCCATCATCTGGCGGGCCACAGCCTTGGTAATGAGAAATATCGACTTCAAATTCACATCCAGAACGGCATCCCAGTCTGCTTCGCTCATACGCATGAGCAAACCGTCTTTGGTAATACCTGCGTTGTTGACCACTGCATCCAAGCGACCATGAGCCGATACGATACCGTCGATGCAGGAACGAATTTGCTCATCGGAGGAAACATCGGCGGCCATAAAATGTACCACGCCGCCCTCAGCACGTACTTCGGCTTCAATTGCCTCGGTTTGCGCCGACGCCTTGGAAGACACTGCATAAACTATTGCTCCCTCAGAGGCCAAGCGCCGCACTATTGCCTCGCCAATTCCGCGTGATCCGCCGGTGACAAGCACCACGTGGCCATCCAGATGTTTCATATGCTCAGCTCCTTTGATGTGTGGGCTTGGTGCCCGATTGTTGTTGATGATTGATTGATGTGGATCTGCGACTGAATCTTCAACTGAATCTTCGACTGAATTCCTCTCAAGATGCTACCTCTAGCTTAGCCTTTTTGCTCCAATGCCTCCACATCAGCTTCGGTATCTACGCCGCGCATGGTAACGTCTTTGAGTGTGCGCTTCACCAGTCCCTGCAGTACTTTGCCGGGCCCAACTTCGATGTACTCACGCACACCCATGGCGAACATGGTTTCCAAGCTTTGAGTCCAGCGAACCGGAGACACAAGTTGTGCAATAAGCGCTTCGCGAAGTTCGGCGGCGCTACGATGCACAGTGGCATCTACATTACACACTACATCTGTTTGAGCATCACGGAACTCGGCAGAATGAATGGCGTTAGCTAAGGTTTCCTGCGCGGGTTTCATCAATGGGGAGTGAAACGCCCCGCTCACCGGAAGCTCAGTAACCATGCGGGCTCCGGCAGTTTTGAATTGCTCAAGCGAGGAACGAACCGCCTCCGCGTCACCGCTAATGACCACCTGCCCCGGAGCGTTGTAATTGGCAGCAACTACCACGGCACCGTGAATCGTTGAACAAATATTTTCTACAACGTCATCTGCCAAACCCACAATGGCCGCCATGGTGCCGGGCTGCGCCTGCCCCGCTTCAAACATCAAGGTTCCGCGCAGTGCTACTAATCGCAGAGCATCCTCGAAGCTCAACACGCCGGCTGCATACATGGCCGAGTACTCTCCCAAAGAGTGACCGGCAACTGCTTGCACGGGTTGCAACAATTTAATGGAGTCTATAAGTATGGCCTCGTGTACAAACAGCGCGGGCTGTGTGTAACGAGTTTCTTTGAGCGTCTCTGCCGGTCCCTGAGAGCAAATTTCGTACAACGAATACCCCAAAATGCCATGCGCGCGCTCAAAAAGTTGACGAGCGGATTCGCGAGATGCATAAAGGTCTGCAGCCATACCAACGTACTGCGATCCTTGGCCGGAAAAGAGAAATGCTGATAACATGTGAATTGAAATGTATGAGCTTTATGAATTGTGGTAGTTGATGTCGCGTGGCTGTTTGATACGCGCGGCAACGCTTGTGTGTTACGCCGAAGCAGGCGTAGTGACAATCGCCCACTTTAACCAAATGGCTCCCCACGTGTATCCGGCACCGAAGCTGGACAAGATGATGTTGTCTCCACGTGTAATCTTGCCCTGCATATGAAGCTCAGATAAACAAATGGGAATGGTAGCCGCTGTGGTGTTGCCGTATTTGTTGATGTTGATCATCACCTTTTCTTTAGGTAATCCCATACGCTGCGCGGTGGCGTCTATGATGCGCAGATTCGCTTGGTGCGGAACCAGCCAGCTGATCATGTCGGCATCGAGATGATTCTTCTCCATAATTGCCGCCGATACCTCAGCCATGCCTACTACAGCAGACTTAAACACCGTCTGCCCATCCTGCACTACAAAGTGCTCTTTGTTGGCAACGGTTTCCTGAGACGGTGGCTTTACACTGCCTCCGGCCGGCATGTACAGATACTTTCCTCCTTCACCATCCATGTGCAAGATGGCATCCATCACACCGATGTTGTCATCATCTGACGCTTCCAGAAGTACCACGCCGGCGCCATCGCCGAACAATACACAGGTGGCACGATCCTCGAAGTTCAAAATGGAACTCATTTTGTCCGCGCCGCACACCAGCACACGCTTAGCACCACCGGCTTCCACCAGCTTAGCTCCCGTCCACAATCCGTAGAGGAATCCGCTACATGCACCGCTAAGATCGAATCCCCACGCCTTCGATGCACCGATTTTGCGTTGCACCGTTGCGGCCGTGGAGGGGAAAAAATTGTCGGGAGTTACTGTGCACACAATGATGCAATCAATATCACCGGCTGTGATACCACGCTGCTCCAACACTTTTTGTGCCGCCGGAGCAATCATGTCGCTGGTGCCTCCCTCTTTTAGAAAATGACGCTCCTTGATACCGGTGCGAGAGGTAATCCACTCGTCGTTGGTATCGAGAAAATTCTCGAACCAATGGTTGTCTACTACTTCGGGGGGTACATAATGAGCTATGGCTGTAATGGCAGCTTTCATGAAGGTTCGGATTCGTTGATGTTTTGCAGGGCCTCTTCGATGCGGCGATTCACGTTTTTGTCGATTACCTCGACGGCTCGTAGAATCATATTCTTGATGGCCAGGGGCGAAGATTTTCCGTGACCGATAATCACAACGCCGTTTACGCCAAGTAGCGGCACGCCACCATACTCCTGATAATCGAACTCTTTGAGCACACGGCGAAGCGTTGGCACCATAAGGGCCACCGAGATTTTATTGAAAAGTGATCGCGATGCAAAGTCTTTCAACTTTGTACGCAGTAAGGTCACAAAGCTCTCGGCAAACTTCAGCACGATGTTTCCCGTAAAGCCATCGCACACTACCACATCCACCGAGCCCATAAGAATATCACGACCTTCGGTATTGCCCACAAAGTGCACTTCTTTAGAGTCGCGCATCATTCGGTGTGCCTCCAATACCAGCGTGTTGCCCTTGGAATCTTCCTCGCCCACGTTGAGCAATGCAACGCGCGGATTGGAAATACCCAACACTTCCCTCACATAGATCGAGCCCATCACGCCAAACTCATACAAGAAGCGGGGCTTACAATCCACATTGGCGCCAACATCCACAACCAGCGTAGGCTGTGAGCGAACAGTGGGGAAAAACGATGCGATGGTGGGGCGCGTTACGCCACGAATTCGGCCTAAGATCAATGTGCCGCCGGACATCACTGCTCCGGTGTTACCTGCCGATAAAAATGCGTCGGCGTCCCCGTTTCGATGAAGCTCTATGCCGCGTACAATAGACGAGTCTTTTTTAGCGCGCAAAGCCGCTGCGGGCTCATCTTTCATGGTGATGACCTGCGAGGCATGACAAATGGTATAGCGGATGTCGGCGTCGGGATGCTTGGCCAGCTCGGCCGCAATCGAGGATTCATCGCCAACAAAAACGAATTCAACCGCTGCTCTGTTTTTCAGTTCAGCAGCCGCTTGAATGGCACCGGCAATCTCGCTTACGGGCGCAAAATCGCTTCCCATGGCATCGATAGCTATGCGCAAAGATTTCTCCACGAGATGCGGTGTTCGTTAGAAGTGGTTAGGCTGTAGCCAGTACGCGACGACCGTTATAGTATCCGCATTCGCGGCATGCCACGTGCGACAACTTCGCTGTACCGCAGTTGGGGCATGAAGTTGTGGTAGCGGGCGTTGCCTTGTAGTGTGTACGACGCTTTGCAGTACGCTGCTTCGAGTGTCGGCGTTTTGGATTAGGCATGTTACTATTCCTCTTTAATGATAGTGTGTTTAATGTCTTTTTCTGTATATCAAGTCGCTTCGTCTTCCCTTGATCCACTCGCCAGATTTTTCAATGCCGACCAGCGATCATCATTCTCTGCTCGTTCTTCCTGCGCCTCGTCGGAGTCAGCTAAAAAGCGAGTATCAACAAGCTCTTCCAGCGATTTGTCACGAACATCCGGCGCCACACGTTTCAGCGGAAGGCAAACTGCAAGCTCTTGCTGCACAACATCGGTGATGTCGATTACCTTCTCTTCCTCATGTACTGCGATAGTGTCGTCGTCTTTGTCGTCCGTGTTATCTCGCTGAGCAAAAAACAGTTCTGTATTGAGCAAGAAGTCACAGCTAAAGGTAGCCTCGATCTGCTCGTCGAATTCCTTCGTTGTATAATCGCAAATCAGGCGTGCGGTGCATGTTGCCGTAGCATCCAGATGCAAGCGCCTACCCGTTTTACGAAGTTCACCATTCACACGAACTATGCCGACGAATTCTTCGAAGGAACTCTGTAAGTCTTCAGCGCGACATTCAAGCTCAACGGCATGGTGTCCGTCGCGCATACCCTGAATCGGTATGTGTAGCATGAAAAACCGCCCTTTCGATCAAAGAGATTGCAAATATAGGGGTAAAACGCCGTATAAAAAAGAACCGCGCCGGCAAAGGTCCCTTGGGCGACTTTACGGCGCGGTTTCCAATGTTGCGATTCCGGAGCAAAAAACTGTAAAAAGAACAGCTCAAAAAACACTATACCCCGACTAGCACCCCACGAGCTTTTTGTTGTCTTTGGCGGCCTTGTTGTTCGGGTTGATTTTCAGTACCTCGTTGTAATACTTACAAGCACCATCTTTGTCTCCCAATCCCTGATATGAAACAGCAAGGTACAGGTTGCCTAATTCCGATGTAGGATCGAACTCGATCCACATCTTCGATGCCTTTTGCAAGGCTTTGAAATCCTTCTTTTCTATCACAGCCGCACATACGGCCTGAGCCATACCGGCAACATCATTCTTGAACTTCGCCGGCTCACGCTTAGCATACTCCAAACCATCCGAATACCATGCAGTGGCCTCATCCAGGCGGCCGGCACTGGCAAGTGAACGAACACCAATGGTTCGAGCAAAGAACAAGGATGAATCAAGTCCGATGGCTTTCTGCGCGAACACCACTGCCGAGTCGGTTTGATTTGCTGAAAAGTAACAACGACCGATAAAGGCATTGATGCGAGCCGGCGAAGACGATGTACAGGTCTTGAGCATCTGGGTGTACAGATTCACCGATTCGGTGTACGACTTCTTATCGTAATACAAATTGGCAAGACGTTCCATGGTTTTGCACTTCGTAGGATTCAATTCAATGGCGGTGCGCAACTGCTCCAGAGCCTTGGTGGTATCGCCGCTCAAGATGAGCGAATAACCATAGCGCTCACGGTCGTCTGCTTCCAGGGTGGTGTTCAGCGTTAACGCCACGGCAAACTGCTCCGCTGCCGGTCCGTACTTCTTGGTATCGAACAAGCACCGTGCGAACATCAACGACGCTTTGGCTTTCACGGAGTTGATTTTCTCAATTGCATAACGGAAGTGCGGCTCGGCGCTGTCGCAGGCCTGAAAACGTGCATAGGATTGCGCCAAAAACCAGTGAGCCAAAGGTACGTTGTCTGCATCAGGACGCAATCGCAAGTATTGAGCAAGCGATGGTGCCGCACTTTGAAACTTCTGAGCATAGAAGAAAATCTTTCCTTGCTCGTAGTATGCGCGTGCGTTCCTGGGGTTGATTCGTATCACACTCGCCCACTGCTGAAGAGATCGTGTGTAGAGTTCCGCCGCAAGGGCATTGTCCATTTCGCTGTTTGCCATGCGGAAATACATGGTAGCCAAACGCTCCAGAGCTACTTCGTTGGTAGAATCAATTCTGATTGCCTGCTCGTAGTTGTCGCGAGCCGATTCAAAAATCCGCTGACGATAGTACAAGCTGCCAAGCGCCAGGAATCCATCGGGAATAGAACGGTTCATCTCTCTGGCTTTGGTGAGAATCAGCTCAGCTGCATTCAACGAGTCGGCATTCACCAACACCTCGCCCAATGTGAGTTGATTGTACACATCGGTACGATTGTTTTTTACCGCCTTTCGCGCTACAGCGATTGCTTCGTTGTGCTTATCAGCTTCCGAGAGCGCGCGAGCGTACTTGCGGGCAGTAGCATCCTGATCGTTGTCGCGATCGTACGAACGCTTGTAGTACTCTATTGCTTTTTCAAGTTGCTCCAACCCAAAGTAGATATCTCCGGCCAGGGTCAGTGCCTCCGTGTTGTTCGGACTCTCTTGCAGGGCCGCACGAATCTCCACGGCAGCTTGATCCAGCTCGTGCGCTGCATAGGCTTGTCGTGCCTTCTCCAGCGGACTTTGAGCCAGAATCTGCACTGACACAGCAATCATCAACGCCAATCGTACAATAACGGACTTCATATTCTATTCCTCGTAAAGTTGAATCCGCGCATAGGCGGGAACTATTCCCTTTTGTAAAAAATACTTTTGGGGCTCCGGCTCGTATGCCAAAAACGCAGCCAAACCCATTGGCAAATTTCTCAAGTTCTCTAGAAGATAGGCCTGAATTTTTGCGGGATACGGATACATTTCTCTGTATACCGCGCTCTGTTCCACCTTCATTGAACGTCTATTACCGTCGCTGTCGGTGTACTTAATACCAAGCAGTTTGAACTCTGCCGTATCGCGTATCAAGTCGGACAACATTCCAGCACCAATCATATTCGGATGCGATCGAACAAACATCTTCATGGAGTCGGTGCTTCCACATACCTGAACCTTTGCCTTTGCATTCAGTGCTCTGCCGCCGCAGCATTGAATCATGATATTTCCAACAACGCCGGATAGCACACTTGGAACTGCAACAGACGTCTCGCCATTAAGACCCTTCACCGCACGGCTAAGTGGTACGGCATTCTGAAAATACTCCCTCAATGCCTCGACGGACAGCGTATCTGTTGGCAAATTCTTGGATGCAAAAAATACCAATGCATCTGTAGCAATGTGCAAGGTGCGATGCGGTTCAACCTTGTAGGCCTTCATCAACGAATCCTCGTCCTGCAAATAACCTCTGGAGAGCAGCACAATGCGCGCTTTGCGGGCAAGTAACGCTTCCATCGCTTCCCTGGACGAAACCGATCGCAGCTCGATCTTTGCGGCCGGGTTCTTCGAACTAAAAAGGTCAATCTGGGGCTTAAGCAGCCCGATCATCTCGTTGTCGCACCACACCACTACCGATCCCGAACTCATCGTTTCGGCATTGGGGTCTTTTGCCGGTTCGTTGCATGCAGCAAACAGCACAAGAACACTAAGGAGAAGTATATGTCGAGCTTTTACAATCATAGTTTATTCGAAAAAACCTCCACCCTTATCACAGCCTAAGCCGACGTAAACAACCGCTGATCTTTTTCAGCGTAGCGCCAATGGCATTGTACGGGCAATCACGATTCCAATCATGCTTCCAATCATGCTTCCGATCATGCTTCCGATCACTCTTCTGCATTCTGTTCCGGCATCTCTTCCTCATCTTCAACCGACCGCCTGCGCACACCCAGATAGTATAGTACAATTCTGTAACACCCAAACACGATCAACAACGCTCCGGTGCCCTTGGAATACCACTCTTCGCCGGGTACCTGCATCACAAAGCCTCCGGCTATCAGCACGCCGAGTATCACGATACAAATACGTACCGTGTAGTTGAGGATGTCGATGAAAAGATATGGCATGGTCAAAAAAAAACGTCAGTTGACAGGCAGCGTATGCGCTCCATGACACCTGACGTTTCAGACTAGGGAAACCACTTATCGCAGCTTAAACACTACAGGAATGGTTACCCAACAATCGATAGGAGTATTGTTTTGAATTGCCGGCGTGAAGTAGCTGGCCATTACGGCTTTCATTGCAGCCTCATCCAACGACGATGCCACCGATTGATCAATGATGGAACGCTTTGGTCTGCCGTCTTTGCCTACAAGTACGCGAACAAGCACTTTACCCTCAAGGCCCTGTTTAATAGCCATGGGAGGATACACAAGCTTGCGTTGTACTTCGCCCAAGTCGGTCGATGGCTCTTTCTCTACCGCAACAAACTCATCGGGCGGCGGCTCCGCTTCACGCACCACCTGTGTACCTGCATCTATAGCCACTTCTATTCCACCGGTACCTTCGGTAGATACAGCGGGTGCGCTCTTCATTTCGTCCAAGCTGGCAAAGTCCTTTGTGTCGGGGGTAAGCATTGTTTCCGGAACCGGAATAGGCGTACCCGCAACCGTTGGCGCCGATACCGTACCCGGCGGCGGAGGCGGAGGCGCGTCCGCACTGGGCGGCGGCGGAAGATCGCTAAGATTGATCTTCACTACCGGAATAGCACTTTTCAACGCCAGAGAACGCTGCTTGAGGTAGTTATACACAAACGATACCAGGGCAAACAACAACAGCATGGACAGCGATATGATAAAGCTGCGATATGTGTTCTTGCCTATCCACTCCTTTAACTCCTTTGCACCATACGGTGAACGAGGAGCATCTACTACTGCTGTGGTGCTCATAGTTACATCCCTCGTAGTTTATCTTCTTCTTCCTTCGTCATTTTTACGAAGGCAAATTTTCGCGAACGCTTAATGTTCGGATCTTCTTGACGCAGCTTTTGAATGATCTCGCCTTCAGCTTGATTGAGAATGTCCAGAACCTTAATAACTGTGCCATACGGCGCATCGGGAGACGCTTTGAACGAGGTAATCAGCGCGTTCTTTCGCATCATGTTCAATTCAACAGCTTTGGCTTTCAGCTCCGTCATTTTAATCTCGACGGGATCATCCTGCGCCATGTTGGTGAATACTTTCCCGTTGGGTCCGATTTGCAGAGTGAGCAAGTTATTCATGTTCACATCTACCTGTTCCGGACTCTTGGGAACGCTCATCTTCATGATCTGCGGAGTAATCAAACTCGTCGTGTACATAAAGAAGGTCAAGAGCAGAAACGCAACGTCTACCAACGGCGTCATATCCAGACGAAATCCGATGCGGCTTTTCTTTTTGCGTTTACGTGCTTTGGAGCCTCTTTTTACTCTTTGCGGCACTTCCATGCCACCACCACCACCTGCCATTTGGACCTCCACTACACCGTTGCTTCTGCGTTTATAGACGCGTGGCTACGGGGCTTAGTTACAAAATTTTGGTACTGTAGGTACTACCGTTTCACACTCTATGCGACGATCGCTTGCGCTGCAGGCACTACTGCCGCTTTTCCGTGACGAAGTTGAACGCGGTTGCGCCATACTTTCTCATCACTTCCACAAGATCCTCTACATACTTATAGCGAATTCGCTTATCACAATCAATGGCGAATTGCGTTTTGTAGTTCGTGCGTCTGGTTTCGCTGATCAATCGCTCCAACGACTCAATATTTGCCTTGACCATCGCCTTCTTGGATTCATCCTCTGAATACTGCATCGATTTATACACCGAAGCGCGTTGCACCTCGTCGATGATGGAGTAGTAGTACGACGTATCTCCGGAAGTCGAGTCTATAGCAATTTTAATTGTTGCCAAGTCGCGATCGGGCAGCTTCGACGTATCTGCCGCAGCTTCAGGACGTTTGATCTGAAACTTCTGTTCCGACTCCGCTTCGCTTTTGAACTTGGCGGTGAACATGAAGAATGTCAGCAACAAGAACGTCACATCGACTAGGGGCGTCATGTCGACTGCAAAACCGACTCTCTTCTTTTTGATTTTAGACACGGTGTTTCTCTGGTATTATTCTTACTTCTTTACACGTACCGTAAGGATCTCCATAACGCTCAGGATAGCTTCATCGATCATATACACAATACCGTCAACGCGTGTTGTAAACACGTTGAAAGCAATGATGGATACGATTGCCGCAAGCAGACCGCCGGCGGTGTTGTACAACGCCTCGGAGATACCGATCGACAACGCTTGAGCTGATACCGCGCCGCCCTTGTCACCTAGCGCCTGGAATGAACGAATCATACCTACCGTCGTACCAAGAAGTCCGATCATCGTGGAAATCGAAGCTACGGTAGAGAGGATAACCAGGTTCTTCTCGAGCAACGGTGTTTCAAGATTGGTTGCTTCGTCGATTGCGCGCTGAACTTCAGCAAGTTTCTTCTCCTGATCCAAAGCACCATCGTTCTCAATTGCCTGATAGCGCTCCAAGCCGGCACGCATAACGTTAGCAAGAGAACCGCGTTGTGCATCGCACTCTTTCACGGCGTCGGCATACTTGCCCTGCTGAATAAGATCGGTGCAACGCTTTACAAACGCAGCCGTATCTCCCTTTCCAAGAGCCTTGGAGATAGAGAGCAGTCGCTCAAAAACATAGGTGATAGAAAGCAGAATACACGCGATAAGAGCCGCTACCAGCGGACCACCGGTGTTGATGTTTCCCATAAAATTCTTCGGAGTTCCGTCCGGGTTGAAGTTAGCCGGCGCACCGAAGATGAAGTGCCATACGACAAAACCCACCACGAGGGAGGCAACGATGACAATCATATTGAACATGTTTTTCATAGAACTGACCTCTATAAGGAATTATAAATGAGTAAATGATTTGATTGCTTCTTCTTCCGAGGGAAATACCTCGAATACGTTATCCAACTTTGTAATTGCAAACACACTTCGGATGGAATCCCCTATCTCGGCCAGAGCGATACGACCATTTCGTTTCACAAAATTGGCATGAGCAGAAATCAGAACTCCCAGCGATGTACTATTCAAGTACGACACCGCACCAAGATGAACAATCAACAGATTGGATTGCTGCTCCGAAATAGATTGTAATACCGTCCGTAAGCTGTCTGTCTCCCTGCCGCCTATAAACTGGCCACTCAAACGCAGAACGTCGATGTGTCCGATTTTCTCGTGCTTGATTTGGTCCGATGCCGTGTTGTCTCGTTTGATCATCTCTACTCCAAGAGCTCCCGCTGAACAAACGTGCAATGCAGGTTCTTCGAAGTTACGACAGACGCCCGCTCTGCACCAAAGGAATTTGTCCCCGTTACTATCACGTAACATATCATTTTCGGCGCCCTTCCAGTATTCGCTCTTTACCGTCTAAATCTTTGTGCAAATCGATATTCCACGACGACAGAATCTGCTTTATCGTGCCGGCCATTCCACTGCCTATTTCTAAAAAAAAGACTCCGTTGTCCTTAAGCAGATGCGGAAAAATCTCGGCAAATCGCTTGTAAAACCTATAGCCGTCCGAATGGTCGGTAAGCGCCTCAACCGGCTCGTGAGTGCGCACTTCCGGTTCCAGAGTACCCATATCCGCGTTCGAGATGTACGGCGGATTGGAAACGATACAATCGAAACGATCACTAAACACTACATCGTCGAACACACTGGCATGTACAAACTCGATGGTATCAAGACCATGCTTTTGTGCATTCGCTCGCGCCACCTGTAGTGCCTGTTCGGACACATCCATGGCCGTGACATGGCAGTTCCTCAACTTCGACCCAAACACCACCGGCATGCAACCGCTTCCCGTGCCTATGTCCAGGATTCGAGGAGCATCATATTGGCTGAGTGCAGCAAGAGCTTTATCAACCAGCTCTTCTGTTTCCGGCCTGGGGATTAACACGCGAGAGTCCACGGCAATTTCGTAGCCGAAGAAATTTGTTGAGCCTATGATGTACTGCAGCGGTTCGCGAGCACGCACACGGCGGTCTATCATGGTGCGCAGCGTACCCAGCTCAACGGGACTTAGCAAGCGTTCATGCTGCATATACAGTCCCAGCCGCTCGGTATGAAGCACGGCACAGAGCATGAGCTCTATTGTTTTTCGGGGTGAGTCTACTTGCGCTTTGGTGAAATACGGAATAGCCCAGTTACGCACCTCGATCACCGACCACACCTTCGTTTCGCCGTCGCTCATGGTTGTATTCGCAATGCGCTTAGTTATCTGATGCGTAATACTCTTGCAACGAACGAACAGTGCGGGGCTCGCTTCGCAATGCACGTATGCCCTCCAACGAAGCGTCGGCTGCAGCCAGCGTTGTGAAGAAAGGGATCTTGTAGCGCATAGCAGTATGGCCCATCACATACTCATCGTAGCGCGCGTTTTCACCCAGCGGAGTATTGATAAGAATATGCACGTCGCCGTTCTTGATGTTGTCCACAATACTTGGACGCCCTTCGTAGTGCTTCAGTACCATCTCGGCCGGAACGCCATGCTCCTGCAAATAGGCAGCCGTTCCGCGAGTAGCCATAATGCTGAAGCCCAGATCCACATACCCACGGGCAATCTCTATCGCTCGGGCAGACTTGTCCCGCGGCTGCAACGAAATGAATACACTACCCTTCTGCGGTAACGTATTGCCTGCCGAAATGTGAGACTTCACAATGGCAAACCCGAAGGATTTATCCATACCCATTACCTCTCCCGTGGAGCGCATCTCCGGACCCAGGAAGATGTTCACTTTGGGGAACTTCGTAAACGGAAACACCGGCTCTTTGATGGCTACGCGAGTTGAGGTGAGAGAATAATCTTTTACGTTCATCGTGGCGAGCTTCTCACCCAACATCACTCGCATAGCAATCTCCACCAAAGGAACACCGGTAGCCTTTGCCACAAAGGGCACGGTA
>JBJOLU010000048.1:0-11086 GCA_046052705.1 Bacteroidota bacterium | reverse complement strand
CACCGAATCCTGCATCGGGAACGGTACGAGTGAACCTAGCCGTTGCCACCACCGGCGGCACGCTGCGCGTGATGGACGCTTTGGGGCGCTGTGTGCTGAACCTGGGCATGGCAAATGGGGCGGAGAGCGTTGAGTTTTCCGTGTCGGAAATGCCGGTTGGTGTGTATCAAGTGATTCTGGACGACGCTGCTCATACACGCGTTTCCCGGATGCCCTTTGTGGTGGCTCGATAAGCCCGGCAAGCCTGATAAGCCCGATAAACCACCAATGCCCTGATTTATCGATCCGTATCTTTGCAGGTGTGCAATGGGTTGCAATGGCCTCGGAACTTGGGTGTGAGCATCAGACGGACACTGATGCCTACGTCCGAGCATGAGCTTAAGCCTGATCCCGGCTACATGTGCCTGCAACAATAACGACGACAATTACGACGACAACTACGACCGAAACAACGACTACAACATTCAGTCACTCATGAACACCACGGAATTACATCCACATCCACAAGCACCGGAATTATTCACCGAGATTGTTACGAACGCAGAGAATGCGCAGGAGCTTGGCTTGACAGCCGCAGAGTTTGAGAAGATCTGCGACATACTTGGACGTACACCCACGATGACCGAACTGGGCGTGTACAGTGTGATGTGGAGCGAGCATTGCTCCTATAAGAATTCCATTCTGCAGCTTAAAACCCTTCCGCGATCGGGTGGCCGCATGCTTGTAGAGGCAGGAGCCGAGAATGCGGGATTGATCGACATCGGTAACGGTTATGCTATCGCGTTTAAAATAGAATCGCACAATCACCCTTCTGCCATTGAACCTGTAGAGGGCGCTGCCACCGGCGTTGGAGGCATTCTTCGTGACATCTTCACCATGGGCGCCAGACCCGTAGCCGCACTCAACTCCTTGCGTTTTGGTGAGCTCGATTCTCCGCGTACGCAGTTCTTACTCAAGGGCGTAGTGAAGGGTATCGGTCATTATGGTAATGCTTTTGGCGTACCTACCGTGGGCGGTGAGATTTACTTCGACTCCTGCTATACAGACAACCCTCTTGTAAATGCCATGGCGGTAGGAATCGTGAAGACCGATGCAACAGCATCGGCTATTGCTACCGGCGCAGGAAACTCCGTAATGATCATGGGGTCGGCCACCGGCCGCGACGGCATACACGGCGCATCTATGGCTTCCAAAGAGTTCTCCGGCGATCCCCAAAACATGCGTCCCACGGTGCAAGTAGGCGACCCCTTTGCGGAGAAGCTGCTGCTTGAAGCAACGCTGGAGCTTATTCAATCGGGCGTAGTGGTGGGCATGCAAGACATGGGCGCTGCGGGAATTTGCTGCAGCACCAGCGAGATGAGCGCCAAGGGCGAAGCCGGGATGTCTATAGATCTGGATCGTGTGCCACTGCGCGAACAGGGAATGAGTGCCTACGAAATCATGCTAAGCGAGTCGCAGGAGCGAATGCTCGTGGTAGTGCAGGCAGGCAAGGAAAGCATTGCAGAGCTGATCTGCGCTAAGTGGGACGTGCCCATCGTTACCATTGGCGTTGTTACCGACGACGGCATTATTCGCGTACATCGAAACGGAAAATGCGTGCAGGCCATACCGGCGGAATCGTTGGTACTGGGTGGCGGAGCACCGGTGTACGAGCGCGAGTGGCGCGAGGCATCGTACATCAAGAGCGTGCGCACCATCAATTACACAAAGCTCGAAGCCAAGTGCGCAAGCATTTCCATTCAGGATACGCTTATGGCTTTGCTCGCGCAAACAACCGTAGCATCGAAGCGATGGGTATACGAGCAGTATGATTCGCAGGTGGGAACAAATACTATTGCCAAAAGTGGAGGCGATGCCGCTGTGATGCGCATCAAGGAATTGCCCGGAAAGGGGTATGCCGTAACCACCGATTGCAACAGCCGTTATGTATATGCGAATCCCTACGTGGGTGGTTTAATCGCCGTTGCCGAGGCCGCGCGTAACTGCGTGTGTGTGGGCGCCGAGCCCGTGGCAATTACCAACTGTTTGAACTTTGGTAATCCCTACGACCCTGAAGTATACTGGCAGTTCCGCGAGGCAATTCGTGGTATGGGCGACGCCTGCCGCGCGCTGTCTACACCGGTGACCGGTGGCAATGTGAGCTTCCACAACGAGTCGCAAAACCATGCCGTATATCCCACGCCCACCATTGGTATGCTTGGCCTTATCGATGATGTTTCAACTGTTGTTGGCGCAGGTTTTAAAGATGAAGGCGATGTGGTACTGCTTGTAGGTAGCACACGTACGGAGATTGGTGCCTCCGAGTTTTTGAAGTTCATGCTGGGCGAAGTATGTGGCGATACACCTGCTCTGGACATCGACGAAGAGAAGGCATTGCAAACTGCCTTGCTGGCCGCTATACGCCAGCGTCTGGTGGTGTCGGCGCACGACTGCTCTGAAGGCGGATTGGGTGTTGCGCTGGCGGAATGTTGTATGCAATCGCCCGAAGGCCGCGGCGCTCTTATTGAACTGCCCTTCAAGTGCGACCACTACTCCTTGTTTGGCGAAGTTCAATCACGGGTAATAGTCTCCGCGCGCTCGTCGTCGCTCGACGAACTGCAAGCATTGTTCGCCAAGCATGGTGTGCCGTGTACCGTGATTGGTGCCGTGTACGGAGATACACTACACGTGCATGATGTGCATGCGTCGGTTGCAGATCTTCGCGCCGCATTCGAGGGAGCTATTCCCCGTGCACTCGGAGTGACCGCATAAACACAGCAATCGGTATGTTGCGCTGCAAATGCTCGCAATGATCACCGCGCTCAATTACATCCCACAACGGTGAAGAATATTAACGTCCTCAGGAAACTATCGTGACTTCTCGAGAAATTCGATCTTCGTTTTTGTCGTTCTTTGAACAGCGTGGCCATCGTGTGGTGCCCAGTGCTCCCGTGGTTCCTCACGGCGATCCCACGTTGCTATTCACGAACGCAGGAATGAATCAGTTCAAAGACGTGTTCCTTGGCCGCGGTACTCGCGACTACGTTCGCGCTGTGGATACGCAAAAGTGTATTCGCGTAAGCGGTAAGCACAACGACCTGGAGGAAGTGGGATACGATACCTATCACCACACCTTTTTCGAAATGCTAGGTAACTGGAGCTTTGGTGATTATTACAAAGAGCAAGCCATAGCATGGAGCTGGGAATTGCTTACCGAGGTTTGGGGCTTGGATAAAGAACGGCTGTATGCCACGGTGTATCGCACCGACGACGAGTCCTTCAACCTTTGGAAGAACTTCTTGCCCGAGGCTCATATTCTGCGCTTCGACGAAAAAGATAACTTTTGGGAAATGGGCGAGACCGGTCCGTGCGGACCGTGCACAGAGATCCACTACGACCGCACGCTGGATAAAAGCGGGCGCTCCATGGTAAATGCCGGAGTACAGGAAGTAATAGAAATCTGGAACAATGTATTCATCCAGAATAATCGCCATGCCGACGGCACGCTGGAAGAACTGGAGTCCAGACACGTAGATACCGGCATGGGCTTCGAGCGAGCATGCGCAGTTATCCAAGGGAAAATGTCGAACTATGATACCGACGTATTCCTTCCTGTGATTCAACGTTTGGAGGAATACAGTAGCCGCGCCTACAATGCGTCTCTAACCGATCCTACCGGTGTGGCTATGCGCGTAATTGCCGATCACGTGCGCACGTTGTCGTTTGCTATTGCCGATGGTGCCGTGCCGGGAAATGAAGGCAGGGGGTATGTGTTGCGTCGAATACTTCGGCGTGCCTCGCGATACGCACGGAATTTGTCGTTTACCGAGCCGGTGATTTATCAACTCGTGGATGTACTTGTGCAATCCATGGGCGATGTGTTCCCCGAGATCAAGGAAATGCAGACCACGGTAGAGCGTATCATTCGCGCTGAGGAGGAATCATTTTTGCAGACGCTGGAACGCGGTTTGGATCGCGTTCAGGTGATAGTGGAAAAAAGCCTGGAGCAAGGCAGCAGCACCGTGAGCGGCGAGGAAGCGTTTCAGCTGTATGATACCTTCGGCTTTCCGCTGGACCTTACACAACTGCTCACAAAAGAACGTGGCCTGGAGGTAGACGTTGCCGGATTCGATGCGCGTATGCTTCAGCAAAAAGAACGTTCACGCGAAGCCCGCAAAGCAGCAGGTAAAGACGCCGAGTTCATGGCCGGCGGTGGCGAGCTTGCAACGGCAGGAATCAGCAGTCGCTTCGAGGGATACCAGACTCTCTCGTCAGAATCTGATATCGTGTTTGTGGAGGGCCCGGCTGTGGCCCTGCGATCCACGCCATTCTATGCGGAGTCCGGCGGTCAGCAAAGTGATAATGGCACTTTACTTATTGGCGGTAATACATACAACGTTATCGACGTTCGTCGTTCGGGATCTGCTATTATTCATGTCTGCGACCGAGACGTAGAGCCGCTTCCGGGCGATCTTGCTCGCGCCGAAGTAGACGTGCCGCGCCGATGGAATATTCAGCGCAATCACTCTGTTACTCACCTGCTGCACGAGGCATTGCGCCGTGTGCTGGGCACCCATGTAAAGCAAAGCGGATCGCTGGTAGCGCCGAATCATCTTCGCTTTGACTTCTCCCACTTCGAAAAAGTGAGTAGTGAAGAGCTTCGGGATATCGAGGCAATAGTAAACGAAAAAATCTTGGAGCGCGTGCCGGTACAGGTGCTGGAGCTTCCAATTGAAGAAGCGCAAAAGGTTCCTAATGTGAAGATGTTTTTCGGTGACAAGTATGGCGACTTCGTTCGCGTGGTGATTATGGACGAGCGATTCTCCGCGGAGTTCTGCGGCGGCACGCACGTTACCAATACTGCCGAGATCGGATTGTTCGCCATCACGCAGGAATCTGCCGTGGCATCCGGCGTTCGCCGCATTGAAGCTATCAGCGGTGGCGGTGTTGCCGACTACATCAAGCGCTTGCGCGGCGATGTGGAGGCAGGAAAGGGCCATGCCGAAACATTAGGCGATAGAGTTCGCCAACTGGAAAAAGAGCTGCGTTCACTGCAAACACAATCGCTTGCTACGGCAGTGCCCGACATGATTGCACAGTCCGTAGAAGCAAGCAACGTGCACGTGGTAGTGCAGCGCGTAGAGGTAGAGAACATGGACCAGCTCAAGGAGCTCGGCGATGCCGTGCGTTCCGGGTTGAAGCACAGAGGTATAGGGCTACTTGCCACCGTGCTCGATGATAAAGTGCAGTTGGTGTGTGTGGTAACAGACGATGAAGTAAAGAATTATCCTGCCGGTAAACTAGTTGGTGCCGTTGCGGCATTATTAGGCGGTGGAGGCGGCGGAAAAGCCCACATGGCCACAGCCGGCGGTAAGGATGTTGAAAAGTTGGAAGAAGTACTCAAAGAGTTTCCTTTAATCGTTCAGGGATGGTCTGTTTCTTAAAAAAATAGCCATTGATTGCCTTTTTCGGCACTTGATGATTGTTCCACACCGGTTCGTGCATCGGCCGGCCGCGGCACCACTCCGCATGGGAGCTGTGGCGTATGCAGGGAAGTGAATTGCGGATATGGGGTGGGAGTTGTAACTTGCCCGCGAAGGGATGCGAAGTCGCGACACCCGCAATTATCGACGTTTTTTTGGAGTAAATATGTCCTTCGACGTAACAGGAAAGTTGCACGAGATTTATCCCGAGCAACAGGTAACAGAGAAATTTCGCAAGCGTGAGTTTGTACTTGAAACGCAAGACGGAATGTATCAGCAGTATGTAAAGTTTCAGATGACGCAAGATCGTTGCTCAGCTCTGGATCATTTCTCCAAGGGAGATGATGTGAAGGTTTCCTTCAACCTAAGCGGCCGACCCTCGCAGAATCGTAATGGCGAGACCGTGTATTATACGAATCTCGTTGCATGGCGCTTGGAGCGTGCGGAAGCTAAATCGCGCGACATCCCCGACATGCGTTCGGCTCCCGTGAGCGATGTGGATGAAGTGCCATTCTAAATCGTTGGCCGCCATGAAGTAATTCGTGCATGCGCACTCGATGGATTTTTCGGGTGCGTTTTTTTTTGTTTAGCAGAATTCTCAACGGGAATCAATCACGCTCTCTTACTCCTTACAACGGTATGTCTCTTTCGCTTCGCATTCTTCTTATTGGTTCGGGTGGCCGCGAGCACGCGTTGGCTCTGGCGTTGGCGGCATCACCCTCCTGCGCGCAGTTGTATGCAGCTCCCGGTAATCCCGGCATCTTTACGTGCGCCGAAAAAGCTCCCGTTTCTGTTACGGACTTTAGCGCTTTAGCTTCGTATTGCCGTGAGCAATCGATTGATATGGTGGTGATCGGTCCGGATCAGGCTTTGGCCGACGGCATGGCCGACGTGTTGCGCGACGCGGGTATAGTCGTGTTCGGACCATCCCGGCAAGCTTCGCGCATTGAGTGGTCCAAGAGTTTCTCCAAAGAGTTGATGCAGCAGGCGAATATTCCCACTGCCGCGTACCGCACATTCACGGCTGCGCAGGAATCAGAGGCAATAGCATATGCCGAATCGCGACCCTTACCTGTAGTAGTGAAAGCAGACGGCTTAGCATTGGGCAAAGGGGTGATTGTAGCGCACTCGCACAGCGAAGCAGGCGCTGCCATTCACGATATGTTTGCCGGGGCGTTTAACGAGGCCGGCTCCACGGTGGTGATAGAAGATTTCCTGCAGGGCGAAGAGGCATCGGTGTTTGCTATATGCGACGGCCAAAACTTTGTAACTCTGGCTCCGGCCCAAGATCACAAGCGGGCTCTGGACAACGACGAGGGAAAAAACACCGGCGGTATGGGGTCGTTTGCGCCTGCCCGCGTGGTGAACCAAGCGGTAGCTACAGCCGTCAACGACACCATTATTCGACCCTTGCTCGATGCCTTGAAAAGTGGCGGCACGCCCTTTATCGGCTGTTTGTTTGTGGGGCTAATGATACACAACGACCAACCCCGCGTGGTAGAGTTCAATGCTCGTTTTGGTGATCCCGAAACGCAATCGGTGCTGGCGGTATTCCGCGGAGACTTTGCCCGCTTGTTGTACTCGGCATCGCGCGGTGCCATCGATGCATCAGCAATAAGCAATGTTGCCGACGGTGTAGCATGCACGGTGATACTGGCAAGCAGGGGGTATCCGGACGCGTACGAAAAAGGATTTGTTATTGATGGAATTGATGCTGCATCTGAGCATGCAACAGTATTTCATGCGGGAACAGTGAAGGCGAATGAGCAGATCTGTACCGCCGGCGGACGCGTGCTGGGCGTTACCGCACGCGGAGATACTTTACTCGAGGCGCGCGACACCGCATACCTGGCTGCAGAGTTCATAAACTTTGCCAACAAGACCATGCGCACGGACATTGCGCTTAAAGGCCTGAAGTTTGAAAATGGTAGTTCCGATGTACAATCGCGAGATCAAATGGCATGAAGATACTCGTAACAGGCGGTGCCGGTTTTATAGGCTCGAATGTGGCAGCTGCGTATGTACAGGCGGGGCACGAGGTAGTGATTGTTGATAATCTCTCGTCCGGTAGTCGTAGCGCGGTGCCGCCGCAGGCGCGCCTGATCGAGATGGATATTCGCGACGAAGCTATTCGAGAGGTGTTCGAGCAGGAGCGCTTTGAAGCGGTCAATCATTTTGCTGCGCAGATGCAGGTGTCTGTGTCTGTTCGCGATCCGCTCCTTGATACATCGGTGAATATTATGGGCACCATGAATCTGCTGGATGCCGCTCGATGTACCGATGTGCGCCGGTTTATTTTCGCCTCCAGCGCAGGCACTATTTATGGTGAGCAGCATGTGCCATCGTGTGATGAAGACCAACCCAAAGCACCGCTCTCTCCGTATGGAGCATCCAAATTATCTGCCGAACATTATCTGCATGCCTTCACCGCCTGCTATGGTATGGAGACTCTGGCTCTTCGCTACGCCAACGTGTATGGTCCGGGGCAGAACCCTCATGGCGAAGCGGGAGTAGTGGCAATTTTTCTGAAGAAGATGCTGGAAGGTGATCAGCCGGTGATCAATGGTACCGGGCTGCAAACGCGGGACTACGTGTTTATCGATGATGTGGTGAACGCAAATGTTCTGGCGCTTAGCTCCGCCGTTACCGGCGCTGTAAATATCTCTACCAACGTAGAAACCAACGTACTGGAGATTGTGAACTTTCTTCGCACTGCAACCGGTATGGACTGCCCGGCCGTGCATGGTCCGGCAAAATCCGGCGAACCAATGCGTGGGTGCTACAGCAATACGCTGGCAAAACAGATGCTTGGTTGGGAGCCGCGTGTAGTCATGAACGAGGGAATTGCCCGCACCGTTGCATGGGAACTTCAACATCGACGTCTGTAAGCGCATGAATACACCGCGGCCATGGACTGTTTCGAATATGTTGAGCGCAAGCCGCTTGGTGCTGGCTGCGCCGCTCGCCTATGCCTTGTATACTCATGCCTACGTGTGGGTATGGGTGCTGACCATCGTTGCTGCCCTTTCGGATTTCTTCGACGGATATCTGGCTCGCTTATACAATGAAGTGAGTGATATGGGGAAGGTGCTCGACCCCATTGCGGATAAAGTGCTGGTTGGCGCCGGAGCCTGCGCGTTGTTTTTCAGCAATCAAGTGGACGCGTGGTTTTTGGCGGCAGTGATAATACGCGACCTTCTGATTTTGGCAGGCGGTATTTTTGTGCGAATCAAAAGCGACACGCTTGTCACCTCCAACATGACAGGAAAAATTGCGGTTGGTATAGTGGCTTTGGTGTTGTTGTTGGTGGGAGGCGGATGGAGTGAGTTCCGCGAGACCGGCCAGCTGGTGGCTGCTGCTGCGCTGCTTATCTCTTTTCTTCACTATCTCCGCTCCTTTGTTCGGATATTTTTTGCGTAGGACCTTCGATGGGATTATTCGATAACATAAAGAAAAAAATCAGCTCTGCTGCTTCAACGGTAGCCGGTGCTTTCAGCGTAGAGCGATTGCGCGATGGGCTCGAAAAGACTCGCACCGCTTTTACGAGCAAACTGCTTGGCCTGCTTCGTGGACGCCAAATTGATGCCGCATTGCTTTCGGATGTAGAAGATCTATTGCTTCGAGCAGACGTTGGCATGCCTACCACCGAGCGTATACTTAGCGGGGTGCAACGCAGAGCGCAGAAAGAAGGTATTACCGAAGGCGAAAAAGTTCTTGAGCTTATAGAAAACGAGATTGCGGAAATATTGGTGGAGTCTCCAAGTGCCACAAACGATGCCGCTTTCGAGGTTGATGCCTCGCATCGCCCGCACGTGATTTTGGTAGTGGGTGTAAATGGCGTTGGCAAAACCACCACCATCGGTAAGCTTGCACACAACTACAAACGAAACGGCAAGACGGTGATCATCGGTGCTGCGGATACCTTCCGAGCAGCGGCCAATGAACAGCTGGAAGTATGGGCTCAGCGGGCGGGCGTGGATATCGTCAACCAGAAGCAAGGCGCCGATCCGGCTGCCGTTGCCTACGATACTCTTAATGCTGCCGTAGCTCGTAATTGTGATATCTGCATTATTGATACGGCCGGCCGCTTACACAACAAGCAGGGCTTGATGCAAGAGCTGGAGAAAATCAGCAGAGTGATGAAAAAGATTGTACCCGATGCACCGCATGATGTGTTTTTGGTACTGGATGCAACCACCGGGCAGAATGCAATTCTTCAAGCCAGGGAGTTCAGCAAGGTGGCCGACGTCAGTGGACTGGTGCTTACCAAACTGGACGGCACGGCCAAGGGTGGTGTGGTGGTCGCTATTGCCAACGAGCTACAGTTCCCGGTGCGGTATATAGGAGTGGGAGAGCAGATCGACGATCTTCAACCCTTCGACATCAAGCGATTCGTAGAAGCTCTGTTTCACGGAGCTTCGGCAGAAGCATAATTGCGCATCTGCATGACTGTGTTCATACAGGCTGATAGTTGATGGCAGGCAGCAATCTTCCCAACCGGGTTTGGCTGCAGAAATTGTAATCACGAGGTACCACATGCGCTGGGGCGTAGGCAAAGGACGATTCAGAAATCTAACGGCAGTTGTACTGAGCGCGTTTCTTGCCATTCTGTTTTTAATCGTGTGGCAATTTGTTCGTCGCATCGAACCGCTCGCAATAGACAACACTCCGCAGGCAAGCACTGCCACCATTCAAGACCGCTTGCTCCATCCCCGCGAAGACTCACTCTTGCGCGTGACTGCCTCCAACCTCCGCGTCCTCTGTGTGATTGCAGACTCCGTTAATACCGTATACAAAGAGTTTTTTCCGAAGAACTTTAAGCGTTCCCAAGATTGGAATCAAGACAGTTCCGATGCCCGGTTGCAGCTTGCTCACATGAAATGCCGCCAACAGGTGGCGCGTGTGTTAAACGCACAGTACATGCCCTTTGCCACCTACAATTATTGCCAACAAGTTGTGGTAGCTGTGCTTGGCGAGAAGTATAAACAGGCGCTGCCGTCGGCGCTCCTTGATTCGGAATCAGCTGAATCTGCACTGACAACTATTCGCTCGCGAGTGGTGGGTGTGAGCGAAGGTGAACGAGAGCTCGTGATGGAAGTGGCAGAATATCTTGAACCCCGCTTACAGCCATTCTTGATAGGCTTAACCGGTGATGATGTGCAATTCCATTCCAAAAAGACGGAGCAAGAAAAACCCTGATGGTTACTCTTCGCAGCTTATGGATGTTTTTGATGCGTGATGTTGCGCTGTGTGCCGGCCGTACACTCTTTTCACACTGCGCGCTCGGTACTATCGGTACTATCGGTATTATCAGCACTATCAGCACTTTCGGTTCGATAAGCACACTGCGCGCAGCGGAGTCTGTGCATGTTTTTAAGAGTACTTCCGCAACGCACACCGCGGACAGTGCTCAAGGTTCAAACACTACACAAACCTCAGACTCTTCTCAAACCACATCCCCGCAAGTATCACTGTTTGCTGTGCCAATGGAGCACGGCAGCTGGCCTGCAGACTCCACGTCGGTGTGGATGACCATCTCCAAGCGTGATATTCAGATGCGGTACTATACCGGGTACGGAGATCTTTTCGAACTTCTTGTACCGGTGTTTCCTCTATCGCTGGGG
>JBJOLU010000047.1:0-11060 GCA_046052705.1 Bacteroidota bacterium | reverse complement strand
GACCGGTGAATGACCATGTGCAGAAGCATGCGCATGACCATATGCGGCAGCATGCGCCGGAACATCTGTAGCATGATCCGAGACCTTCCCTTTGGTTTCTTTTGACGCACGAAGTTTCATTCCGTCACCGTACGAACCCGGCATTCTTTGAACAATCGTTATCTCAACCTCTTGCACGAACCTCTTGCACGACCATTACCGACTATGCAATTTAAGATATAAATACCTTAATTCAAAGTAGTCGAATAAAAATCACCAAAGAAGCTCTGAAAACCGTGGTTTTTGAGGATTAGGATTGAAAGCTAGGATTGATTCGGAAGAAACAACGCGACGTTGTTGTGCAGGCGGAAGGCAGGTATTCGAACAGGTACTACTGAGAACTCAGGCCTCTAGATCACGATCGGTTTTGAGATATATCCCTTCGATGCTCTTTTTCAAGTCTTCCTTTTGCTCATCATTCAGCGAGGCTATTTCGGAGGAAGAAGGTCGAGCTGTGGCAGCTGAGGCCGCGTTTCCGTTCATGCCGTTGTGATGGTGTATCACATCGTAACGAGGCGTGTCCATGGGGTCGGTAACGCACTCATCTCCGCCGGCAAAACGAATGGAAGAGTGCACGATGTACGCTATGGAAACAAGGCCCATAGACTCTAGCAGGGATAGCGAACCAAAGGCAAATCGGTGACTAAAGAACGTGTTCCACCCTATCCACAGAAGGCCTGCGAATAGCACCATCAGCCCGCCAATGCTGACGATATATGTTAGAGCGCGAAGCGCGCGCCGGCGCAAGGAGGAACGTGATTGCATGTTCAGCTGCCAAAACCTTAGAAACGAACTACCCCCCGTTGACGCAGAAGGACGAGTTTCATTTTTTTGGGGCAAAAAAAAGTCCGGTTGCCACTTTGGCACCGGACTGTTGCTTTGTTGTTTTTCTCTACTCTCTTTCTCTGATCTCTGCGTTGGCTACGTTCTTTACGTTTGCTACAGCCATTCCTGAACGTGCTTAGGCATTTTCCTTTTCGGGAACATAGCCGTCGTTCACGGAGGCGTACAAATCGCCAAGACGCTGACGCAGGTGAAGAACCGCATATCGCTTGCGAGCAAGCAGGGTGTTGATGTTCACGCCCGACTCTTCGCTCATTTCGCGGAAAGAAATTCCTTCGAACTCATTCTTCTCGAACACTTCGCGCTGCTCGGCAGGCAGTTCCTTCAAAGCATCCTGAACGGCATCCCAAATGGTACGGCGTACAAGATCTGTTTCGGGACTGTAGCTCATATCGGCGATGTAATTCTCGAACAACTCTGCGCCGTCTTCAAGCTGCGCTTCCGTGTTCATATCGCTGAAGTTTGCGGTACGCTTCTTGCGATAGGTATCGATAATTCGATTGCGCACAGCTGTGAATACCCACGATGCGATATTCTCTATGGGCTTGTCGATTTGCGACGAAGCTGCCAAAACATTTGCGAACACATCTTGCAGAATATCTTCCGCTTCTTCATGGCTGCGCACACGCTGACGAATGAAACCGAGAAACTTTTTGCGCTCGGTTCGGAACAAACCTTCGAGTTGCATTACTAAATCCATGGCTAACTCCGGGTGGTGGTGATAAACACGTTACGTGTATAATTCTCTTCGAAATCTCTTCGTTTACCGAATCGATACTCTATGAAGAAAGCGATCGATTCGTTGCAGTTCTCATTTGATAACTGCTGCTATTTACTGCTATGACAAACCGTGCCAAACAAAGGTTACGTGGTGTTGTCTGTAATTTTGACAGATTTGTGTGATTATTTTGAACAAAAATAGCGTTTTTGTCTGTCATACTGTCATACATTCGTCTTTGAAACGTTAAAGATTCCTAAACAACATCACTATCAAATCCAGCAGCAGAACGGGATTCAAAAAAAATTGCCGCAAAAAGTGACAAAACGTCCGATTGTGTGTTAATAACCATGCCGGCAGCACCACTTCCGTACCCGCGCTGTTTTTTTTCATTTAATTACCAGACTTCACGCTCTTGTTAGGCCGATAAACACTATTTTTTCCACGAACGGTGAACATCGGCGCATCTTCGGTCTGCCACAGCTCTTCCGAATCAATCATCAGAGTCTATCACCAGAGTCTATCACCAGAGTCAATCACCAGAGTCTATCTCCCGGATCGACCATCCGGATCTACTACACCGCACACCTATGCTTACCAATTGTTACCGTTTCATTCTTCTCGCTCTGATTGTTGCGGCATGTAGCTCCACCACAGGCTTTGCGCAACAAACTTCCAGAGGTCGCGACTTCTACCTTACGTTCATGCCGAACATCCACAATAACGGACCGGGAAGCGAAGACTCTCTGTACGTGTATGTGATTGCCGATTCGGCCACTACAGGTACTCTTACCTACTACAATCGCGCCGGCACCATGTTCACACAGAACATCGTGATCACCAATCCATCGCAAGTGTGGCAATTCCAGGTGCCGTTCAGCAACTTCGAGCTTCGAGGTTACAACCAAAGCCAGAACTTCTCCACGAACAACGATTTGGAGAGAGCGGTAAACACCGTCTTTCATGTTCAAACCAGCCGAGATGTTGCCTGCTATGCACTGAACAAGGCGCAAACAACCAGCGATGCATCCATAGTTCTTCCTACGCCGCTTCTTGGTTCCGAGTACTATGTTCTGGCCTACAAAGCAGACGGCGTAGTTCAAGGCGGAAACTTGGATCCTGCCTATACACCATCTCAGTTCGTTGTAGTTGCCGTGGATTCCAACACCCAGGTCACCGTAACGCCCACTGCCCCCACCACACAATCGGGAAGTCAGACAAAAGTGATTACCCTTCAAAAGGGAGAAGCCTACTTGTTTCAATCGCAGTACTCTCTTACCAGTTTACGATTGGACCTTAGCGGATCACGCGTGAGCTCGAACAAGCCGTTAGCAGTATTTGCCGGACATCAACGAGCCACGGTTCCCGTGGAACTGCGTGGTCAATTGATATCGCGAGATCACTTATACGAGCAAATGTTACCCACGAACGTGTGGGGAAAGAGTTACATCATTACTCCCCTTGCCCAGCCTCAAGGCATTACCACTACCGGAAATGATATCTGGCGAGTTGTAGCTCAAGACGACGGCACTGTGCTGAAGTTCAACAACAACCAGGTTGCGGTGCTGAATCGCGGCCAGGTGTACGAAGCCCCGCTCACCGCTCCGGGCTTACTCTTTGCGTCCAAGAAGGTAATGGTAGCCCTGTACAAGAAAACGCACTCCTCGAACAACAACAACTTGCGGCCGGGCGATCCCTTTATGATGATTATTCCCCCGCGCAGCCAGTACCTAACCAAGTATCGATACACGAATATCCAGGCAGCCGGCAGTTTTGATCAACAGTTCATCACGCTTGTAACTACTCGCCCGAATGTTAGTTCCATTTTGTACGACGGTACCCAGCTAAGTGCCACCTTCACCGATATTCCGAATACTTGTTTTGCCTACGCAAATGTTTCCGTAACCGATCAAGCGCATACCATCGAAAGCCCCCAGCCTATCGGTTTGTACGTGTACGGTTATGGCGATGCTGATTCCTACGGTTATGTAGGCGGCATGGCGCTGCGCCCGGATGTAGAAGGCGTGGATATTGATGCGGGAGAGGATCGCACGGTGTGCATTGGAGATACTGTTCGCTTAACGGTTGCCGGTGCAGCAAAGAACATTCGCTGGCGTCCTACCACCGGACTGAACTGCGATACTTGCAAGACTGTAGTAGTTCGGGCACTGCAAACCACTACCTACGTTGTAACGGCCACGGATTCCCTTGGCTGCGACGGCGCCGATACTGTGGTTGTGAATGTACGCAAGTTCCTTGTCGATGCCGGACGTGACACGTCCTTATGCCCGGGCGGAGACAGCGTTTTGCTGAGCGTCCGCGGTGTGAACGGAACAATTTTAAAACTGCGCTGGACACCTCGTATAGGCCTTGCGTGTGATACATGTTTATCTACAAAAGCAAAACCTGCGGTGACCACTTCGTACATCGCAGTGGCTACGGATTCTCTGGGATGTACAGGATTGGACACCGTGAAGGTAACCATTCGGCCGCCGCTCGAGGTTGATGCAGGACCTGATCTGGAATTCTGCAAAGCTGCAGATTCCGTCACCCTGAAAGTAATCGTGAAAAACGGAAAGGCGCGCAGTGTTCGCTGGACGCCTTCGTCGGGCGTATCCTGTGATACATGTGCGCAAACCAAAGCTCGTCCAAACGGCAATACCATGTACTACGTTACAGTTCGAGACAGTATGGGATGCGAGGGTACGGACTCTGTGCTTGTGCAGCTCAAAACCAAAGCCGGCGGCATTCGCTTACCGGGGGCGCAGTTTATATGTTTTAAAAATGATTCCGCCCGACTCTCCGTGATCGGTACGGTGTCTGCCGTGCGATGGAAACCGTCCACGGGAGTTAGTTGCGACTCGTGTATCAGCACCTTTGCCAAGCCGCCTGTTACTACGCTCTACACCTGCGAAGGCTTCGATGCTCAAGGCTGTCAGTTCATCGACACCATGCGCGTGGTTGTGCTTCCTAAAGCAACGGTGGATGCCACACCCGATACAGCCGCGTGTACATCTACGGGTGTTGTATTGCGAGCCGAAGGTAGCTACACATTTATAGAATGGACACCGGTACAAGGCCTGTCCTGCTCTAACTGTCCGGCACCTACAGCCATTCCTCCAATGAAGACAATGGTGTACACTGTGCGTGTTCGTAATGGCAATAGCGCCGATTGCGAGAGCACCGATTCGGTTGTAGTAAAGTATGCCAAAGGTATAGAGGGAATGTTGCCGTCAACATTAAATCTATGTGTGGGCGACACCGCAGCGTTTACGCTGAACTTCGGCGGCAAAGTGCGGTGGAAACCAAGCACCTATGTGTCCTGCGATACCTGCAAGAGCGTGGTGTTGAGGCCCAAAGCAAATATCCGATACACCATCGAAGGCGATTCAGCCGGCTGTACATCACGCGCCGTTGTGGATGTAAAAGTGTCGCAGCGAGCCACGCTTGCCGCGCCACGCGACACATCTATTTGCCGCGGCGATTCGGTGTTGCTGAACACTCAAAGTTCCAGCACTACCAATGCTATTCTGTGGATTCCCTACGCCGGACTGGACTGCCCCACCTGCTTGCGCCCCAAGGCAAGCCCGTCGGTAACCACTCGGTACATTGTTACTTCAGGATCCGGTCAGTGTGCTGTTTCCGATACGGTTGTGGTCACTGTAAAGGATCGCCCCGCCGGCTCGCTCACACCCGCCGATACCTCGCTGTGCGAGGGTGGAGCCGTGCAGTTGCGACTGGCACTTGATACCACCGGCACCGTCATTGAATGGACACCTGCAACCGGACTGAGTTGCAGCAATTGCCCCAATCCCATTGCTACGCCAACTGTCTCTACAACGTATGCTGCTCGCGTGCGCGCCACCAATGGCTGCGACACCACGCTCGTTGCCCGCATCGGTGTGGGCACTCGCCCTGCAGGCCGCATTACCACCGGGCCGACAACCATATGCCGCGGCAACTCACTTGTGGCTAATGTGTCCGGCGACACCACATCGGCAATACGATGGGTACCAGCCATTGGTGTTTCCTGCGATACTTGCGCTACCACATCGATCACACCGGACTCATCGCGTTTGTATATCGTTCGAGTAAGCGATAGAATCTCCGGATGCTCTACCTATGATACACTTCGGGTGACGGTAAATCAATTGCCTGTACTCGATTCTATAACACCGTCGCAGCGATTGTGCCAGAAACAACAGATGCGATTGTATGCCGCAACAGGCACACGCTATGAGTGGTCTCCGGCTACAGGATTGAGCGATGCGAATGTGCAAAGCCCGGTTGCTTCCCCAACTGCCACCACAACCTATACCGTGCGTATCTACAACGCCGAAGGTTGCTGGACCGAGGGTACAACTACCATTACGGTGGCGCCGTGCGGAGACAGCATCAAGACAGATCCGCAAGGCGGCACCACGCCGTTCATTGCCTGCGACTCTACCGATGCATCCTTCGGTATTCGCAACCTGGGACAAATAGCAATTCAAATAGACAGCGTTAGCGTGTGGCGCACATCCAATGCGGATGCGGATAGGGTGTTTTTAGCGCAGCAAAATGCGGCACGCTTCCCCGTGGTGCTCCAGCCCAACGAGGACCTTACCCCGGCCTTCCGCGTGCGTCTGGTTCCCGCTGCAGCGGGCCCGTTCACGGTGGTGTTCCGTGTGCATACCTCGAACGGAACGCGTATCGATAGCGTTCGTTTCTCCGGCACCGGCACCAAGGACCCCGTGCTGTTTTACCTTGGCCAAACGAGCATTCCTGTAGACTCTTCCTTTGCGTTCCCCATCTTCGGGGAATCCTCTGCGTGGGGCAGTTTGAAAATCCGCGAAGTGGTAACATCAATTACGTTCAATCCGGCCTCGATGCAGTTCGACACCGCAAAGGTTGTAGAGCCCGGCGACATGCTCGATGCAACATGGACCGTGAGTTACGACAAGCTCACAAGTACTTCCGGTACAGCCGTATTCAAAGCTGCAGGCACGACGCCATTATCAACCAACGGATCACTGCTTCGGCCATCGTTCAAAACCCTTTTGGGATCGGAGCAGCGATTTGTTCCCGTGTTGTCGTACTCGTTGCCGGCGCTGCGTATTCCCTGCGCGGAGGAACGTAAACGCGACGGCTTTGTGAGCATAGTGTCGTGTGTGGCAGACTTGCGTCGTGTGGCATTGGGCACCACGCAGTTTGCGCTGGTGAGCATTGCTCCGAATCCTGCGGAGTCTCACTTAGTGAACGTCCGCTACTCTATTGGTTTTGATTGTGATGCTGATGTTCAGCTCTACGATCTTGCCGGACGCGAAGTGGCTCGATTGGTGTACGGTCCGCATCAAAGCGGGGTGTACGAAGCTCGCTTCGACAGCACGCAAATGCCGGCGGGCGAGTATCTATGCGTACTCTCGGCAGCCGGACAGAAATTCACGGCTAAACTGGTGATCAAGTAAAGGTCGTCGCCCCGAGTTGCTGGAGAGTGTGGCTGTTACCTTCGGTTGACACGATCTTGGACTACGGTGACTTCTTGGTGACATTTTTATTCTATGGCGCGGGCTTCGCCCTGCGCCATTTTTTTTTTGCGCGAGCAGCACAAACTCAGCTGCAGTCCGATGCGGAGTTTAGGTGCTCTATCTCTGCTTCCCCATCCTCTACATCAGCTCTGATGCCCATGTGGATAACACCTTGGCACCGGCTCCGCTCTACCCTTTTTTCTTTATGTAATTTTGCGGGCGGATTTGCGGTGGGCATTACACAATGCACGCGCCGCCGAATTCGTCTTTGGGCATCTTAGCAGCGGGCAACGAAGCCGCGATTCCATTCTTTATCCATTTACGCTCCATTACTGTATGTCATCGGCATTATCTCATTACGATCGTTTTGTTCATCGTCATATAGGTCCATCAGCTTCCGACATTCCCCATATGCTCACCACCATTGGTGTATCCGATGTGGAGGAATTGATGGAGAAAACAATTCCCAATGCCATTCGCCTCAAACAGCCGCTGAACTTGCCGCCTGCACAAAGCGAGCAGGAGTTTCTGGCGGCGTTGCAGCAAACGGCGGCAAAGAATTCTATTGCCAAGTCGTACATCGGCATGGGCTATTACGGCACACACACACCAACAGTTATTCTGCGAAACATCTTGGAGAATCCCGGTTGGTACACGCAATACACGCCCTATCAGGCGGAGATTGCTCAAGGAAGATTGGAGTCGCTGCTGAATTACCAGACGATGGTGATTGACCTGACCGGAATGGAGATTGCCAACGCTTCGCTGCTCGATGAAGCTACCGCTGCTTCCGAGGCCATGCACCTTATGCATTCGCTTGCCAAGCCGCATCAGCACAAGCTGTTTGTATCACAGAGTGTGTTTGTTCACACGCGCGACGTGCTTATCACCCGTTGCAAGCCACTGGATGTGGAGATTGTGGTAGGCAACCCCGCCGAATTCAGCTTTGATGATTCCTACATCGGCGCTATCGTCCAGTATCCTGACTGCCACGGCAGTATCAATGATTATTCCTCGCTGTGCAACGACGCCCATGCGCATGGAGCAATGGTATGTGTGGTCACCGATCTGTTGGCTCTGGCCTTGCTGACGCCTCCGGGTGAATTCGGTGCAGACATTGCCGTGGGATCGGCGCAGAGATTCGGTGTACCAATGGGCTTTGGCGGACCTCACGCGGCATTCTTCGCTACCAAAGAGGCCTTCAAGAGAAGCATCCCCGGACGTATCATCGGCGTGAGCGTGGATGCTCAAGGCAATCCCGCGTTGCGTATGGCATTGCAAACACGCGAGCAGCATATCAAGCGCGATAAAGCTACCTCGAACATTTGCACGGCACAGGCGTTGCTGGCAAATATCTCGGCCATGTATGCCGTGTATCACGGACCCAAAGGAGTCAAGAGCATCGCAGAAACCGTGCATGCCCGTACCCGCGCCGTTGCTGCGGCCCTTCGCGAAATGGGATGCGTAGTGAACGATACATTTTTCGACACCTTGACATTCAACCTGCCTGCCTCTTCTACTGTTGCTTCTCTTCGCAGCGCGTGCGAGGCAGCCGGCATCAACCTGCGCTACGATGGAGACGGCCGCGTAGGTTTGTCGTGCGATGAATCCACCGACAGCGCAGACTTGCAGGCATTGCTTCAGTGTATTGGCTCGGTGATTGCACCTACAATGCAGGTACAATCTCCCGAATCCTATCTGGCCGGAGCTGCCGCGGCTATTCCGCAGTTCGCACAGCGTAGCTCTGCATACCTTACGCATCCGGTGTTCAACTCGTATCACAACGAGATGGATATGACGCGATACATAAAGCGCCTGGAGAACAAGGATCTGTCCTTGGTGCATTCAATGATTGCTCTTGGCTCGTGTACCATGAAGCTGAACGCCACTACCGAGATGATACCCGTTACATGGCCGCTGTTCGGAGCTCTGCATCCATTTGCACCCTCCTCGCAAACACAGGGCTACGCCGAGATGTTTGCAGGTCTGGAGCGGGCACTATGCGAGGTTACCGGTTTTGATGCGGTATCGTTGCAGCCCAATGCCGGAGCTCAGGGCGAGTATGCCGGACTGCTGGTAATCACCGCGTATCATCAACATCGCGGCGAAGGACATCGCCGTGTGGCACTTATCCCCGCGTCGGCGCACGGTACCAATCCGGCAAGCGCGGTCATGGCCGGCATGAGCGTGGTGGTGGTGGCCAGCGATGCACGCGGCTATATCGACATGAACGATTTGAAGGCGAAGGTGGAACTGCACAAAGATGCTCTTGCATGTTTGATGGTTACCTATCCTTCCACGCACGGCGTGTTTGAAGAGCACATCCAAGACATTTGCGCTCTTATTCACGAGAACGGCGGACTTGTGTACATGGACGGTGCAAACATGAACGCGCAGGTGGGCCTTACCAGTCCGCGCAACATCGGCGCAGATGTTTGCCACTTGAACCTGCACAAAACATTCTGTATTCCGCACGGTGGCGGCGGACCCGGTATGGGACCTATCTGCGTTACGTCTGCTCTTGCTCCCTTCCTTCCGGGACACAGCGTGGTGCACTTAGACGGCGATCATCGCACCCATGCAGTGAGTGCCGCTCCCTGGGGAAGCGCAAGTATTCTTCTTATCTCGTGGGCATATATTTCCATGATGGGCGGCGAAGGCCTTACGGAAGCTACTCGCATGGCTATTCTTAATGCCAACTACATCAAGGCAAGACTGGCCGGCCACTACGACATGCTCTACACCGGAACCAACGGTTTCTGTGCGCACGAAATGATCGTGGATCTGCGTGCATATAAGGCAGTGGGCGTTGAAGCGGAGGACGTAGCCAAGAGACTGATGGACTATGGTTTCCATGCTCCCACGGTGTCGTTCCCTGTTCCCGGTACCATTATGATCGAACCCACGGAGTCGGAACCACGCGCCGAGCTGGATCGTTTTTGCGACGCGCTGATCAGTATTCGTGAAGAAATACGTGCTCTGGAAATGGGGATGGCCGATCCCAAAGACAACGTGCTGAAAAATGCTCCGCACACACAGGCAGTAATCACGGCAGACGAATGGACGCACCCGTATTCTCGTACGCAAGCTGCATTCCCCTTGCCCTATGTTCGCGCTCATAAGTTCTGGGCAAGTGTGGCCCGCGTGAACAATACCGTAGGCGACAGAACATTGATTTGTTCATGCCCGCCGGTGAGCGATTACGAAATGGCCTAACGAGCAGCGGCCGCATCTTCCTCAACACGAGATTTGATGGGCCCTTCAGGACTTCTTCATAAAAAACGAAAAGCGTGTTTGCCGAAGGCAGACACGCTTTTTTTTTATGTTAAAATTCGACAAGCTGAAACTCGTTACGCTGAAACTCGTTGTGCTTACTTGCTATGCCAATACTCGCAACGCGCCCGGACGAATGGTCACTTCTATAGGCGTTGTGCCAACTACCTCACCGTCGATCTCCACACTTGCAGGCTCACCGCTGCGCACACGTATGTGCGTGGCTTGTGCATAGCGCACCTGCGGATGGCGTATCTCTTTGCCCGCACGCAACGCCGGCATCCAGCGCAGATAATCCAATACCGATACATCGCCAATGATGGTGAGCGCAATAAGCCCATCGCTGCCGTTGGCATGAGGAGCAATCACAATGCCACCGCCAAAAGTGCTGAAGTTGGCAAAGCACACACTCATGGCCTTGCCTTCCCACCACTCTCTTGCCGTGGATGATTTGGAGTTGTGTTGATGGAGATTCTCCGAGAGATTCTCAGAGTCATTCTCCGAGCCATTCTCATCGCCCGCGTCTCTGTCATTCCACCATTCCACCTTCATCACTTTCTTTCGTGTGCGCAGAATACCCACAAGACCGCAAAGGAAATACCGCAGACCGGCATTCCACCACGAAGGAGTACCTGCAACCAAAGCAGCCACTTCACCGCCTAGGCCCGTATCGGCAACAT
>JBJOLU010000046.1:0-5250 GCA_046052705.1 Bacteroidota bacterium | reverse complement strand
GGGGTTGACGAATATTTACTGCTTTTCGTGTGGCATTAAAAATAACTTAATAATTACTCAGAGCATCATGTACAGAGCGAAACTTGACCAATATCATACCCGGCACTTTCCCGGCATTTTTCGACGCAACCATCTATGAAGTGTGGCTGCCGGTGAGAGAGTATTTGCCGATTGAAAGCCGTAAGATCCAGCGAATTTGCGGAGCGGTGTTCTGATGCCACGATTGGCGCAGTTACGCGCCTTTCCGGATGCTCGGGGTTAAACCTAAACCGCAATAGGGAGGTCGTAAGGTGATTGGTGTGACGATGTTTAGTCGGTGTTTCGTCCATGCAGCGGCAACTGCACACGGTGCTACAACACTTGATGGTATGTGTAGATTTGTACTCTCTATTTTTTCAGTCTCGATTTCTTAACCCGCATGAACTCTAGAATCCTTCGATTTTCGATAAAAACGCCCGCTAACCGAGCAATGGTGATAGCTGCGATGGTCGTTATGGTGTTTATCACAGCAAGCGGTTCACTGTGGGCGCAGGCACCTAATGTGATGCTGGCCAGGCCTACTGCTACATCAGTAACCGCAAGTATCTTGTTCGAAACACCCATGGAAAGCTACGTGGTGTATGGGCCTAAACGAAACAACTACAAAGACTCAACATCGCTGATCACGCATAAAGCCGTTATGCCGGATAACATCGTGATTAGTAATTGTAAATCCGACACCCGGTACTATTACCGCATTCGCTACCGCAAGCCGGGTACAACAGCGTTTACATCCACGGACGAGTTCAGTTTTCAAACCCAGCGCGCGCAAGGCACATCATTTCGGTTTCTCATCGAGGCGGACGAGCACCTGTACGACAAAAAAGGTATTCGCAGCATGTATCAAGTTACCTTGGATAACATGGCAAAAGACAGCGCGGATTTTCTTCTTTCCCTTGGCGACATTTTCGGTGACGACCACACACCTGCAACTACCACCAGCGCTGATATGCAGGAGCTTCACAAAGACTATCGTCAGTACCTTGGCAACGTGTGCAATTCCATGCCTTTCTTTGTGTGTTTAGGTAATCACGAAGGTGAAATGGGGTATTACTTGAAGCAAACACCACCGGACAACATTGCCGTGTACGGTACTCTGTGGCGCAAGTATTATTACCCTAACCCCGTGCCCGATAACTTTTACAGCGGCAATTCTGCTAAAGAAGCATTCGGTATTGATCTGCCGGAAAACTACTACGCATGGACCTGGGGCGACGCGCTATTTGTGGTATTGGATGTGTATCGTCATTGCGATATCAACGAGAAGCCGCAGAACTGGGATTGGACGCTGGGCGAAGCGCAATACCAATGGTTCAGAGAGACACTTTCCAAGAGCACCGCCAAGTACAAGTTTGTGTTTGCCCATCATGTTCGCGGCCAGGGTCGGGGCGCTATTGATATGGCCAAAGGATTTGAATGGGGCGGCTATGACAACGGGGGCCGCTGGCAATTCGCCGACAAGCGTCCGGGCTGGGAATTGCCTATTCATCAGCTAATGGTGAAGTATGGAGTTAATGTATTCTTCCAAGGTCACGATCATTTGTTTGCCAAAGAAGAGCTGGACAACGTGGTGTATCACGAAGTACCAATGCCGTCGGATTCCACCTACGAGATTGGCGTGCTGGCCAATGCCGATGCCTACAAGGGAATCACTCTGAACGGCACCGGTCATATACGCGTGGATGTAAAACCCGAAGGCGTCACCGTGGATTATGTTCGTTCCTACCTTCCTGCCGATACCGTGGGCGGCACCCGCGTGAACCGCGAGGTAGCGCATTCCTACACCGTGCAAGCGCGCGCCACCGGCGTTGCAGACGAGAGCAATGCAAAAGCTCTGAGCGCGTATTTCTCCGCGAGCAGTAACACGATCAATGTTATCAGCGAATCGGCGGCTTCGGATGAGAGAACAATCGCAATTCATTCCATGAATGGAGAGCGTGTGCTTAGTGGAAGTATGGAAGCAAGTAATACCATCACGCGCATAGATGCAGGTACACTTGCCCAGGGTGTGTACTTCGTAACCTGCACCAATGGCGCCATCACGCGTACAGCATCCTTCACTGTTATTCGATAATCGTTCTCTACGATGTCATTTCTCAAAAGCTATTTGCATATAGTTCTTAACACTACATGTTCTCTATGAAAATCACGCTCGCGCAATGTATAGCCCGTACCAAAGTTTTTGTTGTAGCTCTTTTTGTATGCTCCTCCATGGTGATGGCGCAGAAGATGCAGCATACGGAAATGCTGGCGCGGCCGGCCGATAAAGAGATTACCGTTCACGTGATATTTAACGAGCCGGCGGAGGCTTGTGTAGTGTATGGCACAACTCGTGGCAATTACACAAAGCAGACTGCTTGGCAGCCCGCTCCCGCGGATTCCTCCACAGAGATATTACTCAGCAAGCTTCAGCCCAATACGCAATACTATTATCGCCTGGTGCATAGAGTGCCGGGCTCTAAGGATAGCGTGCTTAGGCCTGAATACACCTTCCACACTGCACGCCCCAAGGGCGAGACATTCAGTTTTATAGTGCAAGCGGATCCTCATGCGGATGAAAACAGCGACACCACGCTGTATAAACGATGCCTGCAAAATCAACTGGAGGACCAGCCGGATTTTCTTATTGACCTTGGCGACATCGTGATGTCCGATAAGCTTCGCAATGCCGCAAAACAGATCACGCACGATACGATCACAAAGCGCTTTCATTTGTTGCGCTCGTTCTATGAAATTGCTTGCCACAGCATGCCGCTGATGATTTCCATGGGCAATCACGAGGGTGAGTCCGGTTGGAATTTGAACAGCACGCCGAATAATGTGGCTATCTACAATGCGGTTGATCGTAAAAAGTATATGCTGAATCCGCGCCCCAACGATTTCTACACCGGCGATACAAGTGTTGCGCAGTTCGTGGGACCGCGCGAGAACTACTATGCGTGGACATGGGGCGATGCGTTGTTTATTGTGCTCGACCCGTACTGGTACACAATGCGTAAACCGGACTCGTTGAACGGCTGGCGATGGAGCTTGGGCAAAGGACAATACGACTGGCTGCGTGCCACGCTGGAGAAGAGCGATGCTAAGTTCAAGTTTGTGTTTGCCCATCAAATAATTGGCGGTGACGCCAATGGACGCGGCGGTGTGGAGTATGCCAACAAGTATGAATGGGGCGGTGGTAATATCGATGGCACTCCGGGCTTTGCGGCAAACAGACCCGGCTGGTATAAGCCCATCAAGGATCTCTTCAAAGAGAATCGCGTGACCATTTTCTTCCATGGTCACGATCACTTCTTTTGCAAACAGCAAAAGGATTGTCTGATCTATCAGGAAACTCCACAGCCCAGTTTGCCCAACTTTACCAATGCTTCTCAAGCTGAAGAGTACGGATATTTTGAAGGCCAGGTGCTACCGAACTCCGGTCACCTTCGGGTTACGGTAAGCCCTGATGGTACGCGCGTTGATTACGTGCGCGTGTATCTTCCCGCCAATGAGACCACAACCCGCAAGAACAAAGACGTGTCGGCTACCTACTACATCGGAGCGCGTAATTGCTACGACTCACTTACCACCTCTGTGCCTACCCTGTGGAATGCCAACTACACCAGCGAGCTGGTGTTTCCTAATCCTACCGATCGCATCACCACCGTGCGCCTGCGTATGCAGTCTACCGACGAAGCCGAGATTCGCATTTGTGATGCGCAAGGAAATGTGATACGGCATCTGCTGCGCCCTAGCATCATCGAGGCGGGCGAGTATGATATTGTGTGGGATGGCACCACCGACAGCGGCGAGCAAGTGGCCAACGGATCGTATTGGTCCCTGGTGCGCAGTGATCGCAGTGGCGAGGTTCGCTCCTCGAAAATCATGTATGTGCGATAGCGGCGGCGTGATACCGGAGCGCTAACCGTACCGCGAGTTTCGTCGACGACCATCAACATTTATTGACATTCGCCAAAGCACATTTGCAAGGCAGAGGTTTTCTCGTATTTTGTCACAGCATTCGTCTGCGAATTCGAATCAAAGCTCTTGTGACAAACAACCATTACACGGGAGACTATCTTCAGCGTTTACGGCAAAACAGGAACAGGCAGTAGCGGGCAACGCGTTGTGTCCATATCTGCACCGAGTACATCCCCGGTACTTGGCGGAAAAGTTCTTGTGCTAAATCAAGGGTACGAACCAATCTCTGTGTGCAGTGTGAAGAAGGCCTTCATGCTGATGTATCTAAGCAAAGCAGAGCTCGTGGAGCATCGAGCAGGTTCGGCTCTTAAAAGTGTTCGCAATGCCTTCCCCTATCCCAGTGTTATTCGCTTGCAGTCGTTCATACGCGTGCCATACCGGCGTGTGGAGCTTTCACGTAAGAACATCTTACGGCGCGACGGCTTTCGCTGTCAGTACTGCGGCTCGCATTCTCATCCGTTAACGTTGGATCATGTAATTCCTAAATCGCGCGGCGGCGGCGACGCGTGGGAGAACCTTGTGGCAGCATGTATACCCTGCAACAATCGCAAGGGCAGCCGTACACCGGAGGAAGCCGGATTGCGATTACTCAGCTATCCGCGAAAGCCCAACCACATTGTGTTTCTCTCTCACTTTATGGGTAAAGTGGATGAACCCTGGAAACAGTATCTGTTTATAGGTTGAGCGTGGCTTGTTAATGTCCGCGGTACTTACGTTCACTCCGGGCGTTGCGATCGGCGCACGGAAATACCTACCTGAACTAAAGCTACAATCATGCACGCAAGCGTGATCATCCCTACGGCATCAATAAAGGGCTGAGGCAAAAAAGGAAAATAGTGCTGTAGGAATGTAGCATCGAAAGCCGTGCTTGGTGAATAGCTGTAGCGAAGTGATTTCTCTAAGTCTGTTAACACGCACCTGCCAGTGACAGCCTCCGAAAGCACTTGCCCGAAACCACAGGTGAAGAATACATACACGAAGGTGTCCCTGCGATGAAAGCGCAGGAAGCGGCCTGTCCATACGCCTATCCAACCGTACAGCACAAGAACGATGATGACAAGATGCAAGACAACGATGCCGCCAATAATTATATCATACATAAATCAAGAACAAAGAAATTGAAGTGTAGTACTATCATTCCACCGATACGCTGGACGACAGTGTGTTTATGATAACCACACCAAGAAGAATCAACGAAAGACCAATCACCGCCGGCACATCAAGACGCTGGTTGAACACCACTACACC
>JBJOLU010000045.1:0-5380 GCA_046052705.1 Bacteroidota bacterium | reverse complement strand
TATACAACCTCTGACCGACCCGTCGGTCGGCGAAAATACCACCACCCGGACGAACGAGCAATACCCCGATTGCAGGGTTCACTAGACAATTACGTGATAACAGCGCGCAGGCGGAAAGAAGGAGAGAAGGAGGTACTAAAAGAAGGACAGAAGCAAGAGCCAAAGAATGACTGATGAAAGACTGAGAAGAGACCGAAAAGAGACCGAGAAAAGTCCGAGCATATCTCGGAATCACTCGTGCGCTATGTAGAAGAAGACGTCACCCTTGCTCTATGTAGCAGAAGACGTCACCCTTGCGCTTAGGGAATGCAGAGCCTCCAGCAGAGATTTCTCGTGAGTGAATGCCGATGGCCGAATGCGCAAGTGGCGGCGGCGGCCATGCAAACGAATACGCACCAAGGGCATCATACCGCGAACATGCACCACACGCTCCTTGCCAAAGGTGATTCGGGAGATATCCTTCACCGCATACACACGTTCCCTGAAGCGATCGCGAATAGTAATACCGCTGTTGTCAATAACAACAGTTCGGCGTAAGAACAAACGAACGCATAAAGCCAGTGCAGAGCCCACCGCAAAGGCAAAGAGCAACACCAGCAACGGATCGGCCAGCACAATAGCCAAGCGGCCGTCGCTCAAGCCCTGGCTCCACCCGCGAATACATGCATAGGCAATAAGCGCGCATGCATACATCGACGTAGCCCGCCAGTACACGTCGTGTTTGTATGTGTATTCCATGTGCATTGTGATTCTCCTCGTCGTGTCTTCTTCGTGTAGTATGGATTTAGCGAACCTCTGCTCCTGCGGGAGCGAAGCTCATGGGTGTTACCAACGCGAGGCCGCTCTCGCTGTTCGCAGCAAGCAGCATACCCTGCGATTGCAGTCCCATCAGTTTTGCCGGCTTCAAATTCACCACCACAACTATGGTCAAACCAATCAATTGTTCGGGCTCGTAGTACTTGCCTATACCTGCAAGAATCTGCCGTTGGTCGGCACCGGTATCTACAATCAGGCGGATGAGCTTGTCCGACTTCGGCACGCGCTCTGCTTCCAGAATACGCGCGGTTCGCAGCTGAACTTTTTTGAAATCATCAATGGTAATTAGCCCTTCGGGCAACTCCGGCGCGGGCGTGGCAGTGCCCGGCGCTGTGCTCTCCGGCGCTCCAAGTTGTGCTTGCATAGCGGTAATAAATTCTTCTTCGATTTTGGGAAACAACACGTGTGGCTCTTTCAGCATTCGGCCCTGAGGCAGCGTGGGCAGAACGCAAGCGCTCCACATATCCGGCCCATGCTCTGCATGCTCCGCACGGCCGTCGGCAGTGGAATCACAGCACAACATCTCTTGTATTTGCGCGGCCACCGCGGGCATCACCGGAGCAAATGCCACAGACAGCGTGTAGATAGATTGCACACAGATGTATAATGTCTTGGCGCAGTCGTCGCGATTGGTTTTCACCGTCTTCCACGGCTGCATATCATTGAAATACTTGTTGGCGGCGCGGGCAATGTTCATTGTTTCCGTGATAGCATCACGGAAGCGGAAGAGCGAATACAAGCGCGCCACATTCTGCATGCCCATGCACAGCGAGCTGATGAACACCACATCGTCGTTGCTAAGCACGCCATTGCTGCGCGCGCTCAAAGCCTGAATGTCTTCGTCGCTAAGAGCGCCGGCACCACGACGGCTTTGCTCGGTGCACTCGTGCACTATCATGCTCCATGCATCAGGAACTGTGGCGTACGATTCCGCAAGTGCAGGCACCTGACCGCCAAACTGCGCATGCACAAACTGCATAGAGCGATGCACGAAGTTTCCGAAGATGGCAGCCAGCTCGTTGTTTGTGCGAATGCGGTAATCGGGCCAGGTAAAATCGCTGTCGCGCGTTTCGGGGAAGTTCATTGCCAGCGTGTATCGCAAGGCATCCCGTCCCGATGGCGTGGGAATAGCAAGCAAAGCATCGCGAACATCAATACTCCAGTTTCTGGACTTCGAGAATTTTTGCCCCTGCAAATTCAGAAACTCATTAGCCGGTACATGTGCGGGCAGAATGTAATCGCCCTGTGCATGGAGCATGGACGGAAACATGAGTGTATGGAACACGATGTTGTCCTTGCCGATGAAGGCCACGTACTCGGTGGGTTCGGTAGTTCCGGACTTCTCGCTTTTTAGCCACCAGTCTTTCCATACCTCAGGATTGCCGGCAGCAGCGGCCCAGGAACGTGTAGCACTGATATACCCGAGCACCGCATCAAACCACACATACAGCACCTTGCCCTTTGCACCTTCCAGAGGCACGGGCACTCCCCACGACAAATCCCGCGTGATGGCGCGATCGCCCAACCCTGCTTTGAGCCACGAGCGCGACTGCTGCAGTACGTTGTCTTTCCAGGTATGAGCATGAGACTCGATGTACGATTCCAACATTTGCTGGAACTCGCCCAAGGGATAATACCAGTGCGTTGTTTTACGCACCACCGGAGTTTTACCGCTCACCAAACTCTTGGGTTCTTTCAACTCCAACTGATTGTAATACGCGCCGCAGGAATCGCACTGATCTCCGCGCGCTTTATCGGATCCGCAATTAGGGCATATACCTTCCACGTACCTATCGGGTAAAAACATTGCTGCTTTTTCGTCGTAGAATTGATCCTCTTCGCGCTCGCGAAGTAAGCCGCGATCGAAAAACGTTGTAAACCACTCCTGCGATACCCGGCGATGCTCATCGCTCGAGGTTCGGCCATACACATCAAAGCTCCAGTGAAGTCCCGTGAAGGCGTCGCTGTTGGCCGCGTGATAATGGTCGATAATCTCCTGCGGAGACACACCCTTTTTCTCCGCTGCTATGGTTATAGCCACTCCGTGCTCGTCCGAACCGCACACATACAGCACCCGCTCGCCTCGCAAACGCAAGAAGCGCGCATAGATGTCTGCCGGCAAATACGCACCTGCTATATGACCCAAGTGCAAGTAGCCGTTGGCATAGGGTAATGCCGAAGTGATGAGGTATTTTTTCATGTGTTTGAATGTGTTGAGAACGCCTGCATGCATGCTCGATGTACCGCACAGTTGAATGCTTACTTGAATGCTTACTCGGATGCTCAAATAACAGCCGCTGCAGGGCTTTGCCGAAGCAAAAGTTCTACTGCAAAGATACGGCAGGTGCTCCTAGCATGCACAGCGGGCTATTCGTGGCACATACCTTTCGTATCTTTCTCTGAATACCGCGCCCATAGTAGCGTGGTGGCGTTCATTGTAGGGTAAACAGCAGCAGAGCGTTGCTCTACCTGCACGGTATTATGATCGAAGCCGAGATAGAGATAGAGATAGAGATTGAGATAGAGATATAGATAGCGATTGCGTCAGTGATTTAGATAGAGATTGAACTGGTGATTCAGATGGTGACTGCAATGAATCATATTACTGCTTGGCTGCGAGCGCCTGCCGCATGGCTATTGGCGTGTGTGCTGGCCGCCGTAGTTTCTCCTCCGCTCTGCGCTCAACGCGTGGTGCTGCGCTCTATGGACCTGAGCTCGTATCCCACGGTGCGCGCATCGTTGTACACCTTCGACTCCACCGGTGCTGCCGTTCTGCCGGACACCACCAAAGACCGGCGCATCACCGATAATGGCACACGTCAAACACTGGGAACCATACGACTGGACGCACCAGTCTCGGCGCGGCCTTTTGCTCTTACTTTTTTGGTGGATGCAACGTCGCCCTCTATTCCGAAGGCACTGCAAAGTTCCCTGGGCGATTGGGACAAGTTTATCACCACCGATCATGATGCGGCTCTCATAGCCTTTGGATCACTGCCCTATATTGTTCGAAACTTCGCCGATACCAAGCTCACACTTCGTGATGCCGTATCGCGCATTCCCTTACTGAGGGGCTTCGACCCCACCGCGGCACTGGGCGATACTCTTTGCGGCGCGCTGAACATAGCCGAGCAGGACAAACGTGCGCGCGCCATCGTACTCATCACCGACGCACAAGTACATTTACATAGCTACACACTCGGAGATTCGGCTCTTGTAGATGATCTCATACATGCTCTTCGCAGTCGTGGCATTCAGCTGTGTGTGATATCCGTCGATGCCCGCAGCTCAGCATCCATGCGCTCTGCAGCACAGGCTACAGGCGGCGTAGTGCTAGACAGCATTCCCCTGTACGCATTGGGGAGCGCGGTGCAGGCATGTGCGCAGATTGTTCAAGGGGTGCAGTCTGCCACATTTGAGTGGGCCAACGACGCCGGCTCTTGCGACAACAATCGCAGCGTTCATTTTGATGTTCGATCTGTCAGATCCGAGTTGCTGCACCACTACGCTGTAAGCGATACGCTTCTGCGCATTGCCCGCATTGTGCCGGAGATTATTCAGCTACCTGATATTGCCCCGGGAGAATACGTTGATATTCCCATCAGCATTGTAACTGCCGGCGCAGACTTCACCCTGACGGATATTCGCAGCGACAATCCCTCCTGCGTACTGCGCGATGCACTACCCCCAACCCTGGTTACTCGGAGTATGCCTGCGCAGTGCACGCTGCGTTGTACGCGCACAAGTGCGTTGCAGCAGCGAGCGTTGCTCAGCGTACAGAGCACTGCTTGCGCATCGTCATCGGGCATGGTGTGGCTGGGGGGCAGCGCGAACACCACTATTACTCCCGTCATTCAAACGCAATTAGCGGGCATGGTACTAGCTCCGGGATTTCCCATGAGCATTAGCTGGAGCGGTGTTCTGCCAAACGACACCACCACCCTGGAACTCAGTACCGATGCGGGCTCCACGTGGAGTATTGTTTCTACGCAGTGGGGAACATCATCCATAAAATGGATCGTGCCACTGTTGGTGGCACCGCGCTGCCGGCTGCGTGTGCAGTCCGGCCTGCAAAACAGCTACGGCATCAGTGACGAGTTCGCAATTGCTCCCGGCACTTTTGATGTGCAGAGCATCAACGCCGGAATAGTCCGCGTGGCTATAGGCACAGAGCGCATGGCTCAAAGCTCCGAGCAAGTGTTCAACGGCGTGTTTCGCAACACAGGTTCCACACCCGTGTATGTTGATTCCGTGCGCAGTTCCGCAGGTGGGGGCAAAGCACGCATCACCGTACTTCGCGGTGAGAACACAAGCGTAGCCCCGGGCTTCAGCTGGAACTGCGAGTTGCAAATTCTTGCTGATAGCGTCGGTGTATTCTTCGATACACTGAACGTATTTCTGGACGATGCATTCCTTCGTGTTCCCGTAAGGGTGGAGGCGGTGGAGCAAGTGGTATTTACGCCGGGCACTGTGTACCTGGGCCGCGTAAGCGTGGGCGGCGCGGTGGATTCGGTGGTACAAGCTGCGGTGCGCGTTAGCACTGCGGTTGCCGATTCGATGGTTG
>JBJOLU010000044.1:0-7382 GCA_046052705.1 Bacteroidota bacterium | reverse complement strand
ACGAGGGGAATGTTCCGGGGTTCGATTCCTGCATCATCGAATACACCGCGTCGAAAATATGCTCGGCTTCCGGCTTGCTCCAGTAGTTACCATCGGTGCCATATGCAGGGCGGTGCGGCTGTGCAGAAAGTGTGCGCGGCGCGATGTCCAGATAGGCAAAACCGTTTTGTTTTTCCATTACATGTTGCATCATGTATGCCGTGGTACCACCGGGCACGTCTTCATCCACGAACAGAATTCGGTTCGTCTTCTTTAGCGACTCCACAATCGCATGATGGCGGTCGAAGGGCAACAATGTTTGTACGTCGATAATCTCTGTATCGATACCGCACGAAGCCAGCATCTCTGCGGCTTTCATTGCCACTCTGCAGGTAGCACCATAGGTAACCAAGGTGATATCACTTCCCTGGCGAAGAACCTCGGGCACGCCAAGCTCGATGCAATGTTCACCAATGTTGTCGGGCAATTTTTCCTTTAAGCGATACCCGTTCAACACCTCCACAATCAACGCGGGTTCATCACTGCGCAACAAGGTATTATACATGCCTGCGGCATGCGTCATGTCTCTGGGAACACATACGTACATTCCCCGCACCAGATTGATAATGCCGGCCATTGGCGAGCCGCTATGCCACACACCTTCCAAGCGGTGGCCTCTGGTGCGAATAATCACCGGTGCTTTTTGTCCACCCTTTGTTCGCCATTGCACGGTAGCAAGATCGTCGCTCATTAGTTGCAAAGCGTACAGCACATAGTCCAAATACTGGAGCTCGCAAATTGGGCGCAGTCCGCGCATCGCAAGGCCAATAGCCTGACCAAGAATTGTACACTCACGAATTCCCGTATCGGCCACGCGCATAGCGCCATATTTCTCCTGCAAGCCGGAGAATCCCTGATTCACATCACCTAGCTTACCCAAGTCTTCACCGAAGGCCAGCACCCGAGGATCGTTATTCAGCCAGTAATCGAAGGTTGCGTTCAACACTTCAAAGCCAACCTTCGTGGGCGACTGCTCCGAGTAAGCAGCAGGCACGGGACGAATTTTCAATGCGTTCTGCGCCGATGCCGAATGCAAATGGCTGGAATAGCGATCTACCTGCACATCGTTCATGCGAGTGCGATACTCCTTCAAAGCCTGTACCGTTGGATGCGACAAATCTTTTGCCAATACCAATACGCGATGCATTGCAATGAAATAATCCGCACGAAAGGGTTCGCGAATGGAGGCCAGCTCCGCGCGCACAGACTGCACCTCGGAAGCAATCTGCGGAAGAGCTGCGATGATGGCATCCATCATTCCCAGCACCTGCTCTATCTCTGAACGAATAGGGCTGATGAACGCAGACCACGCGCGGTCTTTGGATGCCTTAACAAATTCTGCAGCGGTAGCCTCAATACCATCCAGCTCATCGGCTGTGGCAATACCTTCTTGAAGAATCCATGCGCGCATGCGTGTTAGGCCGTCGAACTCGGCTTCCCACTGCAATCGCTCTTTGGATTTATATCGTTCATGCGAACCGGAGGTGGAATGGCCCTGGGGCTGAGTCACTTCGGTAACATGAATAATTGCCGGAAAGCCGGTGCTGCGGATAGTGTCGGCAGCACGTTGATAGGTGCGCACGAGCTCGGGGTAATCCCATCCCTTCACTATGTACAAATCGTATCCTTGAGTATCACCTTCGCGACGCTGAAAGCCGCTGAGAATTTCTCCTAAATCACCCTTGGTGTTTTGAAACTCATTAGGAACGGAAATACCGTAGCCGTCGTCCCAAATGGAAATCAACGCAGGGGCACGAAGCACGCCTATAGCATTCACCGATTCCCAGAACATTCCTTCGGCCGAGCTGGCATTACCAATGGTGCCAAAAGCAATCTCCGAGCCCTTTGCAGAGAATCCTTTGATGGAGTTCAGTGCCTCTACATCGCGGTACATGCGCGAAGCATAGGCAAGGCCCACCAGGCGCGGCATCTGCGAGCCCGTGGGTGAGACATCCGCAGATGAGTTGTATTCATCCACCATCGATCGCCACGAACCATCGGGTTCCAAGAATCGCGTTCCGAAATGGCCATTCATGGAGCGCCCAGCAGACGATGGTTCTGCTACAGGATCGGGTGTTGCGTAGAGCTGCGCAAAGAACTTCTCAACAGAGGAAATCTCTTTGGCAAACATGAAGGTTTGGTCGCGATAGTAGCCGCTGCGAATATCGCCTTTGCGGAATGCGGACGCCATGGCAAGCTGAGCCACTTCTTTGCCGTCGCCGAAAATTCCAAACTTGGCCTTGCCGGACAATACTTCCTTACGGCCCAGTAAACTGGCGTGCCGACTTTCCCAGCCAATCCGATAATGGTTCAGAACCGATTCGCGATCCCATTGCGCGCCGCTATTCGCCGCGTTCGCTGCCGTAGAGGATCCCGATACCTTTCCATTCGATGTTTTAGTAGTCATTCCGGCTGTTTTCACAAAGACGTCCAAGAAAAAAACCAATGCCAAGAGGGCTGCAAAGATACGAAAGGTGTGTGGCAGGGAGTATGGCCTTTGCAGAGCCAATCAGAGCTTCAATTCAGGTAGTTGAGCGACTCGGAGCATGTTATTTGTCAAACTCATACCAAATTTCAAAGCAATTTGAGCTCAATACCTATCACAGCGGTATGCGAAACACCAATATCGGTGCTGTAACCGGGGGTTTTCCTTGCGGCAGAGGCAATACCGGTTCGAGCGCGGCTTTGAGCGATTCCGTAAGCCTGAATGCGCCATACCCAACGGCTGCGCCCAGAACGGCACCGGCAATGATGTCGGTGGGATAATGCACGCCAAGGTTCATGCGGGCATACCAGGTATAACCGGTAAAGAGGACGGCCGGAGCAACAACATACCACTGCGGATAGCGTAGTGACAGATAAGTGGCAAGTGTTGCCGCGCTTGATGAATGGCCGGATGGAAACGAAAACTCATCGTCCACGGATCCCGGATAAATGCAGTCCGGATGGGCTCTCCATGGCCGTGGCCTTCCTATGAGTTCCTTCAGGGCATAGTTTGCACCGATGGTGACCACCTGTGCGGAAAGCAACACGACACCGGATACTGCATGGTACTCATTGTCCATTGCATGACCGGCAGCGAAAAGCCCCACCGGTACCGATATCACCGCAGGCACGAGTGCATTACTAACGGCACGCGAAACCCCGTGCAACGATACTTCCGACTGCACGGTTCGCACCATCGCTGCCTCGCCACGCAGAGTATCGCACGGTGGCAATGCAGGATCTTGAGAATAGGCGTCAAGAGTGTAGGCACTCAAGAGGACTGCAAATAGATAACTGCACAAACGAATATGCACTCGTCGCTTATAGTTCATGAATGGTCGTATGCGTTTGAACCCAAAGTAAACACAAAACAAACAGCGTAGACGACATCATATTCAAAGTTCTCGTAACACTCTTATGATGCGTTACATTCCTTTGAGCCGTGCTTTGGCTGGTTAAACATAAAACCTCCGGAGGACAGGTAGGCAGCCAAGAGCTTCGCATCCGCATCATTGCTCGGCAAGCTCTCTCCGGCAAGGCCTCTGCAATGGTCGTAGAAGTATGCGAGAAAATCATGACGCTTGGGGTAACAGAGCACTCGGTCACCATTTTGAATTCCGTGGCAGACCATGATGGCGGCGCAAACCGGAGCATACGCTCGCGCGCGGCTGCACCTACCTTTGGCCCCATGGCATCCTATCCCCCAACGCCGCCTCCGGAACAGTATGGGCTTCCCCGGCAGGGCGCAGCCTTCACTGCACCTTATATGCAGCCTCCTACGCAACCGCCTGTGCAACCCCCGGATCTCAGCATTCGCGGCTACCTTCGCACTCTTTTCCGCAGAGGTTAAGCGCTGCAATGCATGGCAGTTTGCCTGAATAAACAGCCGTGCCTGCCACCGCGGGTTTGAAGTTCAAAAAGCCACAAGAAGATTGCCCATGTCTTTTGTAGATTTGCCGCGCACATGCTTGCACACACGGCACTCTTCCGCTGTTTTTACCATCACGTCTCCGGTACCAAACGCTCATGAAATTCGGACTGCTATCCAATGATGTTGCTATAGACTTAGGAACCGCAAACACACTTGTGTGGATGAAGGGCAAAGGCATCGTTTTGAATGAGCCGTCCATCGTGGCGTTTGATCGCACTTCGAAGAACATCATTGCCGTTGGTCACGAGGCACAATCGATGGTGGGCAAAACGCACAAAGACATTCGCACCATTCGCCCCTTGAAGGATGGCGTGATTGCAGACTTCGAGATTGCCGAGGGTATGATGCGCGCATTTATTCGCAAGGTTACGCAGTCGTGGCAGCCGGTGCGCAGAGTAGTGATTTGCATTCCCTCCGGAATTACGGAAGTAGAAAAACGTGCGGTGCGCGACAGTGCTGAACATGCAGGCGCAAAAGAAGTGTATTTGGTTGCCGAGCCCATGGCAGCTGCCATTGGTGTTGGTCTGGATGTTCATGAACCTGTAGGAAACATGATTGTTGATATTGGCGGAGGCACTACAGAGATTGCAGTCATAGCGCTCAGCGGTATTGTAAGCGAAGAGTCAATTCGCATTGCCGGCGACGAAATGACCTACGAGATTGTGCAGTACTTCAAGAAAAATCACAACATGCTGATTGGTGATCGCACTGCGGAGATGATCAAGTGTTCCGTAGGATCGGCATCGAATCTTGCAGAGGAAGTGATTATCGAAGTAAAAGGTCGTGATTTGCTCGATGGAATTCCGCGCATGATCGAAATCAGCTCCGAAGATATTCGTGTGGCCCTGGACGGCCCGGTGAATCTTATTGTTGAGGCTGTACTGAGTTTGCTGGAACGCACCCCTCCTGAATTGTCTGCCGATATTTTTGATCGCGGAATTATCCTGTCCGGCGGCGGCGCACTGCTCAAGGGGCTGGACCAAAGATTATCCAAAGAGACACGCCTGCCGGTGCATGTTGCCGAAGATCCTCTGACCGCTGTTGTTCGCGGCACAGGCAAGGTGCTGGAAGATCTGCAGAACTATCAGTCGGTTCTGATGAAGACCAAACGGTACTAGCACGTTGGTATGATCTGTCCTGTTGTTGTTCTTGCCTTTATCTGCCTCCTATCACGTTGAGCTTTCATGCAACGAGTATTTGATTACATCGTACGCTTCAAGGAGTACATCGTCCTGGTAATACTCACGGTGATGTGCTTTTCGTTTATGTCGTACGGTAGTGTGGGACAGCTTGGAGGCTTTAGATCGCTGGTCATTGCTACCATCGGCGTGGTGCAAAGTGCATTTGCGTGGCTGCCAAATCCGGTTGCACTCAAAGCGGAAAATTCTGCTCTGCGAGACTTAAACATGCAACTCTCACGAGAAGTTGTGAAGATGCGGCAGTCTGTGATCGAGAACGAAAAACTTCGCGCTCTTCTGAATTTCAAAGCGATTCAACGTCATCCTTTGCTGGCCTGTGAAGTGGTGGGAAAATCCACCTCGGAGTTTCGCAGTTACATCACCATCAATCGCGGAAGCATCGACGGCATTCAAGAAGGCATGACGGTAGTAACAGATGCGGGCCTTGTAGGTGTAACCATCGGGGTGAGTTCTACCTATTCTCTTGTTCAGCTGTTACTGAACAGAGACTCGCGCATTGCATCGCGCAATCAACGAACACGCGAAGAAGGAATCATTGTTTGGGAAGGGACCGAGTATCTGGTGATGAAGAATATTCCGCGTACCGCCAACATCCAAAGCAACGACGCGATTATCTCCAGCACTTTGAGCCGAAGATTCGCTCCTGATTTTGTGATTGGTTATGTATCCGAAGTTGTGGGCGACCCGAAGTCTCTGTTCCGCAAAGTGTTGGTGCGGCCTGCAGTGAACTTCACCACCTTGGAACAAGTGTTTGTGATTATGACTCCTCCGGATAAAGAGCGCTATCAACTTGAAAAGCGCATAGAGGAGAAGATTCAGCAAAAGTTGAGAGACGAGTAGCGTAGCGACGAGTGAATCACTATTGCGTTGATCACCCGTGAGTTGACATAAGTAACATGCAGTTTGTTTCGCCGATGATGTGGTAGTATACCATCGTGCGTGCCGTGTAAGTTTTTTGATTTGAATTATTCGAACCCAATGCCTGTATTACCGGACAGAGCTCATCTGGCATCTAACCCGCAAATGCGTTTCTTAGTATATGCGGTTATCTCGCTATTCCTGACGGTGTTCACCATTGTGTTTTTGAACTTCCTTGCCGTGGGTGGCGTTGCGCCGGATTTGTTGCTGATTCTTTGCGTGTGGGTGGCGCTTGCCGAAGGCCAGTTCTCCGGTTTGCTCTTTGCCTTTGTGGTTGGAATGACTTTCGATATCGCCTCGAACGACGTGCTGGGTTCTAATGCACTGGCAAAGATCCTGGCAGCTTTTGTAGCCGGATACTTTTATCAAGAGGAAAAGATCAATCAGATTCTTGGCGGCTTGCCGTTCTTGGGAGTTGTTACGGTGAGTGGGTTAGTGCACAACCTGGTGTACTATTTCTTGTACATTCGCCCGTCGGAGATTGCTTTTGGCAGCTTCTTTATCAGCTACGGATTAGCGGCTACCCTGTACACCACCGTTATAGCCCTGGTGCCGATGTTTTGGAAGTCGCGCTCTATGGCGCGGTAGGTGAAACGGTAAGTGAGACGGTAATCGGCGCGGTAAGTGAGATGGTAATCGGCGCGGTAAGTGAGATGGTAATCGGCGCGGTACGTGAGACGGTAATCGGCGCGGTAAGTGAGACGGTAATCGGCGCGGTAAGTGAGACGGTAATCGGCGCAAAAGGAAACTCAGCGAGAGTGCTGACTGAGTGCTTTAGGTGAGCGGATTCTCTTATTCTGTTTCAGCGCCATATTTTATTCGCGCAAAGGTCTCCGGACCGGCTACCCCTGCCGCATTCACGCTACGTACACGAATAGTGTTTTCTCCATCACGTAGCGACCAGCGAAACGACGATCCTTTTATACGCTTCCACGTACCATCGTCTATGCTAACCTCGTAATGAGAGAACCACGGTTCGGTGTTTCTGAACGTTAGCTGAAAATCCGGCCGCGCTGCAAACTTGGACATATGCTGAATGTAGTCCTCGGCAGTTTGAATATCGTATCGTTTGAAAATGTCCGACCAGTTCGACTCCTGCTGATAATCAAACAGGATCATCGAGGAATTGATCGTGAAATACAAATGACCGGGATCTGCCGTAAACGCCCGATGGTTGATGGGCACACCTTGAAACGTGAGATAGGAAGACTGCCCCAGAAGTTTTAAGCGAAGCTCTACGCAATCTCCGGACTGCAAAGTGGTTACACCAACATACCCGAAGTACGGTCTAAGAAAATTTTTATACGTAG
>JBJOLU010000043.1:0-29803 GCA_046052705.1 Bacteroidota bacterium | reverse complement strand
GCGTGCTGGTAATCCTCGGGGTCGTGCCCTCCGTACCAAGTAAAAGTGCCGCGGCCAAAGTTTCCATGAATGTACTTTGCCCAGCCCTTACCGTCCATCTCTGCCAGTACGGTGACCGACTTCTTCAAGAACTCTTTTTTAAACAATGTTGTTTGCCCGAGAAAGCCGCGCACCAGATTCACGTGGCACTGGGTAAGCATAGTAGGCACAGGATCGTACTTTGCCGAGAAATCAAACAGAGTAAAGTAGTCGGTGGATTGCTGCGGAATAAGCAACGAAGGATCCACATCGATATCAGAATACTCTACGATAAAGGGACTCGTAATCACATGAAAATTCTCGAAGGCAAAGGTTCGCGTAAAGTCCAATTTTTCCTGCGCCGAGGGGTCTGATGGGTCGCCATCCAGAATGCTCTCAACGATATCGGTGTTCTTTGCCGCTTGAGCAATATCGTAGGTGTCTGTAGCCGTACACATCGCAAACATGAAGCCGCCTTCGGCGATGTAGTTGCGAATCTTCTCCACTACCGCTTTTTTTAAATCCGGAACTTTGGCAAATCCAAGTTTGCGCGCCGTATTCTCCAGCAGTTGCACCTGCGCGATGTACCACGGTGCATTTGCATAATTGTTGAAGAACTTTCCGTGTTGGCCGGTAAAGTCCTCGTGATGAAGGTGCAGCCAGTCATACTCAGACAACTTCCCTTTCATCACCTCTTCGTCCCAAATTTTATCATACTTAATCTCGGCGTACTCCATTGCCAAGGTAACCGCATCGTCCCAGGGACGGAAGCCCGGCGGCTGATACACGGCTACCCGCGGAGCTTTCTCCAGCTTAACAACGTCCATGTTGTTTTTGTCGCTTTGTACTTCGGCCAGTATTGATGCCACCGACGCCCCATCGAGTGACTCGAAGCTAACGCCGCGTACCCTGCACTCGGCGGCAATAGCCGGAGTGGACGCGCACATAAACGACCCGCCTCGGTAATTAAGCAACCAGTCTACCGGCTGATTGTTCGTGAGTATCCAGTACACTATGCCGTATGCTTTAAGATGATCCGTTTGGGAGCGGGCATCCATGGGTATAAGCAACGATTGCGCATGCAAAGCCCCACCCGTTGCGATGATCACCAGGGCCAGAGCGATGCTCGCCAACCATTGTTGTAAAGATTTCATACCGTTGCGACGTGAATAGCTTGGCATTGTTTTATGCATGGTGTGCATCAATTGCTTGGGCATACTGCACCAAGTTCAAATCCTGTGAAAATGGCACCAGTGCGCTCCACGGAGTAACGCGAACATTTACTCCCTGGCTGCCGCTATTCGTGCACTCATATTCGCCCGTGTAGAGAAACACCCCCGCGCTCTGCGTGGACTGCAGGTGCATGGTATGGTAGGAAGGATTCGTGATTCGTCCATGCGCATCCAACGAACCATGACACAGCTCCACGCGTATGTTCTGCGTATCAATGCCCGCGCATTCCACCACTGCCTGCACACTAAGTGTCTTGCCGATGTGCACATCGCCGGCATCATCGATACCTACGTTTCGGATACGAACGCTCTGCCATTGCTGCGCAATCTCTCGCCTCCATGCATGCAACGCTCGCGTGTTTTGGGCGTTGTTTCCAAGCATCGAGTGCACAAGTTGTACGGCAGGAGTGTAGCTGAAATTCACATAATCATTTAGCATACGCGCCGATGAAAATCTACCTGCATTGGTAGCTATAGAATTCTTTACCAGCTCCATCCAGCGCCGTGGCACTCCACGATCGTCGCGTTCGTAGAACGCAGGTACAATCATTGTTTCGAGCATATGGTACAGCAATTCGGACTCGATCATATCCTGCTCGTCGGCGCTGGGATACTCCTCTCCCCTACCAATAGAAAATCCGTTAGATCCATTGTAGGCCTCTGCCCACCAGCCATCGGGAACGCTACAGTGAAGCACACCGTTCAATGCTGCTTTCATGCCACTTGTACCCGAAGCTTCGTAAGGGCGGCGCGGTGTATTCAACCAAATATCTACGCCCTTAACCAGTGCCTTGGCAATATCCATGTCGTAATCTTCCAGGAACACTACTCGGCGCTCCAAATCGTGCTTCTTGAGCAGCGTGATAATGCGATGCATAATCTCTTTGCCGGCTATATCCCTGGGATGCGCCTTGCCCGCAATAAGTATCTGCACCGGCCGCTGCTCCGAACACAGCAGACGTATCAATCGATCCATGTTTCTAAACATGAGGTCCGAGCGCTTGTAGGTAGCAAATCGCCGGGCAAAGCCAATGGTAAAGGTATGCGGATGCAGCAACTCAAAAGCCGTTGCCTTGTCCTTGCCGCTGATGTGCAGCGGGTCTTTGCGCCGCACGTGTTCGCGCACTCTATCTACTAATATTCTGCGCCGCAGCTCGTGTGTTCGCCACAACACTTCGTCGGGAATCTCTTGTACTTTACTCCACATCGAATCGTCGGCCGGACGTTCGTGCCATGACTCCCCCAGAGTTTGGGCATACAGCTCGGCAAACTCCTTAGAAACCCAGGTCATCACGTGCACGCCGTTGGTCACTCCGCGTATGGGCACTTCGTCTACACGTGTGTGCGGCCATAACTCTTTCCACATATCTCTGGCCACAGCTCCATGCAACTCACTCACACCATTTCTAAACACAGAAGTCTTAAGACCCAACACCGTCATAGAGAAACCGTCTTCTTCCGAACCACCGGGTAAGCGACCAAGTTCCAAAAGCTCCTGCTCGCTGATACCAAGAGTAGGATAGTAGCCGGAGAAATAGTGCTTCATGAGATCCACGGTAAAAATCTCGTTGCCGGCAGGCACCGGCGTGTGCGTGGTAAAGCAGCCGCCGGAACGGGTAGCCTCCAGAGCCTCGGCAAATCCAAGTCCGAACTCGTTTTTCAGCATGCGTGTTCGTTCCAAGGCACAGAATGCAGCATGACCTTCGTTCACATGCAATACATCCGGCGCTATTCCCATGGCTGCCAGTGCACGCATGCCTCCGATGCCCAGCATCATCTCTTGCATAATGCGGGTTTCGGTGGTGCCGCCATACAATTGATCGGTGATGTCGCGGTACTCGGGCACGGCATCGTTCATCGAGATATTTGTGTCCAGCAAATACAAGGGCACACGGCCCACATTAGCACACCAGATCTGCGCGTATGCTGGCCCCTTGGGCAGCTCCACAAACACGGTGAGCGGCACACCGGAAGAATCCTTCACACGTTCCAAGGGAAGATTCGAAAAGTCGATGTCGGCATACTTCTCGCTCTGCCAACCGTTCTCGGATAGATACTGATGGAAATACCCTTGCTGATACAACAGCCCAATTCCAACTAATGGGAGCATCTGATCTGATGCCGTCTTAAGGTGATCCCCTGCCAGTACGCCTAGACCTCCCGAGTAGTTCTGAAAGCACTCGGTAATACCAAACTCAGCACAGAAGTATGCAACGCTTCCCTGAAGAGATGCAGATGTCTTCTCAGGTGTCCTACGCATATAGGAATCAAACGCGTACAGCACCGCATCAAGGCGTTCACAAAAGCCGGGGTCTGATGCCAGTTGCACAAGGTCTGTTTGCGGAACGCTCTTGAGTAACATCACCGGGTTGTGATGGGTCTGCTGCCACAACTCGGGGTGTATGCTTTCGAAAAGAGACTTGGCCTTTGCATTCCATGTCCACCAAAAATTCATGGACAACTCTTTAAGGCGAGCGATTCGCTCCGGCAGGCGCGGAGCAACGGTGTATGTGAGAAGGGGTTTCATGTGCGGGTGGTGATGATCTGTCAAAATCGCTGTCAAAATCTCCGTCAAATCTCGGCCTAAACCGAAATCCCCCAAAATTACGACGCAGGAATGTTGAGAACTGATGCACTTTTCAACCGACGAGATCTGACGGTCTGGGCATGAAAAAAGAAAAGCCGATTCCGGTTAAGGAATCGGCTTTTCGTGCCAATAGTGCAATCATGGTAACGCTATTCGCGTACCGGTTGAATTACTTGATCACGCGCAGAGTTTGAGCGCGAACGGTTCCCTGTTGTTTCACAACAACGGAGTAGGTTCCTGATGCAAGCGAATCAACATTCACTGTGAATCGCTGCATGCCACTCATATCACCCTGAGCAATGGTCTGTACGGTGCGGCCTTGAACGTCAACCAAGGTTACTTCTGCTGCACCTGATCCCTCAAGGCGTACCTCGACGGTCATTACATCATTTGCAGGGTTCGGTGTTACCACCACTGCATCGCTTGCGCCGTCGCCGGCAACAAGTACTTCTTGTGAATACTTGCTGGAGCCATCCAGGTCAACCATTTTCAGGCGGTACGACCATGCAGATGCTGTGCTGACATTCGCATCCAGAACATTGTATTCCTTGGATACAGTGCTTGTGCCTTGAGCAGCTACCGACTGAACCAGGGTGTATGCTTCCATACCCTTAGCGGTTACAGCTGCGCGCTCAACATCGAAGTGCGAAGAGTTCTTCTCGCTTGCCGTCTCCCATGCAACGTTCACGTTTGCACCTGAACGCTGAGCATTGAAGCTAACAAGTTCTACAGGTACAACTGTACCATTGGAACGCTCGATGAACTCGATGATACCGCGGAGTACACGCTCGCTACCGCTATTCACTGCCGTGCGAGGCATGTGGCGCCAATCTACACCCAAGAACACAACGTTGTAATTCAAGGAGTTGTTGGCAACACCCATCAAACTATCGGTAACACCTGCATCGCGTGTAACATAGTAGTACGCGCCACGAGCCAAACCGTTTGTTTGATTGTCCGAGTAGATACGCATCAAGCTGGGACGAGGAAGAGCACCATCGTACAGATTGGTTGTGCTGGCAATGCCTTCACGAACACCAAGAGCAATGGTCAAACCTTGAATCAGATTGCCATTGTATCCTGCAGAGCGAGGTGTGCGATCTGTGGGAGCCGAGCCCTTCAATGCACCGGTGGTAGCATTGGTAGCACGGAACACATTACGAACAAACTGCTCATCGTTGGTAGCATCAACTCCGATGTGCTTACCAAGGATTTCCTGAGAAGCTGCAACAAGGTTGCGCTTGTCTGAAGCCGTACCCATTGCAAGGAACATACGGAGGTCTGTACGTTGCTGACGTGTAAGTCTGTTGGTGTCGCCGGACCAGAACAATGTGCGCCATCCACCGTAGTTAACAGCGCGCGGTTCCCAACCGTTACGATCGAAAAGATCGAATGATGTACCGGTCATACCGATGTAGGTAAGTGCCTTCGCAAGTGTATCTGCATTCAGGCGACCTACGATATCGTTGAACGGTGTAGCTGCGTTGTTAGGATCTGCGGTCGTTCCCACTACGGTGTTCATCATACGGATGGGCGAGCGCATGAGATAGAAACGAACGGGCTTGGAAGCACCGTTGTTGCTTACGTTCTCATCGATAGGAGTGGAAACATTGATGGTGTACACAGGTGTAATGTTACGGCCCATCGTTGTAAACGGAGCCGGAGCACTTTGACCCATGTCAGAATAGGTCATCGGTGTAAAGTTGAAATCGAAGTTGATATCAGCGCTTTCTCCCGATGCAATAGTTACTTGCTTTGAGTTCGAAGCAACAACTGCATTGTTCTGATCACGAATCTCAGCTACGATGGTAACACCGGACTGATTTGCGGATCCGTTATTGCGCATACGTGCAGTAACGTTGATGGGAGCTTTAGTCATAATGTACTCAGCATCAGCAAAGTTGCCGCTGCCTGCGCGATACGCTACGGGATCGATGATCTCGATAGCTTCAACATCATTTACATACAAACGACCAATAAACTCATCAGCGCCGATGGTGAAACGAGCACCATTCAGACCGCGAGGATCACCGTCAAGGTCATAGATGTTTGCGCCGATACGCTCGCCACGACGATCAAGTACCGATCCGATCGGAACCGGGTTCGTGTTGATACGAAGGCGTGAAGGCGAAGTTGTGGTTGCTACGTGATCGTTCACGAAGTTTCCTACAACGCTATTGATATCCTGTGCAGTCCAGCCCTTCCACTGACCCAAGGTCATGTAGTCGCTTTGAGCGCCCAATGTAAGGATTGAGTTATTCGCATCTGTTTCGATGTAACGCACAACAGCTGCGTTCGGAGCAAAGAATGCATTGCGATTGGATGTCAAACCACCGCTTACGGCGGGAAGCAACCCGGCAACACCGGAGGAAGCCTTCGGTGATGTTCCTTGATAGAACAAACATGCCAATACGTTTCCGGCAGCAGTGTTAACGCTGCTTGCGCTGGCACTAACAGCAACTGCATTGTTGATCATCACAGCATTTGTTGCCTGCTGAATTCCAATACCAACTACGCTGCTACCATTCGATACAGCATCGCCGGTGATAAGAACGGTGTTGTTTACTACCGAGTCACCACGGGTGTTGTATGCTGCCACCTGAGGTGTGATCAGCTTATTCAAACCTGTTGCTGTCAAGTTTCTTGTGGTCAACAAGTGAATACCCGATGCAACAGCATTCTGTGTGGTACGGGAAAGTGCATATACCATGTTACCCGATACAACTGCTGCTTCATTCACATTGGGGAACGAAACGTTACCGCCGGCAGGATTTACGAAGGAATTCAATGTTTGCTCTAAGTAAATACCTTGAGCAGCAGCATCAGAAGAGATGTTCGAAACTTCGTTGCGAGTGATGGTAGGCTTGATGCTGTTGTAGCACAATTGGCTGGCACGAGCTTCACCTCCAACCATAATACCTGCAGCTTGTCCGGTGATACCGGTGGCTCCTTGACCTACGTTGAGAATGCGGTTGTTGCTGATGGTTTCGCTTTCGCCATAGCCGGTGAAGATACCGGCTCTGCGAACGCTGGAGATTATGTTACCGCTGATCACTGTTCCCTTGTTGTAATAACGTTGGAAGCGAGGATTACCATTGGTAGCAATGTCGTTGTAGAACAACGGACCAACACCCAACGAAACGATACCATAGCCGAAGCCGCTGATTTCGTTATTAATAAACTGGTTGTAGTTGTTGGTCAATGTGTCCAAACCAAGAGAGTTGTTACCCTGATTGCTAGGAGCAACGGAGCGAGCAACGATACCGGCAGCATAGCTGTCGGGACCGCTTGACAACTGACGTACATCTGTTTCGAACGTAAAGTTCGGAGCCAAGTAACGAACTACCGGCAACGATGAAGCGTAGCTGGCTGTGGATTGAGGGAAGTTCTCGATCAAGCAATTCTTGATCGTAACATTCGAGGTTCCGTTACCCAGGTAGAATACAGCGCGATGAGGCAACTGTGTGGGAGTAGATGCACCAACATCCAGCATAAAGCGGAACGATCTCTGTGAACCACCGTCGAAGGTCACGTAACCGGCGGGATTTGCGTTCGAAGCCAGAGGCTGTGTGTTTTGAATAGCATTCGAGTTGGTCGGGAAATAATTCTGACCAAACAAGAAGCCCACACCGTTACCGGAACGAAGACGAATGGAGATCGATGAACGGGTCAAACTTTGAAGCAGTGACGGACGGAATGTTACCGTGTTCGACGCGCTTGCGCCTGCAACACGTGAGGTCATATCCACCGCAGGGAAACCTGCAGCTCCGCTACCAACAGTATAGCTGGCATCAGTGAGTTCAAAAATTGTCGGACCCGAAACACCGGCTCCGAACAACGCATTCACAGCATCTTGGATAGTTGTGAAGTTGCGAGCTTGGCCTTGATTCAACGTGCCTATGGTGTATGTTCCGTTAAGAGCGTCGCCAACATTTACATTGATACATAGGGTATCGTTGGTCTTGATGGCATCCTCTGTAAGTGAGGTGTAGAAGCAAAGCTGATATGCACCAACGGCATTCGGTGTCCAGAACGGGAATGTTGCACCGGTGGTCAAACCACGTGAACAATCAGGGATGGTAATGGACTGTGTATATACCGTCTGGCCGTCTTTCTTGATAACCAAGGTCGCGGGAATATCGGATGCATCAGCAAGACCATTGTTGCGAATGCGGATAGCCGGACGCACCGGACGACCAACGAAGAGCGATGATGAACTTGTGGGATTGAGGAAAGCCTCGGCCGAAAGTTCAATATCGTACTGTACTTCGAAGGTATAGCATCCTGAACTGGGCTGAACGTTGTTCGACAATTGCTGATCGGTTACACCAATTAATTCCGTGCGGAAGGTAACGCAATAAACACCCGTGGTCGTTGTAGTGAAGTTCGGGAAGCCGCCACTAACAGCATCCGAACCTACTTCTTGACCCGTGGCTAAACCAACGGCGTTGTTGTATACCAGAGTGTCCATGCGGATAATGTTTCCATTCTGATCGCGGATCTCGTCGATTATACGAAGAGAATTAACCGTATTCTGGCCTACGTTCTGCACACGGCAAGAGATTGCGATAGGCACACCACGCGGGTACTTGTAATACTGTGGTGCGGCATTGGTAGCCGGAGCAATAATCTTGGAAACACTGATATCCCAGGGTAGAGGAATGTAGAAGTTCTGCGCTACAAAAGAGGAACATCCGCTCGACTTAACAAACGATGCCTCTAAGCGGTATGCACCTGGCACCACACTTGTACCGGAAAGGTCAATTGCTCCACCGGCTCCGGCATAGGGGCCTTTCGCGCTGGTAAAGTATTGATTGTAGGTGCCGGTTCCTGTACAAGGTACGGTTGTGTCGTTGGGGTTAGCAGGATTCAGTGCGGTGTATACAGCATTGGTTGAAGGAAGAGGACCAACGATACGATAGGTTACGTACGCTGACTGACCTGCAACAGTTGTCACGTTTACGAATCCGCCATTTGTACCGGAGTATACACTACCGGGAACAAGGATGTTGTTCGGCGATGTTTGATTGGGGAAGGTTGTTCCCATGTCGCCAAGAACGTTGAGGGTGTAATCTTCAGCTTCACCGTAGTAGTAATTTCCGCAGGGGTCATTGGCTTGGAAGCCCAACGAACCTGAACTGTAGTCATAGTAGTATAATCCCATTACGCGCATCTTCAGCTGACCGGATGCAGCAGAACACGGCAGGGTAAAAGAACCCGTTGCCGTAGGATAGAAGTACTGTCCTGCGTTGTTTACTGCAACACGTTCGCCGGCACTGGTCTCGAAGTTACCGTTGCCGTTCAAGTCGATCCAGATAGCGTAGCAGAAGCTGTAGGAGTTGGTTGTACCACTCGTCGGCCATGACAAGCCGGAAATGGAAAAGTTATACACTTTACCAAGTTGAACGTTACCGCTTACACCGGTCTGCCAAACACCGTTCGGTGTAGCAACGCCACCGGCTGTGTTGATGTCACAACCCGATGAACGGTTGATAACAGGCGAACCGGCCTGGGTAAGTGTAAAGTTCGTTATGCCCATCGCCCCATATTGCCAACTGCATTGGCACTGAGCATATAAAGACTGTCCTGACTGCGCGGCAAAAGCCAGCAGTACTGCGGTTACAAGAAGGCTGAGGCGCCGATGTACACCGTGTAGCAAAGAATGCATGGATCACCCGTAGAATAAGTGAATGAATTGATAAGATTTATCGTCAAAAGAATAGTTACTCCCCTGCGGAAATATAGCAGTCTATGAAGAAATGGCAAAGACTTTTTCATCCACCGGGAAAGGATCCCCCAAAAGGCCCAAAAACGCCTATTTTATAGGCGTTTCGATGATTATCTGAACTGTACGGCAATACGCCCTACCCTCCGGAGTGGAGTTGTCGTACAGCAGAATGTCGCTGCCCACAGGGCTGATCAAGGGCTTCACCGAGTTTACCGCAATCACCTTCTCAACCTCCATACAGCGGCGTCGCGCCAGATCGCGGTTGTACTCCGCATCGCCGGACTTATCTGCATAGCCGGCAATGGTTACTACCGAGTTAGGCTCGATGCGCGATTGCACTTCCTCAAGAATCCTCTTGTTGTCTGCGTTTAAGTCGGCCTTGTTGAAATCGAACACAATGAGCGAGAATCTATCGATACGCTTATCATCTTTTTGCTCAAACCGCTTGCGGCGAATGGACATCTGCTTTACATCCACAGACACCGCATTCGATTTGCGCTGGCCCGTACGATCTACCGCTTCGTAACTGATTGTTACCGGCTTTTCTAACTTCGGATACGGATCGCCGGCCACGTTCCACACATACTTTTCCGGAGTGGACTCGCCGGAGAACGATCGCAAATCTCTTCCCTCTTGAGTGATCTTGGCAGACCACGACGCAAGTCCGGCTTCGCTATACACAGAGGGCACAACATCAATAAAGCGCGGCGACGAACGCACCGTAGCATTCTTAATAGCAACAGCTCGGAGCAAATAAGGGTTAGCGGGTACAACCTCCACACGTCTATTCTCTGCTTGACCATCTTCACTTGTATTGTTCGACGGCGACGCGGGCAAGTTCATGGCCTTGATGTTTATGCGTGAGGCATCAATACCCCATACCTCTTGCAAATACGTGCGCACTCCTTCTGCACGGGCTTTCGACAAATCAAGATTGTTGCGTTCATCCCCAACGTTACTGTTACATCCTACCAACGTAATAGTCTCCGCAGAATTCTCTCGCATGCGTTGACCAATGATATTCAAAAGGTCGTGATACACCTCGATGGTATTCTTGGACAACGTAGACTCGGAGAAACCATCGGAGCGGCTTTTGTCGATCAGCGACATTCCGGTTCGTTGAAGCCTTGACTCCCCCTCCGGAAAGAAAATCTGGGGCAGCAAGGGGTAGTTTTCCTCGATCTCCGTTTCCTCCACAACAAACTCTTTCAGCTGTGCCCGCTCGCCGTTTGGAGCAAGAGTATAAGCTTCCACATTTACATTCAGCTGCGCAAGGCGTGGCACTACCAGTGAGTATTTCTCCGTTACCGTATAGAGTTCGTTCACAAACAACTGGTCGTCTACTCTTGACTGTTGCTCTTTCTTGGTAATGGACGTTTCGATCAAACTACACTTCTGTTGCGAAGCGTCCACGCGAGCGATTACCGTTGTGTCTCTCACCAGCATGGTATCTCGATTATACACCGGCGGTGGCGAGCTATAAAATGGCGAGCGAACTCCGACACCGAACTGAATGGTAGATACCGACCAATCAACATCAGACAACGCATTGAGCGCAAGCTGATAGCGAAGCTCCGGCGCAATAATGATCTTCGAGGAAACAGGTATATCTACCGCAACGCTGCCGGTAGCAGCAGCTTGAAGAGCCTGAACATTAGGAATCAAGCCGCTTCGTTCCGAACGAACTCTTGTAGAGTCTGGCATAAAGAAGGCGTAATCGGGGCGTATGAGTCGTTCACTCTCGGTATAGGTAGAGCTCAGTAAAAAAGCTGCTCTCAAGCCGGCACTTACCCGCACCTTACCGAACAAGGTCATGTTCATCATGGGCTCGAAGGTAAGCGCGCCGATACTTGCTTCTAATGCGTATTGAGTTTCAACCTGATCCGGTGTTTGTTGATTCGACCCTACGGATGCGCTGTAACCAATAATAGAATTCGTGGTGAGAGTTCCGCCTAATGTTGCGTACCCAAGACGAGCACCGGCAGAGAACACCGGTGTAAACGGATAGTCGGCAAGAAGACCTATGGCAACCCCGTGCCCCGTACCATTCTTGTACGATTGATTACAACTGATTTGATTCGGGAAGTACGGAAAGTCTGCTTTGAAGACATTACGGTTGTAGTCCAGGTATCCACCTACGTACAACCAGGGAGTTTTCTCCTTTGGTGTAACCTTCAGGGCAGCTGTGTCTTGAGCAATACCACACAGAGGAACAACAAGGAAAAAAAGAAGTCTGATGACTAACCGCATAGTCTCTCCAATAGCGATGAACGCCTGTCGCGCAAAGATTAAGCATGCACGATCACGGCAATCGCAAATATAGAGGATGGACGTGAACTCAGAGGCGGCAACCCAAACCGTAGCGCAAATGGCTAGCAACTATTAAGCGCTATTTCTCAATAACTATTCGTTTGGATTCGCTGCGATCGAAGGAACGTACAATCACGATGTACTGCCCGTTCTCAAAACCGTTCAACGAAATTCGGCGATTGTTCTTGCCGGCACTAAGGTGCATATCCTGTTGCATGCGCAATCGGCCATCCAACGAATACAACTCCATAACCACCGTCTGCGAGGTTCCGCATTCCACGGAAAGTTCAACAAAATCCCGGGCAGGAGTAGGCGCAACCGTAAACGACGTCAAACTCAATGGATCAAGCTCAAACTCGAAGGGAAAACAAAACGACGACACTGTAAGTATACCATCGCGCAAACGCACTATGGGCTTTTTCAACAACACCGCACCTTGAGTCCATGCCACGGATCCACGATCCACAGACATGGTGTCTTGCAACAACATCGACGCCAGCGTGAGGACTCGAAGACTGGTCAGCTTACAGGGTTTGTCGTACTTCACTGTGAGGTGTTCAAACTCGAAGGTAATACGACGCATTCCATTACCGATGTCTTCAATCTTTCGAATTGCTTTCTTTGTATCATCAAGCACGCTCACCAGGTGACCATTGAGAGTCATGCTGAACGACAAAGTTGCATCTTCAATGGAGTCAAGTTCTGAATCGAACTGCATCTGTATAGGTATGTACACAATCTGGTTTGGACGCGCGGTGGTATTCTCGACACTTACCGCACCGCGTATCGTTTTATCATACGAACGAACACTGCCACGAATGGTAAAGGTATCAGGACACGGTTTTGTAACCGCAACGACAATATAATAGTCGTTTGTGTCAATGTAGGTAGGATCAAACTTCAAATCAAAGAGTATCTTTTGCTGCGGTTTAACACTCATCCCGCGAACACTACCCGGTGATCGTTTGGCACCGTTCACCGTTACCGAGGAGATGAAAAGATCACGATTTTCTGTGCGAAGCACAATTGTATCGAGTACAACATCCACGTCGGATTCGTTGGTATACACAACACGCGAGTCCGGATATTGGAATAGAATTTCACGGCCCGGCACGTCAATCTCACCGGATATCGAGCCCTTCACCGGAATAGTGCGAACGAAGAACTCAGCAGATTCTCCCTGACAGCCATTGGTATCTACAACGAACACCTTAAAGTTACCAGGCGATTTAACCGTTATGAACGGAGTAGTCTCCCCGGACATCCATGCGTAGGAAACATGACCTTCCGACGCAGTGAGCTGTATTGTTTCGTTACTGCAGATTGTTGATGGTCCGGAGATCACCGGTACCGGCGCAGGACGAATAACAACAGATACCGGCAACGACGTTCCCTTGCAACCTGCACTGTCTTGAACCTCACAGCTAAAGTTTCCTCCTTGATCTACTGTGATACGGCGTGTGGTAAGTCCGTTTGACCAACGATACCGTACGTAGCCGGCTTCTGCTTCGAGCGTAGTCGTAGAGCCGGGGCAGAGGATACTAAGACCGCGATTTACAACCTTTGGCTGGGGAAGCGGTAGCACTGTTGTATTGTTCTGTCCACTCTTAGCGCAGCCGGTGGCAGGGTCGTAAACGTTGAGTTTGACAACTCCGGTTCCACTCTTGTTCCAGTACACTTTAATATTCTGTGATCCTTGACCGCTAACAATGACACCGCCATCCACTGTCCAATCGTACACGAACGAGCTGTCGCCACTAACACCATAGGGATACGTTTCGTTCATACACAACTTGGGCACCGAAGCAAATGACGCTCCGGGCGATCCCGTCATATTTACATAGATACTATCGAGAATCGAACATCCTTGAGCATCGGTTACACGTACTGTGTAGAGCAAGCGCCCATTACCGTATGCAATGATTGTTGGGCTCGGAGCATCCTGTTCTGTCATTGTTTGTCCGGTTGGAGGGGTCCATTTGTAGATGTAGGGACCCACACCCCCACTCACGAATGCAGAATCTGCCAGTTTCAACTCCTTACCGGGACACACCGTGAACTCACGTTTCAACGCGAATCGCATTCGCGGACGCACATTAATTCTCACACTATCGTCAATAGTACAGCCTTGATCGTCCGTTACCGTTAGGTAATACGTTACTGATGTGTCAGGGAATGCAACCGGATTTGGGATTGTAGTGGCACTCAGTCCAAGTGATGGCGACCACTGGTAGGTATAGGAAGACGCGCCTCCGCTCACAAGGCCGGTGCCGCCGAGCGTACGTTGATCATAGGCACAGGTCTGAAAAACGCGCTGCGGCATTGATACGGTCATTGCTTGACGAATAGTAATGACAGCGGTGTCCAAAGACTCGCAACCGAGCGCGTCTGTAACTTTCAAAATATGTTTATAGATTCCGGCTTTCTTCGCCAGATACGAGGGATTTGCGCTTGCACCATCTACTGCCGTGGAAGGAAGAGCGCCCCACTGGAATGTATAGGGAGGAGTTCCGCCTGTGGCCGTGCGTGCCGCACCCAATAAAACAGTACTGCCTACACATTGCGTTGCAGCACCGCCGGCATCAAGCATCGGGCGTGGCTTCACATTTACAATAATGGTGTCGAATGCAACTGCATTTCTGCTATCGGTTACGCGAAGCACAAGAACGGATGTTGATTGCTTGGGACCAAACAGCGGACGCAAAACGGTTGAATCACTCAAACCTTGACCGGGAATCCATAAATACCTATACGGACCTGTTCCGCCGGAAACGGATTTACCCACCACAACGGTCGATCCTTCGCACGCGGTAATGTCGGAACCGGCGTCCACAGTCATCTGAGAGAAAACGCGACTACTCGTACCGAAAACCAGTACCATTATGAAAACGAGGTGCAGGCGAAAAGTATGTTTCATGGCAATTGTGGTTGCGTACGTAAAAACAGCTTTTAAAATTCTTTGCTAAGAATGTCAAACTGTTGCGTTACGCCTCTATTCCGGTAATAACTAACCGCAAGAGATCGTTGCCATACGCGTTTGAGCGGAATTTACGGAGATTTTGGCGTAATAACCGTATGAACCGGGCATTCCATTGCAAAGATTTAACGAAGACACCGCATAAACCGTGCCAATTACCTAAAGGTAGCGCATTAGTATGGTGTTCAGGTTTGAACTAACGGCGGAGGTTAGTGACCGCCGCGGATTACAAGGAATGGCGAGCTGAGATGCAAGTCCGGGCCGACTACAGAAATCGTATAGGCACCCTCGGCCAAGGCAGACACATCAAATGTTATGGATTGGCCGGAAAACGCAGCCATGAGTCGTTGCTCACGCACTAAACATCTGCCGTACACATCATGCACCGTAATTGAGTACCAACCTTTTTCTGCCGAGCCAAGCAGCACCTCTGCGATGGTACCGGCAGGGTTCGGGCGTACGCTCATGGATACAGGCGAGCCGCGACCTACAAGTCGAATACCGCCGGCAGTACATATACCTTCCCACGTGAAAAGTGCACCTTGAGTTTGCACAAGGGTAGATGAAGCTGAATATAACTCCGCCCGTGTAAGACGAACGGAGTCCTGACTCGCCGCGCCAAGCAAGCAATACATTCGCACATCTGTCAAGGTAGTAGTATCCGATCGTAACTCCGCAGAAGTAACGCGCAACGTGAGCGTGGCTTTGTCCCCCGTTACGTCGACCGTCTCGCTCGCATCCACACCGGCAGGCACAGATGCGAACTTCATCATGCCGGCAGGATACTCGGCAGTAATCCGTACACTATCAACAAGTAGTGCCGAGCGCAACGAGGGCACTACTGCTTGTATGGGAAGGATGAATACCGAATCCAAGACGTTCAATGTTTGATCGGGTATGCGTATCAATACCTTTTTATTCGGTAGCTGCGGCGCGCCAATTCCCTGCACAGGAATAAAGAAGCTGTCCTGGCAAGGAGCTTGAAACACAATGCACAATGTATCGCGCAACAATCCGGAAGCTGTGGGGCGAAAATCTACACTCACATTCACCGGCACATCTTTGGCCACACGCGAGCCCACTGCCGGCGCAATCGAACGAAGCGCAAAATCGGTACCGCGAAGCAGGTACACTCGCTGTACCACATAGTCTTCGAGCTGCTGACGCATATGCAGTGAATCTGTGCGTAGAGCAGTTACTTCAACCGTGTCGAAACTCAATAATGGAGAGTCAGAGACAAACATGGAACGATTAGTAATGCGAAGTGTATCACGGCCCACACAGCCGGAATCATCACCAAATTCTAATCGTGTTTCACCAAAGCCGATTGCATCGTGCACACTGTCGCCGCGCACTTCATTCCAGGTGTAGAGAGTAAATCCCGCCGGTGCCCTCAGTCTAACCACTTCTGTGGCGCAGGCAGCGGTTGCCGCTGATGTAATGCCGCCTGGCAAGCCCGATCGAACTTCAATATTCTTGAATCCGGAATCCAAACACTGTAAGCCGCGGGCATCGGAAACTCCTATTCGTTTTGAACCGGTAGAGCTCCATGTAACACGAACCACACCCGAATCGGCGCGAGAGGTTACTACTCCACCGTTTACACCCCACGCAAAGCCGGTGTTGGATTCACGACCATCCACTCGCAGCTCTACGATCTGACCGGTACACACGGTATCCACGCTGCGTACACGAAGCACCGATCGAGATTCAAACACTATACTTACCGTATCCATGCGCCACACGCATCCGGATGCATCCGTAACAAACGCAGCAATGCGTATCGAGGATCGTATGTCGATGGCCGGAGTGGATGCACCATTGGTCCAGAACAGCGGCAAGCCACGTGTTTGAGCAAAAAGCGTCACCAGATCCGATTCACATACTCTGATCTCACCACTTACCGTATCCGCAACAGAGCCGCCGTTCCGAGTAAACACATATCCCACGGCGGGAGGAGTACTGAAGGCAACAGTAATGGCTTGAGAACTGTCGTAACATCCGGATCTATCTACGATATTCAGATGATAGGTGCCGGGTGTCTTGACAAAAAAACTATCTCTATTACTTACCTCTCTCCCCGATGCATCGCGCCAACTGTAGGCATCGAAGGTATTCACTGAATACAGCAATACGCTGTCTCCGGCGCACGGCAAGGCCTTGCCTTTAAACCGAATTGTAGCCGGAGATTTTTTCTTTATATAAATGCGAACAGTGTCGGAGAACGCCGTGCATCCTAGGGGAGAATCTGCCGAGTAAAAATATGTACCGGCACTTTGCACATCAATAGTCTGAGAGCTCTGGCCAGTGCTCCAGCGAAATCGGGAAAGCGTGGGATCTGCAATCAAAGTAATGGTGCCGCCATCGCACACAATGGTATCTCCGGTAGAGATTTTTATCATTGGTGTGGTGGGGCACAACTTGATAATGATGCCGTCTTTGGATCCGTTAAGATTAGGGAAAATGGCTCCGCGAACAGGAAAGTCCGCGCCGGAACTACTGCCCACTATGTACATGTTATCAAGTGCATCCAAACACATGGCCCGCGGCACATCGCTTCCCTTTCCGCCTATCACGGTAGACCACAGGTTTGCTCCGGTAGCGCTGAACTTTGCCACAACGATATCCTCTATTCCATCGGCATGCGGAAGCTGAATTGACCGTTTCAATGGCATGTCGGGACTGCCGGTGTAACCGGTTACCACCACGGAAGTATCGGCAGCTATGTTCACGGCATAGAATACATCGGGCCCGTAACCACCCCAATAGGTAGACCATTGAAACTCAAGATCAGTATTGGCGACGAGCACAAAGCCATCGGACAATCCTCCGGCTTTGTCTTGAGCTTGCTTTTTTCCGAAGGAAGGAAGATCGTTTCCGCTCGAGGTAAACCCTGTGGCGCATACTAATCCGCGGGCTACCTCGATGTCGTAGATATTCTCGTCTCCGCCGCCGCCAAACAAGGTGGATCCCAAGGGAAATCCCTGAGCGGTGAGCTTTATCAAAAAACCGTCGCCGTCTCCGCTGCGGGTTCGCTGAAAGCCGCTAAGATTGGGGAAGTCCATGCTGTGCGTCCATCCGCCCACGTAAATATTCCCCGAGGAATCCGTGGCGCACGAAGTAGCAGATTCAACAGCTCGGCCACCATAGTACGTAGACCACAAGCAGCCCAGACTATTGCTCCATTTACTCATGCAAATGTCCACGTCGCCGGGCGTGCCGCGGCGAGTGGTATACAAGCCGGTGGGCGTGGTAGGATAATTGTCACTGTAGGTATTACCAACAACAATCACATTGTCTTGTGCATCGGTTGCAACATCCAGAGCAATATCTTCATTACCGCCGCCAACAAAGGTTCCGCTTAGGAACTTGAGCTTGTTGTTAAACTTCAAAAGAATAGCGTCGTTGTAAAAAACCGGATTGCTATTGGCCCACTGAAACACATTCTTTGCAAAGCCTAGATCACCGGACATGGATTGCCCGGCAATAAACACGTTGTCTTGATTATCCACGGCTATGCCATTAGCAATGTCCAGCTTGGGCCCGCCGAAATAGGTGGTGGTATTCAAGGTTCTATCTGCGTTGAAGCGCGCAATAAACACATCCTCGTCTCCGGCATTGAGCGTAGCAGTGCCAGGGAAAACATCGCTAAGAGACCACCCGCATACCACAAGCAGGCCTGCATTAGTGATTACTGCATCTGTTACTTCATCGTCGATTCTTCCACCGAAAAAGGTTGCCCACGTGATGGCCGGGTCGATGACCAAACTTTGCGAGCCGTTGTATGATGCCGGAAGCTCAAAGCCGAAGGTATGTTCATCGCGTTGTGTGAAGCGAATGGTTGGAGTACTTGTGATGCCCGATGGTTCTCGCATCAAAACGGTAGGAGCTTCATCGATAAGAGTACCGAAGCGGTGCGTGATGATCATTGCACCGGTCGAATCGAGCTTCAGGGACGAGCACTGCGGAAAACTCAGCGCAATAGCACGAGCGTCGGCTCCGGCGGATACGATAAAATCGTATTTCAATCTACCCGCTTCTACTCTAAAGCACACATCGATGCCCGGGTACACATTTGTGTAGACCAGCGAATCATACACGGAGAGATCGGCATACTCGCTGCCCGAAACGTAATGCGTTTGTGTTTCCTTGCGCAGTCCGCGCCCGCATATAGAAGCATTTGGCGCCGAGCCGAGATTTGACGAGGCTCCGGAACGCACAGCCGTGGCTGCAAAGTTGCAGTCTACTCTGCCGAGCATTACTCCACCGGAAGTACTCTTCGAGCGATTTGCCAACGAAACAGATGCAATACTCGGCGCAGCTGCGGCATCGCTGCCCGCTACCGGCGCCACATAACTAAATCCCCTGTCACGGAAATACACGCGGGCTCTACCCAGTCTCAGCACAAAACGAACGGTGTCGGCAATTAGCCCATCGCCCCGAACCTGCCCTGCATTAGAAACAAAGCCCGGCGTAGCGGCGGAGTATCTCATTTCGGGAATTTGCGCTTGGGCTGTAACCGCAAAGGATGCGTACCATAGGCCAACGAGTATGGACACCGACAGCAACATCACTCGAAGCATCCAAAGTGCCGTCCGTTGATTGGACATGGGGGCCGCTATTCGAGTGAGTGCAGAAGTAATCATGGCGCTAAAATATCACAAGGAGCGTAGCAGATACGCTGAATGGCCATCGAAAATTGTAGACACGTGAGTTATTCACCAATGCTATGCGCACCGCCGGAAGCGCTTACGCCGTTCATCAGTTTGGCATAAAGCTCCTCGTACAAAGGCACAACAGAGTTTACGTCGTACAATCGTGTGGCAGCTTCACGCGCCTTGGCACTGAATGCCGAAAGTCGCTTGGGATTTGTCAGCAGCTCCACCACATAGCGTGCCATACGGCTTACGTCTCCGAGCTCCGCCACATAGCCATTCTCCCCGTGAGTAATAAGCTCCGGAATTCCACCTACATTCGATGCAACAACAGGCACCGAGCACGACATTGCCTCTAAAGCTGAAAGGCCAAAACTCTCGGACTGTGATGGCAACAGGAATATATCGGCGGCACTTAACAACTCGGGCAGTGCTGTTTGCTTACCCAAGAAGGTAACGTAGTCCGATACACCAAGCTCACGTGATAAACGCTCCGCATCAACGCGCTCCGGCCCATCGCCCACAAGTACCAAGCGTGCCGGGATGTTCTTACGTACTTCGTCCAGCACCCTAATGGTATCCTGTACTCTCTTCACGCCACGGAAATTCGACGTGTGCAACAGCACGAACTCACCCTCTTTGGCAATACGCGATCGAATAAGTTCTCGCTGCTCATTATTACGATGATACACGGTGGTATCAACAAAATTCGGAATCACTTTTATATCGCGGCCGGGAGTGAAGCTTTGCAAGGTCTTCTCTCGCAGATAGTTTGATACCGCCGTAATGGTGTCCGATTGCTCCAAGGCAAACCGTATAAGCGGCAGAAACGTGGGCTCAAGGCCAAGCAGTGTGATATCAGTACCGTGCAGTGTCGTTACCATCTTGATGGGATGTGTCTGCTGAACAATTTGCTTTGCCAAGTATCCGCTTACCGCGTGGGGAATGGCATAGTGCACATGGAGAATATCGATCTGCTCGTACTTCACCACGTCGATAATCTTACCTGCCAATGCTAATGTATACAGCTGATGCTCCATGAGCGGATAGCTTGGAATCTCAACTTCATGGAAGAACACGTTCTCCTGAAAACGATCCAAGCGAAATGGCATGGCATACGTGATAAAGTGCACTTGATGCCCGCGACGAGCGAGCTCCATGCCGAGTTCAGTTGCAACAACTCCGCTTCCGCCGTATGTTGGATAACAGACTATACCAATGTTCATTGCGCCGGCTTATTAATGAGTGAGAGTACTTTAGAAGATCGCGACCGTTACTTTACTATTTCCGAACGCTTACGCGCCGAACGAAAAGTGTTGGGCTCGCATTTTATTGCCACGGCCTTCCCTATTCATTCCAAAGACGATGCAAAGGCACATTTAGCGGAGGTACAGTCCGAGTTTTTTGATGCTACCCATCATTGCTATGCGTATCGCCTTGGAATTCACGGCTTAAACTTCCGCACAGCCGACGACGGCGAACCTTCGGGAACTGCAGGCAAACCCATTCTGTTTGCAATGCAAAAGTTCGGCGTGAGTGATGTTCTTGTGGTGGTTTCCCGCTACTTCGGTGGCACCAAACTTGGCCGAGGTGGCCTGGCCCGTGCCTATGCCGGCGCAGCCGAAGATGTGCTTTCGCAGTGCGAACGTACGGCCGTGTACCGAACTATTCCCGTGAAAGTGTATTGCACCTACGAAGATGTGCAAACGGTACTCGACTGCGCTACCAAGTATGCAATACGCACGGAATCCGAATACCATGATGCCGTGCATTTACGGTGCTTTGTGCGGGAGTCGGACGTAGAATTGTTCATGAATACCGTGCACCGAGCCACCCATGCCAGAGCGGGGTGTGTACTTGATGCGGATGCGGAGTGATGTATTGCTAGCGTAGAGGCTGATCCGAATTGATTGCCGAAGGCGCTCGTTGAATACCGGCCGACATCACATGCTCTATAGCTTCAGCGCCGCGAAGTATCATCGCATCGCGTTTCTCCCGTTCGTCAGCACCAAAGGGACTAAGTACATAGTCTACCAACTGACCCGGACCAAAGTTTCTATCAATGCCGCAACGAAGTCGCCAGAATCGATCGGTGCGAAGATCTTCAATCAGAGATGCAATGCCATTGTGCCCGCCGTCCGATCCGCCCATTTTAAGATGCACCTTGCCCGTGGGAAAATTATACTCGTCAACCACCGCAATGATCTTATCCGAAGAACATTTATACTGCGATGCCACGGATGCTGCAGCTTTGCCGCTGGCATTCATATAGGTGAGCGGAAGAATCACCAGAACAGATTTTCCGAAGAGCTTTAGCGAACACTGCACGTACTCACCGGGACCTTTTTCCCAGCTTCCTTTGTTCCTGCGAATAAGCTCGTTGCATACCATCCAGCCGATATTATGCCTGGTGTTCTCGTACTTGTCTCCCGGGTTTCCTAATCCTACTATCAACCAATCAACGCGCATCATTTACTCTTCTTTGTATTCAACTTTATGTTCAACTGTGTCTACAACCAACTGTAATACCTGTTGCAATCTGTCGGCACTGTTTGCCGCCACCCGAAGTACATCTTCGTGTGTAAGTTTTTTTGACGGCGCCTCGTCCAGTGTGTTCGACACCACCGACACAGCGGCCACCTTCATGCCCAAGCCCACGGCACATTGAGCTTCGTGCACTGTAGACATTCCTATCACATCCGCCATGGCACGATACATGCGAACTTCCGCGCGGGTTTCGTACGATGGCCCGGCCACCGATACATACACGCCTGTGTGAACACAGGCGCTAAGATGCGGCGCCGAGTTCTCGATGGCAGACCTGACTCTTTGCAACCACGCGTCATCAATCATGCGTGTACGTTCTGCCCCCCGCACCACTACTGCGCGCGCCGAGGAATTAACCAATTCGTGCGCAAGCATAACGTCGCCTGCTTCATACAGCGGGTTGAGAGAGCCGGCTGCATTCGTAAGAATGCAATGCTCTATACCAAGCAAATTGGCTAGCACCACGGGCTTAACTACATCCTGCAGCAACACACCTTCGTACACGTGCCGCCTACCTTCGAACACAAGCACGTTGCGGCTCCCTGCACGGTACCAACTGACTGCACTTTGATGCCCGGGTACGGAGGATTCACCGAACTCGGTTAACGAGGCCAAGGGAAGGGAGTCAACTTTGGTCCACGAACCCAGCGACGCGTGAATGCCGGATCCGGCTATAAGAACACTCGAGAATGTTTGAGACCAGCGCTGCGCAAGAATTCCGGCAGAATCGCGCACCAACGCGTGTAACTCACCCGCGTGAGCAGAGAATACTCGCCCTGAAGCTCCCGTGTATGCAGTACTGATCATGGCTGTCGATCGCCATCTTCGGCAGTGGACGTTTGCTCATTTTTCACCAGCCGTACAGTCTCGATCATGCGTTGGGTGGCGCTGAGAATAGTGGCGGTATAGCTCGCTACTCGGTAGGATTCCTGCGCACGTGGAACGCGCCCGGCAACACCGTTCAACAGTCCTCCAAGTGTGTCGTATTCCTCGCTCTCGGGCAGCGGCAGTGGCAAGTATTCGTTCAGATCGGCAATAGATGTTGAAGCATCCACGATGAACTCATTGCTGCCTTCCTCTACGGGTTTCTTTTCGTCGTCGTGCTCGTCTTGAATGTCGCCCACCAGCTCCTCGATAACATCTTCCAACGTAACAATGCCCGCTGTACCGCCAAACTCGTCGGCCACAATAGCAAGGTGAAAGTGCTCTGTTTTCATTCGATGTAACACGTGGGAAATCTTGTCGTGCTCTCGCACATACACGGGCGCATGCATCACGTCTTGCAGAATAATCACGGAGCTGTGCGAGACCATTGCAAGCAAGTCTTTAGAGAACACTATTCCAACGATAGTATCAATGGTAGAATGGAACACCGGAAGCCGCGAGTACCCTTCGTCTATAACTTTATCCACTATTGCCCTGCCGGACATCTCCACATCCAGCGCGGCAATGCGTGTGCGCGGCACCATGATCTGGCGCACTTCAGTCTCTTTAAACTCAAAGACGTTTTCTAAAAGTTCGTGCTCTTCAGATTCCAACGCGCCACTCTCCTTGCCTTCTTCCAGCAGATAGCGAAGCTCTTCCGGAGAGTGCACTTCTTCCTCGTCGCCTGCTTTTACTCCGAACACGTTCAGCACGTTATTCGAGGCTGCATCCATAATCCAAATGAACGGACGGAAAAGCGTATAGAACAATCGCAGTGGCAACGCAGAGTATAAAGCCGTGGCCTCCGAGCGCCGTATGGCAAGAGCTTTGGGAACAAGCTCCCCAATAACGATATGCAACAACGATACAAATCCAAAAGCAAGAGGAAGCGAGATGGCATGAACGGCCGTTTCACCCAGCGACATTCCAAAAAATCCGGACAGCATCACTGCCGTTCCGGCAGCAAGTTTCTCGGAAAAATATCCAAGACCTAAACTGGAAAGAGTGATTCCTAATTGCGTGGCCGAGAGGTAAGCATTCAGGTGAGCAGTAATGCCCTGCGCTATGGCTGCAAGCCAGCTGCCGGTTCGCACACGCAGTTCCAATTGCGAGGCGCGCACTTTTACTATGGCGAATTCCGCAGCAACAAAAAATCCGTTACAAAAAACCAGCAGGAGCGACAACAGTAAATCGGAACCCATGAAGGATTTCCATCGTGGAACAGCCCAAATATAGAGAGCATCCGCGGTTCCGTTGCATGGCAGGGGCGACGACCACACGGTGCGCGCTGCCTAACTTTGCCGCACACTACAGCCGGCAATCATGTTCAGCACTCGCGCGTTTACATTTCTGAAGGGGCTTCGCGCTCCGGATAATTTGCCACAGGATGTGCAGGTGTTAGTGCCGTATAACGACGCGCAAACGCTTCGGTATGTGCAGAAATTTTTGACGAGGTTTTATCACGACAAACGCTCGCGTATCGGAGTGTTCGGGATAAATCCCGGGCGCTTGGGGGCAGGGCTCACAGGCATTGCCTTCACCGACCCTGTGGCGCTACGAGAACATTGCGGCATCGAGAACACCTTAGGAAGCACAGCTGAACTGTCCTCGGAGTTTATCTACAAAGTGATTGATGCCTACGGAGGCAGCTCGGCGTTCTTCGCAGAGTTTTTTCTGTCGTCTCTTTGCCCGCTAGGGTTCACAAAGGGCACGAAGAATTACAACTTCTACGACGACTCTGCTCTGCAGAGTGCCGTGATGCCGTTTATTCGTTCTACGATGAATGAACAGATGAAGTTGCCGCTTAGCCCGGACACCGCAGTGATACTGGGCACTGGGAAAATTCGAGTAGTTGCAGAGTCGCTCAACGCCTCGCAGAAGTATTTTCGCAACCTTGTATTTCTTGAGCACCCGCGGTATATCATGCAGTACAAACGCAGGTCGGTTCCTGCCTTTGTTCGCAAGTATGTAGATACCTTGCACAGCCTCGAGAATACCGTCACCCACTCAACGTAGAAATGAATACATCGATGCCCGTACCTTCTTCAGTACTTCAACTCTCTCCGGAGCTTCAGGCCGCTCAGCTGCTCATGCCATCGCTGCATCCCGCAAAGTTTGCGGCCAACGAAGAATATCGTGCTGCCTGCATTGACCTTGCCGAGCGCGGTGTAGGCGGCTTCTGTGTGTTTCAGGGTACAATGAACGAAGCCGCACAAGCTATTGCAGAGCTTCAAGCATGCGCCGACGTTCCTTTGCTGTTCAGCGCCGATTACGAACACGGCTTGCCCATGCGCTTGGAAGGCGGTACGGATTTTCCTCATGCCATGGCCTTGGGCATAGGACGGGAAACCTCGGTAACGAAATCTGTTGCTGCTGCTATTGCTCGAGAGGCAAAAGCCATTGGTATTCATTGGAACTTTGCACCGGTGTGCGATGTAAATACCAATAGTCTTAATCCCATTATCAACACTCGCGCCTTTGGCGAAACCTTGGGCGAAGTACTGCCGCATATAAGCGCGTGGATTTCCGGTACGCAGGAACACGGTGTGGCTGCTTGTGCAAAGCACTTCCCCGGACATGGCGACTGTGCCGTTGATTCTCATCGCGAGCTACCGGTGCTGGAGCATTCGCGGGAACGGCTGAGCTCGGTGGAGCTTGTGCCTTTTCTCTCGGCTATACGATCGCAGGTAAAGACGATGATGATCGGGCATCTTGCCGTGCCTGCCTTCGATGCCTCGGGCTTCCCGGCATCGCTCTCTCACGTGCTCATCACCGACGTGCTTCGCTCCTACATGAAGTTCGATGGTGTGGTGGTAACAGACGCATTAGACATGCATGCTATCTCGGCCGGTAATCCGTCGTCCCAAGCCTGCTTTATGTCTATAATGGCCGGAGCCGATATTGCGCTGGTACCGGCAGACCCTGTGGAAGCACTTGAGCATCTCAAAGCCTGCGCGGCAGACGGGTCCTTGCCTGCAGAGCGCATTCGTGAATCGTTCCTTCGAGTATGCGAGCTGAAATCGTGGTGTGGTTTGTTCGAGCGTAAGGCGTACACACAGGAAGTTATCTCGCTGGAAGAACATGGAATGTTGGCGCTCAAAGCTGCCACCAATGCTGTGCGCGTGAAGGGCAACCACGACATACTGCCCATTGAAAAGTACAATCACCTTGCCTGCTTTGCCCTGGTTCAGGATTCCAATATCGATCCGGGCAGTGAGTTCTTCCATTACCTGTCTCAGGTGTACGAGAAAGACACCGACATCGCATATCTGAATGCGGATGTAAGCGACGAAGCATTAGAAGATATGAAGACAAGTACGGAGACGGCAGAGGCCGTTCTCTTTGCCGTATTCGCTTCGGCGCGAGCGTATGCCGGCACGGTGGAGCTGCATCCTCGACTGATGCATGCAGCGCGCGAACTGAGTATGTACAGACCGGTTATCGCGGTGTTGTTTGGCAATCCCTACATCGCTGAGTCGTTCCCTGCCGATGTACATGTAGTGTGTTATTCAGACTCCAAAGCAAGCAGGGGCGCAGCCTGCCTAGCACTTTCCAAGAAGTCGCTGAATCTGTAGCACAGAACTACAGCATTACACGGAGCAGCGTAAACTAATCGCAACTGACGTCTTCGCGAAGCGTAATGCGGCGATTTTGACGTCGCAGGTTTTCCAGAAGATCGGGCGACATTTTACGACTCTTGGGGCCATCCGGCTCCCGTACAAGAGGGACTGATGCACCGTACCCCACAGTACCATTGATTTTTACCGGCGGCACACCTTGTCTTAGCAACAACGATTTTACAGCTAGGGCTCGCATTTCACTCAGTGCCAGATTTCGCTCCATACTTCCTTCAGAGGACGTGTGCCCCTCAATAGTTACACGTGCTTTATCGCATCCATTTACAAGATATTCACGAAGATCACTCAGAGACCGCTGTGTTCCGGGGTCGCTCTCGTCGATACGATCACTGTTGCGCAAGAATCGAATCGAGAAGTTTCGGCGTCTTGAAGGTGATCTCTCTAAACTGACTGCTCTCTGTTGTGCATCGTTTTTGCCTGTGCATCCACAACAACGCGAACCACATGGCTCAGAATCTTTGGGATCGATAATCCCATCGGCATCGGAATCAGGGTTTGTTGCTGATGTTCCTCGATGAAGCACTTCCTCACCATCCGGCCAGCCATCATAATCAGTATCCATGAATTTCGGATTGCTTTTCCATCGCAACACCTCTTCTCCATCCGTTATTCCATCATTGTCGGAGTCAGGGTCACGTGGGTCCGTCGCTGTTGTTTGTACTTCTTCAGCATCGCTCAAACCATCACCGTCTGTATCCGTACGAAGCGGATCGGATCCTATATCAAGTATCTCTGCTCCGTCGGCCAGTCCGTCTCCGTCAGTATCCGGCACAATGGGACTAGTGTTCCTTCTCATCTCCTCCATGTCATTTAGACCATCTTTATCGGTATCAGCGCAGTTAGGGTTTGTTCCGGCGCGACGAACTTCATCACCGTCGCTAATGCCATCATTATCTGTGTCGTATCGCGCCGGATTCGTACCACGAGCAACCTCTTCAGCATCTCCAAGTCCATCAGCATCAGAATCAATCTTCGAAGGTGAAGTATGAAGTTCAATCTCTTGACCATCATCGAGACCATCGTGGTCACTATCATATTGCCGTGGATCAGAGTGTGTGAGATATAACTCCTCGTAGTCACTTAATGAGTCCCCATCACTGTCGGCAACGTCTTGCAACAATCCTAATCGACGTTCCTCTTTGTTCGGCAGTCCGTCTCGATCACTATCCAAATCCCCATCGATATACATTGTGATACCAGCAGAAATGGTAGCGAAGTAATCTTTAGCTGAACCTGCTACAAAAAGATCGTCATAGTTATCATCTGTTGATATTCTGGCAATTGCGCTGGTGGAAAAACTGATGTCGTCTGTTATCGATAATTCAAAGCCCAGCCCTACAGGAAACACAGTCGACCACTCACTATAACGACCATCTAGACCACGAGGCAAGGGAGTATTATCTGACGCTGCTGTAGCGTGATAGTTCACCAATCCTAGTCCGAAAAACAGCTGTGGAACAAATGCCCTGGAAGGCAAACAGTGAATTACTCCCATCAATTCATGATGGAAAAAGCGAATTGAGTTAATCGAATCAATTCGTGTCAGTGTGTTCGGATAGAAATCACCTATCTTTCTACCACCAAAATACTCGGCATACGATTGCAGCTCATATGGCGTGATTCTATACGTTGCCGTTGCAGCACCACTGAGAAACTGTAAACCAAGATAAGGTGTTACGTCGTGGCGTAAGCGTACGTCGGCACCATAACCAAAAAGATTAGAGGTATACTCGCCCCAGTACTTTGAAACCGAAGCGTTGACCGTCAACGACGTACGCCCCTCCTGAATCTGTCCAAATGTGGGCACTGCAAGACTTACTAAGCAAGCAGTTAAAACTCTAAGTACGGTTTGCATTCAAACCTCCCAAAAACTGTTAAGGGTAATGATCAACAGATTTGGTACAGCACTAAGCGTGCCAGAAATAACACCCGTCCTTTTTTTTCAAGAAATGCAGCTTTTTCTACAATTCTCCCCTCATGTTTGCCCACTAAAAGCTCATATTTAGTCCACAATGAAGTTCGATGGAACTAATCTTCCACGTGCCATTCGGGCTGTCGATAACAGACGTCAGAGGAGCCACGTATTCGGCCTCGGCAAAGAGGCTCAAGGCCGAGCCCAAGGGCACGCTGCCACCGGCACCGGCAAGAGCCGAGAATCGAAGGGTACGCAGAGCAGAGAATCCGTCAATCACTATCTCCCGCTCGGATAAACGGGTGTCTGCATATACTGCATTCTGCGGTTGGAGAATACGCTGCATATACTCAACGGAGTTACTCATCAGCACATGCGCCTTCAAACCGGCATACACATACACCCGAGACAGCACTGCACGCCGCGCCACCAGGCTGAGCGCCAGAAAGGGTGATGTGATTCGCAAGCTTCTCTCTTCCTGAAAATTCAGCAGTGCTCCGGAAGAATCGCGTATGCGAGTTACCACCGAGTCCGGTGCACGAAGAGTTCCACCAATCGTTTCCAACGCAAGCCGCGCGGAGCAGGACCAATCGTCGTCGAGTTCCCGAGTAAGGGACAAGCCAAACAATCCTCCGCTGCCCGTTGCATCACCGAAGGTTCCATTAGCCGAAACATTAGCGGTAGTGCCAAACGAGGCGTCGTGGCGAACCAATCCGGTAGTCACGAATGTACCGGCATACCACTGAGGCTTCGTTCTGCACGTGCGGTCTTCGTCTCCTACCGAAAACGTTCCGCTGCCGCTGCCGGCATCCGGGGAATAACACACAGTAAACGTGGCAGCATTGCCGGCCACATCAATAGCCCGAATCAGAGCAGTCCCCGCTTCTTTGACAGACACAGGTTTTAATGCAATAACAAGTTGAGGTGCGCCCTCTTCCAGCGTAGGAACCGACGCTCTCAAGCCGACGGACTGCAATACGCTTACTGTCTTCAGTCCCCTATCGCTATTCCTATCGTCGCGAACAACAACTCCCGAATTCAACTGAACTTCCGGAACCGGAGGCGAGGTATCGCGGGAGTTTTCCAAATCGAAAAAGGACTGTCCGCCCATGTTGCCATAAGCGTCGAAAGCATCGTCACGGTATCCAAAGCCGTAGGAATACAAACCAAAGGGAACATCACCGGTCACCAAATGGGTACCAAATGCCACACTCAGTTGGGCCACGGAAAATCTCGACAACCCGAAGGGCTCAAACTTCGAGAGCGGCACCGGCG
>JBJOLU010000042.1:0-4555 GCA_046052705.1 Bacteroidota bacterium | reverse complement strand
GCACATCGCCGGCAACGATGCAACAATAGACCGTATCTCGTCCTTTTGCGCAGCGCTAAGCTTCAGCGTTTGTACTACACTCTTTTTTCCAAAGCTCTCCCCCATGCTTGAAGCAATGCCGTAGCGCCGGTTGTTCCAAGAGGAAGTTCCTTCGCCGCTTCTATCTTCCACCTGCGCCGACAGCCCCGACGGAGATGTGAATGCGATGAGCGGGATGGCGGCAAGGATCAATTGCGCGCGTAATTTTTTATGAAGTCGGTGTACAGTAAACATCGCCATATGGCATCCTCACAACAGAGATAATGAGAAGATAAACGTGCGCAGACGATGCAATCGCGGTAGCGCCCGGTACGAACTGCGCGCAATATGGCGCATGGCCATTGGCAGGAATTGGTATAAAGTGTTAACAACGCCGTTGCAAAATGTTAACGTTGCGGAGTGGTACTGCTTACTGTGGTGCGGTGCTGTACTCTCAGAAGAATACTCGTAGCAGAATACGAGCAACAGAATCAACCTGCCTTTGTTGAACGCTCGAGTATCTCGATGGCAGTGCGCAGTTTTTCTGCCATGCCGGCAATCAAAGCATTGCGCTGATTTCGCTCTTCATGCTCGGCTTCGCGATCAGTATCAGTGGAACTCTCGGAGTCTTCGTGTGACCAATGCGCGCGCTCTTCTTCCAACTGAGCAACACGTGCGCTCAAGCTTTCCACGTCCGAGCGCAACATGCCCTCGATAAGCGTTGGCGCCTTCGACGACTTCTTCTTCATCTCGTCGTATTCCTGCAAACGCGATTCGGCTACCTGCAGCTTCTGCTCAAGCTCGGCTATAGTAACGCTCATTTCGTCGACGAGCGAAGCGTACTTCGCTGCAGAACTATCCTCGGCGTATTTCTGCGCCAACGCAGCCTCGGCCTTTGCCTCTGCTATTGCCATGGCCTTTACTTCCGCCTCTAGTAGCGACGAGTGATGCTCTCGATGCATTCGTTCCAGTTCCTGCATCTTGGCAGCCTCTGAAGCCAGCAGTTCGGCTATGCGTTTCTCGTAGTCGGAGATTGCAGTCTGCGCTTCACCGGCCACACTCTCGTGCGCCGCTCGAATGTTGTTCAGTTCGGATCGTAATTGTTCAACCAAAACATTGGCTTCCGATAAATCGCGCCCACGTTCCTGCAACACCTGCTCCATGTTTTGTGCGCGAACAGTTACTGCCGTCAACTCAGCTTCCAACTCTTGATAGCTCTGTTGTGTTTCCAATCGACTATCCGCCAATTGCTGCGCTGCATTCAGCTGCGTCTGCAACTCTTCTACCTTTCGTTGTAGATCACTATTGACGGCACTTAGGTCCCGAACTTCTATCTGCAGCGAATCCTTCTGCTGCACTTCTTCTTTTAGATGTTCAATGGCAGCATTCTGGGATTGCACCGTTGCCGCCATAGATTCAAGCTCGGATTCCAAATACACCGCACGCGTACGAGCTTCCAGATCCTCGTTCTGTTGCTCGGTCAGGGTATCGGCTGTGCGACGCACCAGCACCCACAGTTGTTCAACTATGCGTTGAATGTCTTTGGATGGTAGAAGTAATCTATCGGTTTCCATACGCTGTGCCTTATACGACCGTTAAAACTATACTGAAGTCTATACTGAAGTCTATACTGAAGTGGTTTGTCAACAATTACGCCGGCAGCTGCACTGCAACTACGCGCGCAATACTCCTTCGAACTCTACACTCACCGATGCAATCGCTTGCTGAATCAACGGATCTACGTCGGCATCGGTAAGGGTACGCTCGCCCGAACCAAATATGAGCCTATACGCGCAGCTCTTTTTTCCTGCTCCTAATGACGCGTGGCTGAATACGTCGAACAGCCGCGCGCTCTGCAAGATAGCCCCGCACGAGCGTTCTATACATGGCCGCAAACTCTCCGATGGAACGCAATCGGCCACCACAAAGGCAAGATCCCGCTGCACCGTTGGGAAGGGCGAAATCCGTTCAAACTTTTTTGGGGCGGTTTGTATCTGCGAAAGAGTATCGGCATGCACCACCGCAACATATACCGGCCGCGGGCAATCGGCATGCTTTAAAAGATCTTTGCTCACGGCCCCCATCACTCCTATCTGCACGCCATTGCACACGATCGATGATTGATCACCGGTGAACAGCGCATCCGAGGAATCACCAAACTCGGCATTCATTCCCAGATGGCGCAATAACGATTGCACCACGCCCTTACAATCGAAATAATCCACACTACGCTCCTGCGCATGCCACGTTTGAGGATGTGCCGAACCGCAGAATGCAAGGCAGATGTGCTCCCTCTCCGTAATGCCTGATACGGCAGAGGCCTCGTTGCTGCTAGCGCTGAATGTTTTACCGATCTCAAACAGAGCAATAGAATCTGCACCTTGGCGCACATTGTATGCTACCACTCGCATAATCGACGGCACCAACGACGACCGCATCACCGACAATTCCTCGCCCAGCGGATTTTGCAATACAATTCCTCCACCACCGCAAAGCGCATCACTCTGGGGATCGGTTTGATTCTGCGTAACAATTTCGTGCAAGCCGCTCATCGAGAGTATAGTACGAATACGCTTCTTCATACCTGCTTCCACGAACTGCGCAGGGAAAGCCTCCTTGCCCGATACGTCTATTGTTTCGGCAGCCACGGGAATGCTATCGTAATGACCGATAATCGCAATGTCTTCTATCACATCAATTTCTTCGTTGAGGTCCACGCGATACGAGGGTGCTTCAATGTGCACAGCATCGGCGCTCTGCTCCGTGATAGCGCAGTCGAGCCTGGATAAGCGCTGCAGTATTACATCGTTGCTAAGCTCTATACCCAGCACGGAACGCACGCGCTCGAAGCGAAGAGGAATAATCTTTTTTGCAACCGGCCGGGGATACACTTCGGTAAAACCGTTGGTAGTGCAACTACCGGGTTCGCCGCCTGCAAGCTGTTGCATAAGCTGCGCTGCTCGATTCACCGCATACTCCAGCACATTGATATCGGTTCCCCGTTCAAAGCGATAGGAGGCATCGGAGGAAATTCCTAGGCGGCGTGCCGTGCGGCGTATAGACGAGGGCGCAAAGTATGCAGACTCGATAAGTACATTCTTGGTGTGCTCGGTGATAGCAGAGTTCTGACCTCCCATCACACCGGCTACTGCTAAGCTTTTCTCGCTATCGCGAATCATAAGCATGTTGGCATCGAGAATTCTCTCTTTACCGTCCAGCGTTACAAATCGCTCTCCTTCGGATGCCGGCTCCACCACGATACCGCCATGGTGCACAACATCGGCATCAAATGCATGCAATGGATGGCCGCATTCCATAAGGACGAAGTTGGTGATATCAACAATCACGTTGCGTGGACGCAGACCAACCGATTCCAAGCGCTGTTGCAGCCACAGCGGCGAGGGCACTGCGGATACGCTACGAACTTCACGCGCCAAATATCTGGGGCATGCAGCGGCATCGTTTACCTGCACTGTCACAGCTGCCTTTGCATTTGCGTTAGTATCTGTATTTGCATTCGCAATCTCACTTGAATTCTCCCGTACCGTGGGCACCGGCATACGAATGTCCGTACCTTGATACGCAGCTATCACACGGGCTATACCCAGGTGCGATAAAGCATCGGCGCGATTCGGCGTGATGCTCATTTCGTAGATCACATCGCTCAAGCCCAATGCTTCGCCGGCAGGCGCGCCAAGGGGAATCAAAGGGTCTAAAACCCAGATGCCGTCTATATCTTCCGGCAACATCAATTCCGATTTGCTGCAGATCATGCCGTGTGATTCCACTCCGCGCAGTGCACGCACACCAATTTGGTAACCATCGCGTGGAACGGTGGAACCGGGCTTTGCAAGCACAATGGTCTGCCCTGCATCGACATTTGTGGCACCGCATACCACGGTGCGTGTGTCGGTTCCATCGAACACGGTACACACCGAAAGTTTGTCGGCCTTTGGATGCTTCTCTTTAGTCTCTACGCGAGCGACGACAAAACCATCGTACATCGCGCGTCTATCCTCGAAGCCCTCTACCTCGATGCCCAGCATGTTCAGTGCATCGGAGAGCTCAGATGGAGTAAGGCGAATGTCAACAAACTCTTGTAACCAGTTGTGCGAAATCTTCATGCGGTAGTAGGTGGTAGTATATCCCTAGGCAAAATGTAGCGAACTGACTGTAGTGTGCCGCCAAGCGGCACCTCGGCAAAATTACTCAGCAGGAACCTGGAGAGTGCGCGAAAATTCATGGGTGATTTCCGAAAATTCGCCGGTGATTTGAGAAAGTTCGCCGAGGATATGCTAAAGCTCTTCACTGAAGAATCATCGCTTCGGCTCTACAACTATAGCACTTGCCTGTGGCCTCACACCTTGCCGTATCAATCATGCTCAATGTGTTTCCACGCGCGGAAAAGCGAAAGCTGCGAAAGCTGCGAAAGCTTTTGGTCACCTGCCGGCGATTGCCTACTTTTGTGACCTATAACGGACGCGGGGTAGAGCAATTGGTAGCTCGTCGGGCTCATAACCCGAAGGTTGTAGGTTCA
>JBJOLU010000041.1:0-14994 GCA_046052705.1 Bacteroidota bacterium | reverse complement strand
GCGAGCGCAGTAATGTTGGCGAAGATTCTTTCCGCGAGGTCTTCGAGCGCAGTCGAGAAGCAAGCGGGACTAGACGCATGGAAACTAAAAACTCGAGCGTCATCGTTGCGCGAGGCTTCTCCCCGCGAGGTCTGGAAACTCAAGAAATGTACTTCATAGGAATTAATTTTTTGAACTAGTCAATCAAAAACCCTTTCCGACCCGAAGAGCGCAGCGTGCGCGCGTGTTGAGCTTCCAAGCGCGCAGCGCCCTCGGCCCTTCGACTCCGCTCAGGGACCTCCGGCGTCAGACCTCGCTCTGATGTTGAGCTTCCAAACCTCGTGTCCCGCTTGCTTTCCCTCGGCTCCGCTCGGGACGGCGCTCGACTTCGCTCGAAGACCTCGCGGGGGCGGGCCTCGCTTTTCTTCAGCATCCAGACCTTCTACTCCGCTTGCTTCTCGACTTCGCTCGAAGACCTCGTGGGGAGGAGCCTCGACAACGTCACTTCGCTAAGAGGCGCCTACGTCGCCGCGGCGGCCGGCATTTTGCAGGTCCTTGAACTGCGAGAAGTCGTGAGCCAAATCGGTGAGATTCTTGGCCACTCCGCCGCTCATGCCCAGGTACACGTCGTTGAAGCGTTGAGATATTTCCTCGTTTGCGTGCTCCAGCACTGCAAGTAATCCCACGCGCATTTCGTTGAGCGACACCGAAAATTCCTGCTCGAGTTTTACGAAACTCTCGCTACCGGGTTGAGTTTTGCGCATCACAGAGAAGATGCGCCATACAGCAGATCCATGAAAACTCATGTGCGAAATCACATCGGCATTCAGAGTGATCGAGGCCAATTCCAGAATTGCGAGCATGTCGTTTTTCTTGCGCAAGGAGTTGTTGGAAAAACGTTCCAGATACTCCACTACGGTATAGGTGTCTTCAGAGATTTCCATGAGTTTTTAGTACAGAGTAGAAGGCAATAGCAAGGGCGCGCACTTTACAGCAACTGTTACTGCGAGCGCACCGTGAACAACAACACAACGGTGGTTGCCAGAGCACCCACCACAAGCAGCGGCTCCAGAATTTCGTCCCACATCGTTAGCTGCGGCGCCGGAAGCGCCGCAACGAAGGCTTCGTGGCGCGGAGACTCGGCGCGTGATACATCGGCTCGCGCAATAGTATCTACATACATACACTCCACCGGGCTTATCACCTCCGAGCCGGCAATGCCACGAAGTTCCACGCGGCATCGGCGTTGAAGGGAGTCTTTTTCCGGAAGCGAGGTGTAGAGCACACCGCACTCCACGATGTTCACCGTGCACATACCAACATTACCGCGATGAGCTTTGTTCTGAGCAGCAAGCAGGTGCTGGCGTACCAGCCACGATGCCGGATGATTTGCCACCGTAAGCGAAATGTCAGTAACATAACTACCGCCCGCTAAAGCAGTGCTGAAGCGCTGTGCAGCGCTCGCGCACAACGAATCCATGATAGAAAAATTGCTGCGAAGTTCGGCCTGCGTAGCATTAAAGCCGGGCACAATGCTTGCAGTCTGCGCGCTCTGCACTTGCGCCACGCTCTGCATTTGCCGCGCGCTCATAGACGCATACGCCAATAGCACTACCAAACTCAGAAGCTTGCGTAGCACAACTATTCGCGGCTCGAGCCATGAACGAATGGGCGTGTGATGTAGGGGCAAAGACATACACGAAGTTACACGCAGCAGGGATAATCCCTTCACGACTTTTTTCCGGGAATATCGCCCCGAACGCGCCACAGGGTGTGACCCGATTCCGCATATTTTTTTTCGAAAGCGGTGATAGGCGAATCGGGTACGAATTGCTCTGCCCGGGCCTGTACGCCGTAGTCCCCAAGCACCACTGCGCACTCCTGCACATACCACTGCATGTTGCTCCGCACTTCCATCGACCAGCTTATTCTCATAGCTGCAGGAAAGGCCGGATGTGCATACCACCTTCGCATCAGATGCTCGCTTTTAGGATAGGGGTTGGGGTAATAGATACTGTGATAATCAAAGCGCAGAGAGTTGCGCGCACAGAGTTCCCAAAAGTCGGCGCACTCGGCACGCAGAACGATAGCGTTCGAAGGCAGGTTTGGTGCGGCTTCCAAGCGCACAGCCGATCGATCAATGCCAAGTACCAGAGCATCCGGATTGTGTACCGCAAGATGCATGGTGCTCTGCGCTGTTCCGCAGCACGAATCAAGTATGCACTGCCGGCCGGCAGATGCAGCCTGCGTTAGTATATCGCGCACCTCGGCGAAGGCCTGAACTGTGTGGGCAGATGGTGGCTTTTGGAATACCGTTGAGCGGTGCTTATGCACGGTGTGCAGCAGGCGAGCGGTGTTTGTCTCCCGGCCGGCACTCATGCTCGCTTTGCGGCTTGCACCTTTGCGCTGCCTGAGCCGCTGCGGCTCGAGGCTTTGACGGAACGTTTGCTCGAGGCTTTGACGGAACGTTTATCCGAATCACTGCCGGCATGCAATGCCGCGAAAATGCGTTGAGGAAAGTTCGTTACGATGGCGCTGACGTTGTACTTCAGCACCTTGTGTAATTGCTCTTCGGTATCTACACCATACACACCCACATACAACCCATGATCCACCGCATCGTTCACACGCTTGTGCGTGCATTCGCGAAGCGAACACACAAAGGCCTCGCATCCTATAGCCGAAGCAATCTCCGACGGCATGCGCTTATCGCCGGGCACCATAATGGCCGCCGTGTGCGCAGTGGGGTGATGAGCTTTAAGAGCGCGCAAAGACTCGTGATGAAAGGATCCGAACAAGGTGTTCTGCAGCATGTTTTGTTCTTCCACAACCTTTACAATGCGCTCTACGCGATCGGCAGCATTGTCGGTGGCCGAGGGTGGTTTGATCTCGATATTCACATAGCACTCGTGCTCGCGCAGCAAAGCCAGCGCCTCGCGCAGGTGCGGTATACGCTCGCCGGCAAACCCTGCACCGAACCACGAGCCGGCATCGAGCTGCTGCAGCTGCGCCCATGTCATCGATTGCATTTTGCCGCTGCCGCTGGTGGTGCGTCCCATCACGTGGTCGTGAAGCAGCACTACTTCGTTGTCGCTGGTTAGGCGCACATCAATCTCCATCATCTTCGCACCGGTGGCAATGGCCTCGCGAAGCGCAGAGAGAGTGTTCTCCGGTGCGGTGCCGGACGAGCCACGATGGGCAACCACAAACTGTTGGGAAGAAAGAACGAATTCGCGCAGTGTTTTCATGGCACAAAAAAACCGGTGGAAATAATTATGCGACTTTCATCATTCACGCACAGATACAATATCGGCATTCAGTGGTCGCAACCAAACGCATTGCGCCAACAAATGCGCAAGCAGCGTTTACTCACGAGCAAACAGACCGCTTTTGTCTCCGCGCCATCCGCGTAAGAAATCCTCTGTTTTCATTGGCGGCTTGCCGGGTAGTTGCACTTCGTCCAGCCGCAGAGCTGTATCGCCGCATCCTACATACCAATCGCTGCCATCCATCTTCCAACTTCCGGCAGGCATAGCGATGCCGCCGGCAACAGAAGCCCTGTAGATCTTCACACGATCGCCGTTCATCATGGTCCATGCACATGGCAAAGGCGATAATCCCAAGATATATTGCCGCACACGGCGTGCGGGTTGTTGCCAATCGATACTGCTTTGCTCGCGCCACACTTTAGGCGCTGCGGAAGCCAGAGACTCATCCTGTACTTGGGGTGCTATCTCATCCTGCAGAAGCAGGTGCACGGTTTGCACAGCCACATTGGCAGCATGAGGCATCAGCGCTGCATAGAGTTCGCCCGTTGTGGTTCCATCCGGAATGGCTTGCTCCGCTTGGCACAGCATTGTACCTGTGTCCACTACATCGTTGAGTAAAAACGACGTCACGCCGCTCACATCATCGCCGTTCATTATTGCGTGATGAATGGGAGCCGCACCGCGGTACTTAGGAAGCAAGCTGCCATGCACGTTAAAGGCGCCGCGTTTGGCAAGCGAATACACGACGCGCGGCAGAATACGAAAGGCAATCACGCAGATAATATCCGGCTGCAGTTGCCGAAGTTCTTCCACAAACTCCGGATCGCGCAGTGAAGCGGGCTGCAGTATAGTTTCGATACCAAGATTCAGCGCAGCCGTTTTAATGGGCGACGGCTTCACACTGCGGCCACGGCCAACAGGTACATCGGGAATGGTAACCACTGCCTTCACGCCAAAGGTGTGATGCAACGCAGACAATGCGGGAACACCGAAGTCCGCAGTACCCATATACACGATGCAAGGCGCAGTACTCATTGAATGGATAGAATGGATTGAGTTTGTTGAATGGATTGAATCTTCTCATCACTCATCGCTTACTCTGAACCCACGATACGAACCTGCGTCCATGCGGTGGCAGCACCAAGAGCTTCGGCAGTGGATTTCATATCTGCTATAGTCACGGAGTCTATAGCTTCCAGAGTGTGGCGAACTTCTTCGAATACACCTTCTTCCAACTCGGCTTTGGCCAGCGAGTTCATGCGGGCAGACATGCTCTCCAACGACATAATCATTCCGGACTTTACTTGTTCCTTGGCCCGTCGAAGCTCGGTGGCACTCACGCCGGCGGCAAGACTATTCAATTCTTTTTTCAATGCCTGTTCGATGCGTGCTGCCGAAGAGCGCTCCACGCCGGCATACACTGCCATCACACCGCAATCGGTAAGCAGCTGCAGGGTTGAATTCACCGAATAGGCACCGCCAAGTTTATCGCGAATGCGTTGATGCAGGCGCGAGCTCATGCCATCGCCAAGAATGGTGTTCAGCAATGTAAGCGCCCAGCGCTGCGGATGGCGAACACCTGTGGTGCGCCGCACAAAGCACAAGTGCGTTTGCTGAAAAGGACGTTCCATGGAATGAACTGACGCTCGGCGAGCTCGGGGCAGCGTGCGTGCATTCGGCACTCGGTAGCGCGAGCCCCGCTTAGCCGTATGGTGCTTCATTACCTCGCTCACGGCGCGAACAATGTCGCTATGCTCCATGCCTCCGGCCACAGCCACTGTGATGTTTCCGGGATGATACCACGCACTGTGAAACTCGCGCAGATGCTTCACGCGAATTGCCTGTACGGTATGCGCATGCCCGGCAATAGGCAGCCCCATGGGGTGATCGCCAAACAAATGCTGCTCGGCAATATCCAGAATCAACTCCTCGGGTTCGTCGTCGTAGCTCTTGAGCTCCTCCAGAATCACGCTGCGCTCTTTCTCAACATCGCGAGCGTGGAACAAGGGGTTCATCACGATATCGCTCAGTACCTTCAGGCAAGAATGAAAATGCGCATCCAAAGCGCGTACATAGTAGCACGTTTGCTCTTTGCTCGTAAAGGCATTTACATAGGCGCCGCGCGCCTCGAAGGCCGATGCAATCTGGCGCGAACTGCGTGTGCTGCTGCGCCGAAACACTAAGTGCTCGATCATATGCGCTATGCCGGCCGTGGTTGGGTCTTCATCGCGCGTACCCACATTCACCCAAATGCCCAGCGCAAAAGAGTGCGCGCCGGGAACATGCTCGGTGATAACGCGCACGCCATTAGGAAGAATGGATTTCTCCGTTCCCGAAACACCGGTGGGCACTAGCTGCGCTGCGCGCAGACCTGAAGTCATAAGGTTCCTGAAAATGTATGAAGGCATATGTATGCGCTCGGCTTATTCACTTGCTGCTTAAGCCATCTGCTCCAAGCTATCGGCTCAAGCTATCGGCTCTAAGCTTGCTGTCACCACGGACGTTATGCCTTTTCAACCTGAATCACCACATCCAATTCGTTGATGTCTGTGGCCTCGCCGTCTGTGAGTTCATGGTGCTCCAGCGCAGTGGCAAGTGTTTCCGTGCAGATATACTCCGAGGTACTTTGCAAAGCACTACGAAGAACATCACTGCCGGTGCTGAATCGAATCACCACGCGATCGGTAACCTCCAGGCCCGCCTTCTTGCGAAGGTTCTGCACGCGATTAACAAACTCGCGAGCATGGCCCTCTGCCACCAAAGCGGGAGTAAGCTCGGTATCCAGAGCAACGGTAGTGTCGCCCTCGCTTGCTACCAGCCATCCCTCGATATCCTCGGAGAGAATTTCTACATCCTCCAGGGTAATCGAGTACGTTTCATTTTCTACCGTTACAGGAACAAACTCGCCGCGTTGAAGAATGCGTATGTGATCGTTCGTAAAGGTGCGAATGATATCGGCAATGGCCTTCATGTTCTTGCCGGCCTTTTTGCCCATCGACTTAAAATTAGCTTTGGCACTGCGTCGCACTATACCGGCATCGTCGGTAACATACTCGATGCCCTTTACGTTGATCTCCTCGCAAATCAAACTCTCTACAGCTTGGATGTCTCGGCGCTGCTGGGGAGTCATCACCGGCACAAGAATGCGCTGCAATGGTTGCCGTGTTTTGATTTTTGATTTTTCGCGAAGCGATCGAGCAAGGAACACAATGCGCTGCGCTGCAGCCATGCGGCGTTCCAGGTCGGCGTCTACGGCGGCTCCATCGCCCGGATGCAAGGTGCGCAAATGCACGGAGGATATATCTCCGTCCACTGCCAAGCGTTGATATAACTCTTCCGCCAAGAACGGCGCGATGGGAGCGATGAGCTCGCTAACATCCATGAGCACCGTGCGAAGTGTTTGATACGCTGCGGTTTTGTCGGCGTCGCTCTCGCCCTTCCAGAAGCGACGTCTGTTGCGACGAACATACCAGTTGGATACATCGTTGCGAACAAAGTCTTGCACGGCGCGGGCTGCACGCGTGATATCGTAAGCATCCATATAGGTGCAGTACGAAATTCGAAGTGAGTGTAATGCACTCAATATCCAGCGATCGATCTCCGGGCGCTCATCAACGGGCACCATGGGCTCGGTGCCGGTGAATCCATCCACATTAGCATACAGTGCAAAGAATGCGTATGTATTGGTGAGCGAGCGGAAGAAATCGGCAATCACGGTATCGGCAATATCCTTCTCTGCGAATCGCGTGGGCTTCCACGGCGGATTGCTTACCATGAAGTACCAGCGTAGCGCATCGGCGCCGTAAGTGTTCATCATAGCAAAGGGATCAACCGTGTTCCCCAGGCTCTTGCTCATTTTCTTGCCGTCTTTGTCCAGCACCAGTTCGTTCACCACCACCGAACGATACGCGGGTTTATCGAACACCGCGGTGCCGATGTTGTGCAGCGTGTAGAACCATCCGCGAGTTTGGTCTATACCTTCGGCGATAAAATCTGCAGGGAACGACTTTTCGAAAAGTTCCTTGTTCTCGAAGGGGTAATGGAATTGCGCAAAGGGCATCGAGCCGCTGTCGAACCACACATCGATTACCTCGCTCACGCGCTTGTATGTTTTGCCGTTGCGCTCGAACACAATGTTATCCACGAAGGGACGATGAAGATCGAGCTCTGCATCGGAAACTGCCACGGGTACGCGTGCACCGCCGGGAGTAAGGTAGAAGCCCTCCATGAGTTCCTCTATAGATCCCACGGCAAAAGCATCACTGCCGTCTTCGCTTACCCAAATGGGAAGAGGTGTACCCCAAAATCTATCGCGAGAAAGTGACCAATCCTTAACATCATCCAGCCAGTTGCCAAAGCGACCGCTACCGATTTCCTCGGGCTGCCAGGTAATGGTCTTGTTGAGTTCGATCATGCGCTCGCGATACTTGGGCGAGCTGATAAACCAGGAGTCGCGCGCGTAGTACATCACGGGGTTTCCGGTGCGCCAGCAGTGAGGGTAATTGTGAAGGTAGTCCATGGACGACTTCAAAATTTTTCCCGCTTTCTTCAGAGCAATAATGATGTCCTTGTCCGATCCTTCTTCCACACTGCCATCGGCATAAGTGAAGGTTTTGATGGCACGTCCGGCAAAGTCTTTGATTATCTCTTTGAAGTGACCGTTGGGAGTAACATGTACCGGCATGGGCAGGTTGTACTTCTTGTGCGCGTCAAAATCATCCGTTCCGAATGCAGGTGCTAAGTGCACCACACCGCTGCCGTCTTCCGTGGATACAAAATCGCCATGCACAATGCTCAAGGCATTGGGGTGTGCGTGAAGATCCAACTCCACATCAGGGAAAATTGCCTCGTAGCGAGAACCCAGTATTTCCTTACCGCTGAAGGTGCTCAGCACTTCTACGGTTCCATCCAGAATACTCAACCGCGATGTGGCAAGTACATAATGATTGATCTGCTCGTTTCCATCGTGCTGTGTGGTTACACGAACATGGGCGTATTCGATGTTCTCTCCCACAGCCAGCGCCACATTGGCAAACAAGGTCCAGGGCGTCGTGGTCCATACCAGTATCGATGCGCCATTGAGCTCGGTTCGCGGCGATTCCGTGATACGCAAACGCAGATACACGTTGGGATCGCGCACCTCCTTATACCCCAACGACAACTCGTGCGACGACAACGGCGTTTCGATAGTGGGCGATTGCGGCACCACCTTGAATCCCTTGTAGATAAGCCCTTTATCAAAGTACTGTTTCAACGCCCACCACACCGATTCGATATACTCGTTGGTGCAGGTGATGTACGCGCTGTCCATGTCTACCCAATAGCCCATGCGGCGGGTAAGCGTTCGCCAGCCACCTTGCATGGTGATATGATGATTTACTAAGTCGCGGCAAGCTTTGTTGTAGCGGTCGATACCGTACGCGGCGATGTCGTCTCTGGTAACCAGGTTCAACTGCTTGCTTACGGCAATCTCTACGGGCAAACCGTGCGTATCCCAACCGGCTTGGCGCCGCACGTAGTAGCCGCGCATGGTTTTGTACCGGCACACCAGATCCTTCAGGGTACGCGCCATCACATGGTGAATGCCGGGTGCACCATTGGCAGTGGGAGGTCCCTCGTAGAAATTGAACCATGGCGCATTCTCTCGCTCACGCTGTTCAAGCGATTGCTGAAACACACCGCTGGTTTCCCAGAAGTCCAGGATGTTTTCCTCGAGCTCAGGATAGGAGATTTTTTCCGGTAGGGGATTGAACATACACGCAGTAGGCAGTAGTGAAGCGAGCGCAAATATCGCACCTATGGGGCATAGAGCGAAACAGAACGACGCAGCGGGCGGGCCGTGAGACATCACTGGCACATCAGGAATGAATCGGAATGAATCGGAATGAATAAGGATCGCTCAACAGCGACTACTACTTTACTGCATCACGAGATCACAACAGCAAGCCGGAAGGAGAAAAGATCAGAGGCCGATCTCTTTGTATAAGTCGGGAAGGTCGTCCACGCTTACATCTTCGTAAAGGTCGTCGTTTACCGCTACCACGGGGGCATGGGTGCAGTGGCCCAAGCAGGTAGTGCGTTCCACTACTACGCCCCGCGATTTCGCTACTGCGGGGTCGTCGCACTTCACATGCCGGCAAAGGCTGTCGAACACATCATCGCCGCCGCGAAGTACGCACGAGACATTAGTGCAAACACGAACATGTATCTTCGGTGATGGGCGCATAAACCAATAGCGGCAAACAATACGTCTGCAAAAAGTGTAGTGGCGGTGGTAGAGATTAGGAGTTTTCTATCGAATAAAAAACCCCGCGCCACTGCAGGAATAAAATAGCACTAAAGGTTGGCATGAAACTATACGTACTAAAATATTATCGTAATAATAATTATACCTTTTTACCTTTAACTAAAACTCGCCGACGCAGAATAAACACAAGCGCTCCAAGCATAAACACCATAGTGCCGGCAATGGCGTTGCCGGGCTCGGAAATAGTAACGTTCAGGGTAACAATCAGCATGATTACAATGAACACAGCCGGTACCATAAAATGACTAATCCAAGATAGAAGAGAAGGTATAGGAATATTATCGTTGCTTTTACTTTTAGCAGATAACACATACACACACCCCGCTCCAAGCGCAAGTGCCATGGAGTCGGTAAACATCACGTAGTTCATGAGCCGCTGAAATGTTCCCAGCCCGAAATACAACACCAGCATGAGCACGGTAAACACGGTAAGGGTTCGGGCGTTCACTGCTTCGCCGTGCTTGGAACGCGCAAAGTACGAGGGCAGCATGCCGTCTTCGGCCATGGCTGTCATTGTTTGCGGAAGGCACATCAGGCCGGAGTTCAGGAATCCCAACACCGACACCACAATCACAATTCCTGTTACACGCATGCCATTCTCGCCAAACACCGCCGACGCAAGTTGCGCCGCCACCAACGGTGAGGTCTTCACGGCCTCGAATCCCAGCACATACACATATGCAAGATTGACAAAGCCATACAGCAGTAGCACGATGATCATGGCGCTGATAATTCCACGAGGAAAGGTGCGTTGCGGCGTATCGATATCCGAACCGATATTAATGGTGCTTTGATAGCCCCCATAGGTGAAGAATACCGAGATCAGGGCGGCGCCAAGCGCGGAGTACCAAGTCGCCTGATCATGGAGCGATGCACCGCCGGCACTCTGTTGCAACGATTCGTGAATTGGTTGCGGCCCCGACACGTTTCCCATCACGAAAAACATCAAGGAGCTTAGCCCAAGAATCATGACAATCTTTAGAAGACTGAGCGCGTTCTGAGTTCCTGCTCCCCAGCGCAAGCCGCGCACGTTGAACATGTACAACGTAAGCACAATGGTACAGACTATAGCATGCAGGTGAATGTCGCGCACCGGGCCCTGCACAATCACCGGCGCTAAATACTCTGCTCCTATAAGCGCCACTCCGGCCATGCTCGCGGCGTTAGTTACCACCAACGACCAATTCATTGCGAACGCCAAACCCGGATGATAGCTGGTACTAAATATGGAGTAAAAACCTCCGGCCACAGGATGCATTGTGCCAATGCGGGCAAAGGTGAGCGCGCCGCACATACTACAGAATGCGCCCAGCACCCACGCCAGCGCAAACAGTGGTAGTGTGCCAGCTTGCTGAGCCACAATTTGCGGCGTGCGGAATATCCCTATACCAATCACTAAGGATATCACCAGCATGGTGATGTCGAAGCTGCGCAGACGATGTGACATTCTTCTCCCCTGAAGTGTTAGGCTCATAAAGCAAGACGGCGCAAGATAGTTTTTTGCAACGCAGCTCACTGTGCATTTTCGCGGCACTGTAGTAGCAATCTCTCAAAAGCAATTGCTGATATGCTCGCACATCTCACTTTACTCCAATAACTATGAAGCTCTCAGTTGCTGTCCGCGCCTATTTACTTGTGTTGTTCCTCGCCGCAAGTACAGTATATGCAGACGTAAATACTCTGTGCACGCAGTTCGACTCTCAGATAGAGGCACTGGATGTGCGCGGCGCAAAACAAACTATAGATAGAGCTTTGCAGGAAGACCCTTCTTCGTGCCAGGCATTGTATCGTTTGTCCAGAGTGCTGGTGATGCTCAGCGATCAAGAGCAGGACGAGAACAAGCGCATTACCATGTACAACCAAGCAGTTGATGCTGCTAATAAAGCTTTGCAAAAGAACTCCTCGTGCATGGGCGCCTATGTATATCGCGCAGCAGCGAACGGAAAGATCGCTTTGACCAAGGGGATATTCAGTGTAGGCGCGGTGGTTACTCAAGTACGCGATGACGCCACGAAGGCCATTCAATTACGCAACGACACACCCCAGCGCCTGGCCGCTGCTTACTACATATTAGGCCGCACACATTTAAACGTTCAGCGCAAGCCGAAATTTGTTCGCTTGCCCTTGGGCTTGGGCTGGGGTAATTACGACGAAGCTCTGCAGTACCTAAGCAAAGCCAGAGAACTGCGCAAAGATTTTATCATGTTCGAGCTGGAATATGCGCGCTGCTTAGCCGAAGGAGACCGTGAACAGGAAGCATTGGCTGTAGCTCGCAGAATATCAACATTGAAACCCCTGGAGCCGGGTGATCAAAAGCGCCAGCAAGAAGCAATTGAGTTTATTAAAGACATAGAGTAAGGGTAATCGTCGGTGTGTTTAAACCGTCTGCCATCCGCTATTTGCGCATCACGGCGATAGCTAATAAATCCCGGTGCCCTTTTTAGAAGGGCTTAGAGTTACAGATATATCTCGGTGAATTAAATCTCTTCTTTGTATGTTATTCGCAGAATAATACTACCGAAAGAAAGGAGAGAGTGTGCGTACTCTTCGAACACTTGCTGAAGTGGCGGTACAAATAATTCAACCGCGTTCCGCGGCTCAGCAGACGGATCACGGCACCGGAACCACAAAAGTGCAGGAGCTGTTTGCTGCGCTTCGCAATGGTGCAATTGTCAGCGACGATGATGCACGAAGATTGCTCTATCCTGATCGCCACCGAGTTCCCGCCACAACCTACCAGAGCATAAAGACACGTTTATTCGACGACCTGTGCAGAGTTATTGCCGGCGGCTCAACTGGCGAGGCCGGTGATTTTCCCTACGACAATGCCCGTGCGAACGCGCTGCAGTACCTTCATGTGATACATGTGCTTATGTCTATTGGCGAAGACGAAGCCGCCGGATCTATCGCGTTACGATTGCTTCGATTAGCTAAGCGATTCATGCTGAGTGCTGAAGTAGTAGCGGCCGTGAGAGTGCTCTCTGATTTGCACCAATCGCGAGGCCGTGCCGTGAACGATAACGTGGCGGTGAGTGACGCGCGATATTGGATACATGCGCTAGCTGCAGAGCAGGAAGCTCTCGACTTAAGCATTGATAACCCGTTCCATTCAGTTTGGCAAGGTACCAGGAAAGATATTAAGCAGGAGCTGGAAAAAGCAGTGCAATCAATAAGTAAGTTAAGGGCTTTGTATTCTGTGCATGCAATACATATGCTGTGGTTCGAGGCGCGACGAAAGCGAGCCGTGTCTTGCCGCGATTATGATGATGTTCTTTTGGTGTATACAGAGATGGATGAGTACTTCAAGGAGTATCCGTTTTTGAGGTCTAGGCTTTGCATGGCGCGTATCGCTATGGATGCCATGCTTGTTCGGCACTGGAGGTGGGAAACAGAATCTGCCAACCGACTGCAATGGGAATGTGAAGACGCCCTTCGCGCGGGCACCGAGGTGTGGATGGAGTATCGTGTGCGCGTTGTGATAATGAACTTGGGTCAGGTAAGGCACGAAACAGCAACGGAGTATCTGCACGAGATGGTCCAGTATACGGGATCATCTATGTATAACGACGACCATTACTACGACGATGTATGCCAAATGCTAAGTGTGTATGTGAGATTTGCGGCCCTTATGAATAGTCGCGATTCTATTGTGCACTCAACTGACAAAAAACCACCTCTAGCTACACGCAGAGCGTATGATGGAAAGTATGGTGCACTCAATGCCTGCATAGCCGTGGCGCAAATACTCGATGCTTTTATGCGATGTGATTACGCTGCTATAGAGATGCGAGATGAGTCTCTACAAACACTTCGCCGAAAGAAACTGAGAAATATGAGTCCACGCCTGGATGTGTTTGTGAGGTTGCTACACATTATGGTGCAATGCGATTTCGACGTTGTGAAAACGCAACGTCAGTCAGCGCGTTTAGCAGCTGAGCTGCGCACACACACCAGTACTTCAGACCGCCGGGAACAGGAAGCGGTGGAACTCATTCCATATGATAAGGTATGGCAAACCATACTTCGAGTCATGAAGGAGCGGAAAGAGGCAGGTATCGGTGTGCTATAAACATCGAGCTGCCTCTTGCTATGGTTATCCGTGTTCCTGCGCTACGTTACTAAAGATAGTCGCGTAGGTAGCGGCGCATTTCTCGGCGTGCGCGCTGAACGCGCTTGTGCGCGGCATCTCTGGAGATGTTAAGCACGCCTGCAATTTCCTCGCAGTTAAAGCCCTGCGAATGAAGTTCAAAGGGAAATCGCAGAGAAGGCGATAAGCGGTACAGAGCGGAGCCAATATCCATGCCAATATCTGAACTCGCTGCGGGAGCGGTGGTAGCGTCCTCTCGAACGCCAAGGGGAATGTCGTCGTCGGTTTCGGCAGAGTCCGAAAAGTTTTGCAGGTACCGCCGTCCTCGATGCGAATCAACAAGCATTCGCGTGGCCACACAATGCAGCCATTTACGCATGTCGTCATCGTTCATTATCAGTCCCGACGTTTGCTGGAGCGACAGCAATCGAAGGAGGGCATTTTGTAACGCATCGGAACGGTCTTGAGCCGATGTGTATCCGAAGGAGCGGTACAATTGTCCGGCAACGGCAGTCATGGTTGCGTGCCAGGCAGGTGGTGTACTCATACGTCCATCCATTAAATTATGTGAAGAAATAGCGGGCATGGCAACGTGCTCGATTCTCTAGTATACGGTTCACGGTCGTGTACCAATGGTAACATTAGGGTCGCCATTGGATTTGCTTTACAAAAGGTACGCCGGGCTGCAAGGAACTTGTAGTTTCTGACCGGACGATGATGAAAACATGTGGGTACCTTCTGCCGTGAAACCCTAGAGGTAGACTGATCCCGCATTTCGCTCACAGGGATGAATGGCCCTGCTTCATAACACAAAGATGTTACTTTTCATTCTGCATTCATTGATTTTAATGCCCTGGAAATACGTACCGGAAAAATGAATTTTTGCTCCGCGATTTTTCCAAAAACACAACCGGAAAATCACAAAAAAGCCGTTTTTTCAATAATTCCGGGCGCTGAATTACATGTAAATACCGTTGTTTTATTACTGGACATGTGTTGCACAGTTGTGGTTTTCCACTAAAACGGGTTCACAAACAGGGATGTGGCAATTCGGTAAAGTAGCTTTCGGGGCGGGATGCGTTGGAGAACGAGTTTCACACAAATGAAGCCGGCGGCAAAAAAAACGCCGCTCCAATGTGGTTGGGCGGCGTCGTAATCAAAGAACTAGTGCCTGAAACGAGTGTATTCTTAGTTCGAGCACCATTTTTCGTATACTCCATCAAGCAACAGATTGATGGCATCGGCACCTTCGCGAGCTGCATCCAGTGCTAGGATTTGCTGCTCTTCCGTGCGACAGATGCGAACAAGAGCATCCCGCGTAACTTGGCGGTGAATCTCGTCGGCATGCTCGT
>JBJOLU010000040.1:0-3924 GCA_046052705.1 Bacteroidota bacterium | reverse complement strand
ATACGGAAACCGTGCCACGATTGTACCGCCGCGTGCGGCCGCAGGGCAAGTATCCATGGAGCTTACAACTGCTACGCGAAGCAAAGCAGTTGGGTATGAATACCAAAACCGGAATCATGCTTGGCTTGGGCGAAACACGCGAAGAAGTAGTAGCGGTGATGGAGGATTTGGTGAAGGTGCAATGCGATATTCTTACTCTGGGGCAGTATCTGCAGCCCACAAAGAATCACCTTCCGGTGCATCGTTTTGTGCATCCCGATGAGTTCGCCGAGTATCGCTCTATTGGCATGTGCATGGGCTTCCGCCACGTGGAGTCGGGGCCGCTGGTGCGCAGTTCGTATCATGCTGAACGTCACGTGGATATCAAGGGCTAAGATGAAGCGTAGCGAGGCACGTTGCCATCAAGACTGATGTGCGTGACGATTTCCGGTTACTGATGTAGTCTTTACATGAAGTGTCCGCCACGAACGTCTACGGGCTGACTGTGACGATGAAGCGCAGAGATGTAGTTCAGCGATGCAGTACATCACAGCCGAGCGCACGACAGTACTGCATGTACACTTACTTAGATCATTACTTTCTTAAACTCTCAACATCACAACTATGGGTTTTCAAGGTGTAGATTATTACGCAATCGACGATTTACTTAGCGACGACGAAAAGCTGGTACGCCAGACCATTCGCGACTTCGTGGACAACGAAGTAATGCCGGTGATTGAACAGGCCTACCAGGGCTCGTACTTTCCCATGGATCTGGTAGCGAAAATGGGTGAGCTTGGAGTGTTCGGAATGACGCTTCCGCAGGAGTATGGCTGCGCTGGAATGAATAATACCTGTTACGGTATTGCCATGCAGGAGCTGGAGCGTGGCGATTCCGGTGTACGTTCCTTTGCCAGTGTGCAAAGCTCGCTGGTGATGTATCCGTTGTATTCCTATGGTTCCGAGGAGATTCGCACCAAGTGGTTGCCGAAGCTGGCAACGGGGCAGGCTATTGGTTGCTTCGGTCTCACCGAGCCCGATCACGGGAGTAACCCGGCCGGCATGCTAACCAATGCCAAGAGAATCGACGGAGGATTTCTTTTGAACGGCGCAAAGATGTGGATCACCAACGGCTCGCTGGCAGATGTAGCAGTTGTATGGGCCAAGCTGGACGGCGTGGTGCATGGCTTTGTAGTCGAGAAGGGCATGAAGGGATTTAGTGCCCCGGAGATGAAGAACAAGCACTCACTTCGTGCCAGCGTAACGAGCGAGTTGATCTTCCAAGATGTAGAGATTCCCGAAGGAAATCTGCTTTCCATTTCCGGTTTGAAGGGGCCTCTCTCGTGCCTTACCCAAGCTCGCTTTGGTATTGCGTGGGGTGCTATAGGCAGCGCTATGGCATCGTATGAGTCTAGCGTGAATTATGCTAAGAGCCGTGTTCAATTCGGCAAGCCCATCGCTGGATTCCAGCTGGTACAAGATAAGCTCGCGTGGATGCTCACGGAGATCACCAAGGGCCAGCTCTTGAACTGGCGCCTTGCGCAGTTGAAGGACAGCAAGTCCATGCGCCCGCAGCAGGTGTCTCTTGCTAAACGAAACAATGTGGCAGTGGCATTGGATATCGCTCGCGTAGCTCGCGATATTCACGGCGCCAATGGTATTCTCAGCGAGTACCCGATTATGCGTCACGCAGGGAACCTGGAGTCGGTAAAAACCTACGAGGGTACCCACGACATTCACACCTTGATTCTTGGTCAGGATATTACCGGTATCGCAGCGTTTGAATAGAAGTATTGTTACTCAGATGCGGGAGTGCAGTGCACATCCACTTTGAGAAGCACACAAAAACTGAACGGCACGGATATAGTTGGTACGCGGGGATGAAATGGTCTCGACGGGGTGGAAGAATGACGTAGATGCATGCCGAGCTCCGCCGGTGAAGCTCGTTAATACAATCGGCGAAACCATAGAAGGCAACACCTTCTCTTACGCTATGGCTGCCTAATAAGCAATCATAGTTGAAAGCGTCGAGCTTCGGTTCCGCTTTCCATCGGCCCTGTGAGTGACACTGCTTGCAGACGTCGGTGACGCTTCTCAGTGTATCGTTGCTGCGTGTGGCGTTCCGCGATAGCGACTAAACAACAGAACGATAGCAAGTGATGTGCCTGTCGGTCGGCGAGCACACTTGCGAATTCTCATAGATTGACTACGCATGGAGTATGCTACGCGCTCTGCACTTCGGACCCGGGTTCGACTCCCGGCATCTCCACTGAGCAGTTCTAGAAAAAGGATATTTGCTTCAGGCCGGTATCCTTTTTTTTGTTCCCACATCACACACCGTGGCGCAATGGAGAAGCACTAAAATGACAAAGTGTACCACTACCCGAATGCACAGATACCCAAGTAACCACTGCCCGAATGCACATTGTTTTGCCTAGGCTACGTGTTGTTTCGGAAAAGGAACAATGCACCAACATATGCAGCGAGCGATGAGCTGTGTGCGATGGGCTGTGTGCGATGGAGTGCCGATGCGTGTGCGCTTGCCGGGAAGTACGAAAAGGTGCGATGATGTTCGCAGAGAACCAAAGAAAGGAGCGGAGGGCGAGGGACTCGAACCCCCACAGGCTTGCGCCCGGCAGTTTTCAAGACTGCTGCAATACCATTATGCGAGCCCTCCGGCATTCACTTGCGCACGTACCGATGCGCGCAAGGCGAGTGCAAAAATGCGATGAAATCTTGGTTTGGCAAACTGCGCTAGTCTTTCTTCGCTACGTACACTTCTCCTACTTGCAGAATCTTGTAGTCCGGCTCTTGAAGAGCCACTGCCACGATGGCTTTGCACTTGGTAGGTACAACGGTGCTGCCGGTGAACGTATAGCTGAGCGTGGTGTCGTGAATGGTTCGTGCAGGTATAGTAGTTGAGCTGAACACGGCCTTGCCAAATGCACCAAGCGGAGCGGCGCGCAGCACATCACGATGAACGTAATCGGGAATGCGATTGTTGAAATTCAATTGCGGCGCAACCACGGAATCTTCCACAATGTAGAACAATAATGCAACCGGTTTGTCGCTGGTGTATTCAGAGCGCACAAGAATTTTGGTCTGTATCGTTACTGTTTTAGCCGAGCTATCGTATTGAGGTGTGAGCTTGAGTTTGAATGCCGATTCCTGCTTAACGATTTGATCGACGAGTGACGCCCACGAGGTAAGATTTTGCACCAACTGACCATCGGTTGGAGTGCGGTTCACCACACCTGCAGGATAAGCGGCAATCTTGAAGGCAGCATTTAAACCATCGCCGTCGGGAGTACGAAAGTCTTCGGGATAGTCTTTTTCCGGAAGGGCAAACCCACCCGCATGCACCGCCATGGATACTACCTTTTCGCCGTAGATGTCGCGAAGTTTCTGGGCCTCTTTGTGGCCAAGCGGGCAGTTACGACAAGTGTGACCGGTAAATTCTTCGAGCAATACATGCATCTCGTAGCCGGCAGTATCAAAGGGTTCAACGCTACCGCCTTTTTCGTAGGGCGGGTTTACTTCGTCGCAAGCACTCAAGCTTGCCAGCAGCGCAAACGCGAGCATCACAATCTTTTTCATACAACATCTTTAGTAGTATTTGGCGAACCGCTGCAATATAACCTTGAGGGTTTCCATGACACAGTTTGTGAATGAAGACTCACCTAGCCGTTACTCAACGAACGCTCACACAGCCGATTGCGAATCTACATCTACCGTTACGCGAACGCGAGAGTGCGCATGCTTGTCGCGGTAGTGCTGCAAGGCGGCGGACACGGCATGCCGAAGGATGTTTCCGCCGGGATCCGCGCTTTTCTTGTTCTTGATAATGATCACGCGGCGATACTGACCACGCAGTTTGTCCATGACGGGCCGAGTGGGACCCAGCACAACCAGGGCCGCATGATTTCTGGGAAGAGCAAAACACAG